>NZ_CP029495.1:957912-1277216 GCF_003325475.1 Chromobacterium phragmitis
AAGGACGGCCCCATCCTCATATGCGGCAACGCAAACACCCGCACGCCGACGGCGGCGAAAACCGGCAGCCCCGGCGACGGAGACCCGATGGGCAACGACAGACAGGCCGAGGCGCATGAGGCCTCGCCGCAGCCGGACTTCGCCTTGTCATGCGGCGATGCCGGCGCCTTCTCCGCGCCCATGGCGGAGCAATCCCGGCCCGCCGCCATCACGGCGCACGCCTGATCCTCGAACACATCCGCCAACGGCGCGCGCGCGGCCGCCGCCCACCCGCTCAGCAGGGACAGCGGCAACACGATCAGCAACAGCAAGCGCCAGACTCTCATCCGGCCACGATACCATGGCTGCGCGCGCGGCGGCATCCCCGCCCGGTTCGCGCTTGCCCTGCGTCAAACCGCCGGCCATGCGCCGCGGCCCGAGGCTGGGTATGCTTGCAGGCGAGACGGCGTAGACAAGAAGGAGGAAAACATGGATCTGCTGGCGGCGATGCGCGCCTTTAGACAAGTGGTGGCCTGCGGCAGCTTCAGCGCGGCGGCGGACGCGATGGATCTGTCCCACACCGCGGTATCCCGGCAAATCAGCGCGCTGGAGCGCCATCTGGGCGCGCAGCTGCTCAATCGCACCACGCGCCGGCTGGCGCTGACCGAGGCAGGCCACCATTACCACCGCCATTGCCTGGACATCCTGGACCGGGTGGACGAAGCCGAGCGCGCGGCGGCATCGCTGCAGGCCCGCCCGGCCGGCATGTTGCGCGTCAACGCGCCGATGGCGTTCGCCAATCTAGAGATGGGCCGCTGGCTGCCGGATTTCCTGTCCCGCTTCCCGGACATCAAGGTGGACCTGGTCGGCAATGATCGCTTCGTCGATCTGATCGCGGAGGAGTTCGATGTCGGCCTGCGCATTTCCCGCGGCCTGCCCGACTCCAGCCTGGTGGCCAAGCGCCTGTCCGCCAGCGACATGGCGGTGGTGGCTTCGCCCGACTACCTGAGGCGGCGAGGCGCTCCCGCCGCCCCGGAAGAGCTGGCCGTGCACAATGTGCTGACCTATTCGCTGGCCCTGCAAACCTCGGAACTGGTGTTCGCCGCGCCGGACGGACAATGGCGCCGCGTCGCCGTCAGCGGCAATCTGCAAGCCAATACCGGCATGGTGGTGTGCGACGCCGCCCGCGCCGGCCTCGGCATCGCCGTCTCCGCCACCTTCGTCGTGCACCAGGATCTGCGCGAGGGCCGGCTGGTGCGGCTGCTGCCAGAATACCGGCTGCCCGCGCGCGAACTGTACGCGGTCTACCCGCAAAACCGGCATCTCTCGCCCAAGGTGCGCGCCTTCGTCGACTTCGCCGCCGATTACTACGCCATGCCGCGTTGGGACTGAGCGCGGATATCAGAACGCCGCCTCGCCCCTGAGGCAGGGCACACCGACACAGTCAGTACAAGCAGTACGAGTCGGCGCGCCTCGGCGCCTGGATGGATGTCAGCGGCGCGAGAACGCGCCGCGCCTCACCGCAGCGGCTTCAGATCAAAGCGATCCCTCTGAAATTGAAACAACAGACAATCCGCGCCCGGCAGGCAGCCGCTGGCATGCGGCCACTCCGCCGGCAGCAAATAATAGGAACCCGCCGGATACAGCGTCCGCTTGCCGCCCGCCTCTGCGTAAAACACGCCGGCCAGCACCACGGTGGGCAGGTCGCTGCCATGCGCGTGCGGCGGATTGTTCCGTCCGGCCGGAAAACGGACGAAAGCCTGGTACGGCCCGCCGGCGGTCAAGCTGCCCGCCACATCCGCCACCTGGATGCCGTCGCCGCCCGGCAGACCGCGCCACGGCAGCGTATCCGCCGGCCAACTGGCCCCGCCAGACGATCCGCCCAGCGCGCCTCCGCTCAAGCAAGCAGCCATGATCGCCGCCAGAGTCTTCAGCATGGCAGGCCCTCCCCTGTCGCGCCGGCCCGCGGCAAACTCACAATCTCGGCGGTCTCCAGCACATCGCCGAAGGTATCGGCGATAGCGGCCAGCGCGGCCAAATGCAGTTGGCGATGCGGCACCGGCTCGCCGCCGGGCGGTTGCAAATCGCGGGTGGCGCAGGCGTCTGCGGCGACGATCACCTCAAAGCCAGCCGGAACCGCGTCCCTGGCCGCGCCTGCGACGCAGGCATGCGTCATCAGGCCGGCGATCATCAGCGTGTCCGTTCCCATCTCCCTCAGCCTGGCCGCCAGATCCGTGCCGACAAAGGCGCTGACCTCCCGCTTATCCACCACCAGCTCGCCCGGGTTGGGCCGCAGGGCGGCATGGATGGCGCTGGACGGCTGGCCGGCGGCGAACAGCGGCGAACCCGCCGGGGCCTGATGGCGGACATGCACCACCGGCCAGCCGCGGGCCGCGGCGAAAACTCGCAACGCCTGGGCGCGCTCCAGCGCCGCTTCCGCGTCCGGCAGCGGCAAGGCGCCGTCGAAATACTCATTCTGGAAATCGATCAGCACTAGCGCGGTGTTTTCCGACAACGAAGTTCTCGCCGCCGCGCCGCAAATGTGTCTAAGCGTCAAAGCCGACATGATGCGCTCCTTGAGCCGTGGATGATGGCTTGCAGCTTAATGGGAGAAGTTGATGCGAAAAACATCATCAAATGAACATGATTTGTGCTTGTTTTGCACAAAACAACACAGCCGCCTGCGGAAACAGGCGGCTGCGGGAATGAGGAACCGCCGTTCAAGTGCGGAAACGTTCCACCACGTTCTTGAGCTTGCTGGCGCTCTGATTCAGTTCGTTCAACGTGGAGCTGGCGCCTTGCGCCACTTCCGACGTGGATCGGGTCATGCCGTTGATGTGTTCGGTGGTGTGCGCGATGTTGCCCACCGCGGTGGACTGCTCGCGAGTGGCATGGGTGATCTGGGTGAAGGTCTCCACCACCTGCTGCATCAACCCGCCTATGCTTTCGATCTCGCCGGCGGCGCTGCGCGCCAGCTCCACGCTCTGATCCACCGTGCTGCGCGCCTGCTGCATGCTGCTGGCGGTGCCGGCCGTTTGTTGCTGCATGCCCTGGGTCATGGTGGTGATTTCGGTTGTGGCCTGGGCCGTGCGCTCGGCCAGCTTGCGCACCTCGTCCGCCACCACCGCGAAGCCTCTGCCCTGTTCGCCGGCGCGCGCAGCCTCGATCGCCGCGTTCAAGGCCAGCAGATTGGTTTGGTCGGCGATATCCTTGATCACGCCGACGATGGAGCTGATCTCTTCGGAATGCTTGCCCAGCGATTGCAGCGTATCGCCCAGCGTGGACATGGCCTGGGATAGCTTGCCCACCTCGGCCGAGACCTGTTGCATCGCGTGGCGGCCGCGCTCGGCGCTGTCGTGGGCTTGGGAAATGATGGCGTTGGCGTCGGCGGTGGTGTCGGCGACGTGGGTGACGCTGACCGTGATCTGTTCGATGGTGGCGGCGTTGGAACTGATCGCTTGGTTCACCTGGTCAGCGTCTTCGCTGATGCGGTTGGTGGTTTGATGCAGCGAGCCCACCGCGGTCACCAGCTCGCCGGCGTTGTTGTTCACCTCGCCGATCAGCCGGCGCAGCCGCTGGTTCATCACGCCGATCTGGCCCAGCGCGCTATGCTCCGGCGCCTTGGGCACGTCTACCGTCAAGTTGCCGGAGGCGATCTCCTGCAGCACGCCTTCGATGTCAGAGACCGATCCGCCCAGTTGGGCGTACAACTGGCGCCGCCCCATCAGGATCAAGACCAGTATCTCGCCTACCAGCAGCACGATGGTCACCGCGAACATCCACTGCGCGCTGGACAAGCGGTCGCGCGACTGTTGCAACGCGGCATTGGTGCGCTGGTCCAGCAGCACGAAAAAGTCGTCGATCGGCTTCATGATCTTGGCTTTGTACACATGGTATTCCTTGCTGTGCACCAACTTGCGGGCCAGTTCCATGTCCGGCGGGCCGCTGACCGTGTAATTGCCTTGCGCGTCGGCAAACTTGCCCTTCACCGCATTCATCGCCTTCACTTCCAGATTGACCAGGCCGTCGGAATTGGCCTGCGCCTCCTTCAGCTTGGCGAACTCCTCGTCGGTGAAGCCTGCCTGCTTCATCAGCGTCTGCAGCGGCACGGCCTCGCCATCCGGCCGCGGCTTTTCCTGCCCGGCGGCGACGAAGTCCCAGTAGATGCGGTTGTACTCCTGCGGCCGCGGCGCCTTGCCGTTGCGGATGTCCAGCACGCGGTTGTACTGCTGCTCATAGGACGGATCGCCGGTGACGACGTAAGTGCGCCCCAAACGGGTCAGGTCATCCGAGCTCTGCCGCAACTCGGACGCCAGCAAATAGGAATGGTAGCGGTTGTCGCCGGCGGCGCTCATCGCATCCACCGCCTGCCGCATCGACATGAAGGTGTACACCACGCCGATAAAGGTCAGCACGATCAAGGCCAGCAGAATATTGATGGCGAGATTGCCGCGGAAATTGCTCATGGAAGAACTCCTTGTAGTGCGCCCCGCCGCCTGTTCCGGCGGCGGGATCCATCTAGCCGCGCCATTGCCCGGCTGGCGTCGGAACCGGCGCGGGCACGTCGGTCCGGGTTTCGAAACGCTGCATCAGCCTTTGCATCTCTTCGGCATAGCCGCTGCTCTTCTCGGAAATGGACGCCAGCTCCTCCACCAGGCAGGCGTTCTGCTGGGTCGCTGAGCTCAGCATCTGGATGGTGGCGTTGATCTGCCCCACCGCGCTGGCCTGCTCCCTGGCCGCGCCGGCGATTTCCTGGATCAGGTCCGCGGTGCGCTGGCTGGACGCCACGCTGGCCTCCAGCTGCCGGCCGGCCATGGACGCCATTTCCACTCCCTGCCTGGCCACGCTGGAAATCTCCCGCGCGGCCAGCTGGCTGCGCTCGGCCAGCTTCCTGACCTCCTGCGCCACCACCGAGAATCCCTTGCCCTGATCGCCGGCGCGGGCGGCCTCGATCGCGGCGTTGAGCGCCAGCAGATTGGTCTGGTAGGCGATGTCGTCAATCGCGGCGATGCACTCGGCGATGCGACGCATGCTCTGCGCCGTCTGCTGGACGATCTCGCCGCCGTGCTGAGTGTCGCCGGCTGCCTGCAAAGCCATGTTTTCCGTCAGCGCCGCGTTGTCGCTGGTCTGGCTGACCGAGGCCGATATCTGCTCCAGCGAACTGGCGGCCTCCGACAGGCTGGCCGCCTGCTCGCTGGTGTTCAGCGACAGGTTCTGCGAAGTGCTGCTGATCTCCGCCGACAAGGCGGATAGCCTCGCCGCGCTGCTCTGGCTGCTGGCGATGGAACCATTGAGCGCGCTGATCGTCTGGACGATGGCGTCGGCCATGCTGCCGGGCGGATAACCGGCCTTGCGCTCCCCCGCCGCCAGATTGCCGGCCGCCACCGCCCTCATCAGCCGGGTGACATGCAGCGGTTCGTCGCCCAGCATCTTGTGCAGCGCGCGGTAGATGCAACAGAACATCAGCGCGCTCAATGCGCAGCAGGCCAGCAGCAAGGCGATGACAACGGCCAGCCACAGCCTGGCGTCGCCCTGGGCCTCGGCCACCGCGCCGTTGGTGCGCTGTTCCATCAACTGGTAAAACTCGTCCACCGGCCGCATGATGGCCACCTTGTCCAGGTGATACTGGCGGTCATGCAGGATGCGGCGCGCCATTTCCTGATCCGGCGGCCCCGTTCGGGTGAAACCGCCCTTGCCGTCGGCGAAGCGTCCTTTCATCGCGTTCATCGCCACCGTCTCGGTGTTCACCAGCCGGTCGGAATTGGCCTGCGCCTCCTTCAGCTTGTCGAATTCCTGCTGGGTGAAGCCGGCCTGGCCCATCAATTGCTGCAGCGGCACCGCGGGGCCATCCGGCTGCGGCTTGCGGCCATCCGCCGCCATGAAGTCCCAATAGATGCGGTTGTAATGCAGGGGACGCGGCAACTGGCCATTGCGGATGGCGAGCACCGACCAATACTGCTGTTCGTACATGGGATTGCCGGTTTCGGCATAGGTGCGCACCAGGCGGGTCAGGTCATCCGAACTCTGGCGCAGCTCGTTGGCGAGCAAATAACTTTGATAGCGCTGCGCCTCCGCGCGCGCCTGCCAACCCTGCGCCTGCTGCAGGCGCAACGTGCACAACAACACCAGCAACAGCAGCAGGATCAGCAATCCGGCGCTGGCCGCCAGCAAAGTCTTGATATTCAGCTTCATGCCCCGCCCACCTCGCGACTCTTATGTGGGAACCCGCCCTCTCGGGGACAGTTAGCTACCGTTATAGGTACTAATACGGATATGACCAAGCCATGCAGCCCATCGAAAACTTCGCCTCGCTATTCAGGAAAAGGCGCGTCCAGCATCATGTCAACGCTGCTCGGCGCGGCAAAGCCGTCAACGAAGCGGCGACCGTAATCGCCCAGGAAATTATCGGCGGCCGTTTGCGGAAAACGCTGGGCGATGCCGCACAAGCACGTTGTCAGCGCCCGCTTCATGCCCAGCCGCGGTAAGGCGCTCAGCACCCGATCCCCCTCCGGAGCCAGCTCGCGCCATCCCCAGCCGCCATAGTCCACGCCGATCCCCAGATGGCAATACCGCACCACGTCCTCCTTGTGCATGGCGATGGAGCCTGTCGTGTGCAGGGCGATCGCGTCCCAGACCTGGCGCAGCCCATCGCCGCCCACGCCCCGGCGGCCCGCCCAGTCTCGGGCGAAGTTCGCCCCATGCACTTCGAACCGTGCCCTCCCGTCGAAATGGCTGGTCAGGCCGACATCGTGCAGCAGGCAGGAAACCGCCAGCAGTTCCGGATCCGGCGCGTGGCCGCGCCGCCTGGCCAGCAGCGCCGCGAACAGCCAGGAACGCGCCACATGGTTGAACAGCCAGGGCGCGGACAGAGACCGCGCGCAGTCAAGCGCCTCGGCAACCAAGGCGCTGTCCGGCAAGGCCAGATCCAGCTGTTTCGACAATTCGCGCAACTCGCGTCCAAAAATGGGGGATGGCATCGATATCGCTCCATGATGAATGCCGGCGGCGGCCGGCCTGTCGCGGCCTTCCCGGAGGCCGCTCTCTTGCCTTCCACCGATTGTGACGCCATCATCAAGTCTGAAAAGCCATATTTCCCACTAAATCAGACAATATGAAAGACATCGTCTTCTTCATCCATTCCGGCTTCGACATGCTGGATCTGGCGGGGCCGCTTTGCGCCTTCCGGCTGGCCAATTGCGGCGCGGCCGTTCCGCCGTATCGGCTGCGCATCGTTTCCGTCCAAGGAGGCCTTGTTCCAGACGCGATGGGACTGCTGCTGGACAGCTTGGCGTTTGAAACGCAGGCCGGCGCCGGCCTGGACACGCTGCTGGTGGCCGGCGGTCCGATTCCCGATCTGCCCGACCCAGGCATCGCATCCGCCATCCAAGCCCTGTCAGCCCAGGCCCGACGCAGTTGCAGCGTCTGCACCGGCGCCTTCTTGCTGGCAGCGGCCGGCCTGCTCTCCGACCGCCGGGCCACCACCCACTGGCGCCACGCGCCACGGCTGCAGCGCGAGTACCCTGACTGCAGGGTGGACGGGGACAAGATCTTCGTTCAGGACGGCCCCATCTGGACCTCCGCCGGCATCAGCGCCGGCATAGACCTGGCCATCGCCCTGATCGAAGACGATCTCGGTAGCCAAGCCGCCCGGCAGGTGTCGCGCGAAATGGTGGTCTACCATCGCCGGCCTTCGGGACAATCGCAATTCTCGGAAATGGACGATCTCTGCCCGCAAAGCGACCGCTTGCGCGCGGCGCTCGCCTTCTTGCGGGCCCATATCGCGCGGGATATCCGCGTCGGGGACCTTGCCGCCGCGGCCTGTCTCGGAGAGCGGCAGTTCAATCGGCTGTTCCGGCAGGAAACCGGAGAAACGCCGGCTCGCGCCATCGAGCGGCTGCGGGTGGAGATCGCCCGCGCCAGGCTGGCCAGCGGCAAAGAGCCAATCGCCGCCATCGCCCGCGCCGCCGGCTTCCATGACCCGGAACGGATGCGTCGGGCTTTTCTGCGGCAGCTGGGGCAAACGCCTCAGGCCTATCGCCGACAAGCAGCCCGCGAACGCGGGGAGACGACCAGCCAGAACCACACTATTTAAATGGGTATCATAAGCTGGCCAAAATCGACGATTTGCACCCATAAGTGAGCGAAGAGCAAGAACGGCATTTCAAACGCGAAAAGCAAACGTTTTCAAGGAACGGGGATGGGGATGGAGAAAAATGAAATGAATTCGGGACGGCAGAGTAGCTAGAAACGCGAAACGGGAAGCATAAGCTGGCCGTTTCGGCCAATTATGCTTCCCGTCTCTTGGATTCTGGTGGACCGAAGGAGGATCGAACTCCCGACCTCTGCATTGCGAACGCAGCGCTCTCCCAGCTGAGCTATCGGCCCATCAATCCGCGGATACTAACACAACGGCATTTCGCTTGGCCAGCCCCCTGCCTCACACCTGTCCCGCGCCGGCCAGGGGCAAGCTGAACCAGAACACGCAGCCCCCCTCCGGGCTGCTGACCGCGCCGAATTCGCCGCGGTGAAACTCGACAATGGAACGGCAGATGTTGAGGCCGATGCCCATTCCTTCCGGCTTGGTGGAGTAGAACGGCGTGAACAGATTGTCCTGCATCCCGGAGGACAGGCCCGGGCCGTTGTCCACCACCTCCACCCGCCACCTGCCGTTTTCCACGCAGGTGTGCAGCTCCACGCAGGGGCGCGGCGTGCCGGCTTCCACCAGCGCCTCTATCGCGTTTTTCATCAGATTCAGCAGCACCTGCTCGATCAGCACGGGATCCATGTCCACCAGACAGGCGCGGCGATCGGCCGCCAGTTGCAGGCTGACCGCGTTCTTCGCTGCCAGGGGTTCCGCCAGGCCCAGCGCGCGCTGCACCACCCTCGCCGGCTCGGCCCGCTCCAGCTGCGGCTCGTGCTTCTTGACGAAGGCGCGGATGCTGCTGACTATCTGCGCCGCGCGGCGCGCCTGTTCGGCGATGGCGTGTATCGCCTCACGCACGCCGGCGGGCAGAATCAGTTCCTCCGGCAAGCGGCGGCCGACGCCGGCGGCGTAGGTATTAATGGCGGTCAGCGGCTGGTTCAGCTCATGCGCCAGCGTGGAGGCCATCTCGCCCATCGCGATCAGCCTGGCCGTATTCTGGAAGCGCTCCTGTTGCGCCTGCTCGCGCTCTTCGCGCCGGCGCTCCGCGGTGACGTCGCTGACAATGGCGAGCCAGGCCGCTTCGCCGTTGACCCACTCGATGCGGCGGCGGCGGATCAGCAGGCAGTTGTCGCCGGTGACGATGAATTCCTGCCCGTATTCGTCGCCGCCCTCGCCGGCGCGCAGACCGGGCAACAGCACGCAGCAGGGCGCGTCGGCATCGCCCACTTGCCACAGCTCGGCGAAGCCCGGGTTGGCGTACAGCAGCAAGCCGCTGCCCTCGTCCACCACGCAGACGCCTGCGGCCAGACCGTTGAGCACGGTGAGGAAGCGGCGGTGGGCGGCGTCCAGGGCCATGCGTTGGCGTTGCCGTTCGGTGATGTCGAACAGCGAGGCGATCCAACCGCGCTGGCTGCCGTCCTCCTCCACCAGCGGCGTGGCGAACAGACGCACCACCAGCGTGTCACCGCGCTTGCGCTTGAGCGTCAGCTCGAAGCCATGCTCCGGCTGGCGGTTGTCCCGCACAGCGTCCATCGCGCCGGCCAAGGTTCCGTGCTGGTCGTCCGGCCAGAACGGGTGCGGCGGGAAGCTGCCCACCAGTTCCTCCGGCGCGAAGCCCAGCATGTCGCAGAAGGCGCGATTGACGCGGACGATCTCGCCCTCCAGCCCGATGGCCACCAGGCCGCTGTTCATCGAATCCTCAATCGCCTGCCTCAGCGACACTTCCTTGGCCAGCCGCTGCTCGGCCAGCAGCCGCTCCCGCATGTGCCGGCGGATGCGCCACACCGCGTAGAGCAAGGTCAGCAGCAGCAGCGCGATGACTACGGTCAACACCGGCAGCGTCAGGCCCAGGCCGCTGCGGTAGCTGACCGCGCGCAGGTACAGCCCGTAGCCGGGCGGATCGAAGCTGGTCTGGTGCGAGATGGTGCCCGGCTGTTCGGCGGCGTCGAATTTCTGCGCCAGCGTCTTGCCGCCCAGATCGACAATGCTGATGTAGTTTTTGGAAGCGATCCACCATGGCACCTGGTGGTAGAGCAAGCCGTCCAGTTGGTAAGACAGACGCACCCCGCCCAGCAGCCGGCCGTCATGGACGATGGGAATGGCCAGGTCGAAGCGGTATTTGCCGGCAGGCCCCAGATAAGGCGCCCCATAGCTGGGACGCAGCAATCGGCCGGCGCGCCACAGCGCGTCGTACTCGGCTGGGTTCAGTTGGCGCTGGTCGCGGCGCACGCCGTGGGTATCCCATTCCACCATCCGGTCCAGCCCCACCCGCTCCAGCGTCACCATCTCCGGGTTTTCACGCAGGTAGAACGATGCCTGCTGGGCAAAGCGGCGACTGTCCAACTTGCCGGAGGCGATGTCGCGCGCCAGCGCGTCGCCCCACTCCTGGTGCCCTTCCAGATGCATGCGCAACGATTGCTCCAGCCACAGCACCTCCTGGATCAGGTTGTCCTGCTGCTCGTCTCGCCAGTCGCGATACACAAGATAACTGAGGCTGCACAGCGCCAGCAGCAGCGCGATCAGCGCCAGGCTGGCGCCCAGCCACAATTGATGCGGAGAACGCCGATTACGGGACGATGACGAAAACATGGCGAATAATGAAGAAGATGGCATGCCGCAGATGATACCCCGAGCGCGCGGCGGCGGGGCGCATGCCCCTGTTCTGGAATTCCCTAATGGCCAAGGCGCGATAGAGCTTCTACTTTATCCGCACAACAACCGGCTAGAACCGGAATGATATCTACAACGCTGCAATGGATGGAGACTCCAACATGAAACTGAAGCACGCCGCGCTGGCCATCTGCGCCAGCCTCACCCTGTCCGGCTTCGCCCAGGCGGCCGGCGAAATCGTCATCAAGTTCAGCCACGTGGTGGCGCCCAACACGCCCAAAGGCAAGGCCGCCGAGTATTTCAAGAAGCTGGCCGAACAACGCACCCACGGCAAGGTCAAGGTGCAGGTTTACCCCAACAGCCAGCTCTACAAGGACAAGGAAGAGCTGGAGGCCCTGCAGCTGGGCGCGGTTCAGATGCTGGCGCCGAGTCTGGCCAAATTCGGCCCGTTGGGGGTGAAGGAGTTCGAAGTCTTCGATCTGCCCTATGTGTTCGACAACTACGACGAAGTCAACAAGGTGATGCACGGCCCCATCGGCAAACAGCTCTTGACCAAGCTGGAGTCGAAAGGCATCAAGGGCCTGGCCTACTGGGACAACGGCTTCAAGAATTTCTCGGCCAACAAGCCGATCAAGACGCCGGCCGACCTCAAAGGCATGAAGATCCGCATCCAGTCGTCCAAGGTGCTGGAGGAGGAAATGCGCAGCCTGGGCGCGCTGCCGCAGGTGATGGCCTTCTCCGAGGTGTACCAGGCGCTGCAGACCGGCGTGGTGGACGGCACCGAGCTGGAGGCGTCCAACCTCTACACCAGCAAAGCCTACGAGGTGCAGAAGAACCTGACGCTGACCCAGCACGGCTTTCTGGGCTACGCGCTGATCGTCAACAAGAAATTCTGGGACGGCCTGCCGGCCGACATCCGCAAGGAGCTCGACGGCGCGGTGGCCGACGCCTCCGTCTACGCCAACAAGATCGCCAAGGAAGAAAACGACAAGGCGGTGGCGGCGATCAAGGCCTCCGGCAAGACTCAGGTCTATGTGCCGACGCCGCAGGAACGCGAGGCATTCAAGAAAGCGATGTTGCCGGTGCACCAGAAAATGGCCTCCCGCATCGGTCCGGACCTGCTGAAGGAAATCTACAAGGAAACCGGCTTCAACCCCGCCAAGTAAACGGACAGATCGCCGCGCGCCCTCCGGCGCGCGGCTTGCGCGCGTTCTAGGAATACCGCCATGCTGAAAATCCTCGACCACCTCGAGGAGTGGCTGATCGCCTGCCTGATGGGGGCCGCGACCTTGATCACCTTCGCCGCGGTGCTGCATCGCTACGGCTCGGGCGTTCCCACTCTTCAACCCTACCTCGCCCCTATCAATATGGCCTGGGCGCAGGAGCTGACCATCTATCTGTTCGTCTGGATGGCCAAATTCGGCGCCGCCTACGGCGTGCGCACCGGCATCCACGTCGGCGTCGACGTGCTGGTGAATCGCCTGTCCGACAACAAGCGCCGCGTCCTGATCGTGGTCAGCCTGCTGGCCGGCGCGCTGTTCACCGGGGTTGTCGGCACCCTGGGCACCAACTTCGTCTGGGCCATCGGCCATACCGACCAGACCTCGCCCGATCTGGAGGCGCCGATGTGGCTGGTCTACCTGGCCGTGCCCTGCGGCTCCTACCTGATGTGCTTCCGCTTCCTGCAAGTGCTTGCCGGCTTCCTCCGCACCGGCGCGCTGCCCAAGCACGACCATACCCATGTGGAAGGCATGGAGGACGTCGCCGCGGACAGCAACTGGTTCGCCTTGGACGACAATCTGCACCCGCGCAGCCTGAACAACGACGACAAGGGGAGCAAGCGGCCATGAGCGTGCTATTCATTTTCGGCCTGCTGGTGCTGCTGATGCTGACCGGCATGCCCATCTCCATCGCGCTGGGCCTGACCGTGCTGACTTATCTGTTCAGCATGACCCAGATACCGATCGAGTCGGTGGCGTTGAAGCTGTTCACCGGCATCGAGAAGTTCGAGATCATGGCCATCCCCTTCTTCATCCTGGCCGGCAACTTCCTCACCCACGGCGGCGTGGCGAGGCGAATGATCAACTTCGCCACCAGCCTGGTCGGCCATTGGCACGGCGGCCTGGGCCTGGCCGGCGTGCTCGCCTGCGCGCTGTTCGCGGCGGTATCCGGCTCCAGCCCGGCCTGCGTGGTGGCCATCGGCTCCATTCTGCTGCCGGCCATGGTGAAGCAGGGCTTCCCCAAGCAGTTCGGCGCCGGCGTGATCACCACCTCGGGCGCGCTGGGCATCCTGATCCCGCCGTCCATCGCCATGGTGATGTACTCGGTGGCCACCAACACCTCGGTAGGCCAGCTGTTCATCGCCGGCGTGGTGCCGGGCCTGATGCTGGCCAGCCTGCTGGGGCTGACCACCTGGCATCGCGCCCGCAAGCACGGCTACCCGCGCCTGCCCAAGGCCAGCATGGCCCAGCGCATGAAGGCGCTGCGCGAGAGCATCTGGGGCCTGCTGCTGATCGTGTTGGTGATAGGCGGCATTTACAGCGGCATTTTCACGCCGACCGAGGCCGCCGCCATGTCCGCCGTCTACGCCTTCATCGTCGCCGTCTTCGTCTACAAAGACCTGACGCTGAAACAGGTGCCCAAGGTGTTGCTGGATTCGGC
The DNA here is from genome assembly GCF_003325475.1 of Chromobacterium phragmitis. Classification (NCBI taxonomy): domain Bacteria; kingdom Pseudomonadati; phylum Pseudomonadota; class Betaproteobacteria; order Neisseriales; family Chromobacteriaceae; genus Chromobacterium; species Chromobacterium phragmitis. Next base: position 971,306 of record NZ_CP029495.1, read on the forward strand.
CAGCATGTCGGCGATGCTGCTGTACATCATCACCAACGCGGTGCTGTTCTCTTTCCTGATGACTTCGGAGAACGTGCCGCAAATGATGGCAGGCTGGCTGATCGACGCCGGATTGGGACCCATCGCCTTCCTGTTGATGGTGAACGTCCTGCTGCTGCTCGCCGGCAATGTGATGGAGCCGTCGTCCATCATCCTGATCATGGCGCCCATCCTGTTCCCGGTCGCCCAGCAGCTGGGCATCGACCCCATCCACTTCGGCATCCTGATCACGGTGAACATGGAGGTGGGCATGTGCCACCCGCCGGTGGGATTGAACCTTTACGTCGCTTCGGGGATCACCAAGATGGGGATCACCGAGCTGACGGTGGCGGTATGGCCGTGGCTGCTCACCATGCTGGCCTTCTTGCTGGCGGTGACCTACATCCCGGAAATCTCGCTGTGGCTGCCGCGGGCGCTGGGCATGATGTCTTGAAAAACCAGCGCATCCGACATGCCGACGCGATGGGCTCGCCCATCGCGTGTTTTGTCTGACACGGCATAGCCCGGGCCTGGCATAAGTCTTATAATGCCTCGCTAGACTCCCTTATACCCTTACAGCAAACATAAAGATAACCTCTCTATCAGGAGCCTGCGAATGGACGAGCAATTGCGCCAAAGCGCCTTGGAATTTCACCAGTTCCCGACACCGGGCAAGATTCAGGTCGCCCCGACCAAGCCGCTGACCACTCAGCGCGATCTGGCGCTGGCCTACTCCCCCGGCGTGGCCGCCCCCTGCGACGCCATCGTCGAAGACCCGCTCAACGCCTACAAGTACACCGCCCGCGGCAATCTGGTGGCGGTGATCTCCAACGGCACCGCAGTGCTGGGCCTGGGCAATATCGGCGCGCTGGCCAGCAAGCCTGTGATGGAGGGCAAGGGCGTACTGTTCAAGAAATTCGCCGGCATCGACGTGTTCGACATCGAAGTCAACGAGCTGGACCCGGACAAGCTGGTGGACATCATCTGCTCGCTGGAGCCGACCTTCGGCGGCATCAACCTGGAAGACATCAAGGCGCCGGAGTGCTTCTACATCGAGAAGAAGTGCCGCGAGCGCATGGGCATCCCGGTGTTCCACGACGACCAGCACGGCACCGCCATCGTGGCCGCCGCCGCGGTGCTGAACGGCCTGCGCCTGGTGAAGAAGGAAATCTCGGAAGTGCGCGTGGCGGCCTCCGGCGCCGGCGCCGCCGCCATCGCCTGCCTGGACCTGCTGGTCGCCCTGGGCGTCAAGCGCGAAAACATCACCATCTGCGACTCCAAGGGCGTGGTCTTCATCGGCCGCGACGAGAAGCTGGACGAATCCAAGCTGCGCTACGCCATCAAGGACAACGGCTGGCGCAAGCTGGCCGACGCCATGGCCGGCGCCGACATCTTCATGGGCCTGTCCGGCCCGCGCCTGGTTTCGCAAGACATGGTCAAATCCATGGCCCGCGATCCGCTGATCCTGGCCATGGCCAACCCGGAGCCGGAAATCCTGCCGCCGCTGGTCAAGGAAGTGCGCCCCGACGCCATCATCGGCACCGGCCGCTCGGACTTCCCGAACCAGGTCAACAACGTGCTGTGCTTCCCCTTCATCTTCCGCGGCGCGCTGGACGTGGGCGCCACCACCATCAATGAAGAGATGAAGCTGGCCACCGTGCGCGCGATCGCCGACCTGGCGATGGCCGAACAGAACGATGTGGTGGCCACCGCCTACGGCGACCAGGAGCTGTCCTTCGGACCGGAATACGTGATTCCGAAGCCGTTCGACCCGCGCCTGATCGTCAAGATCGCCCCGGCCGTGGCCAAGGCGGCGATGGAGTCCGGCGTCGCCACCCGTCCGATCGAAGACTTCGACGCCTACGCCGACCAGCTGGCCCAGTTCGTGTACAAGACCAACTTGTTCATGAAGCCGGTGTTCGCCCAGGCCAAGAAGGACCCGAAACGCGTGGTGATGACCGAGGGCGAGGACGAGCGCGTGCTGCACGCCACCCAGGAAATCGTCACCCAGGGTCTGGCCAAGCCCATTCTGGTGGGCCGTCCCAGCGTGATCGAGAAACGCATCGAGAAGCTGGGCCTGAAGCTGCGCGCCGGCGTGGATTTCGAGCTGGTCAACAATGAGTCCGACCCGCGCTTCAACGACTACTGGCAGGACTACTACCAGCTGATGAAGCGCAAGGGCGTGTCGCAGGAGCAGGCTCGCCGCCGCGTGATCGGCAACACCACGCTGATCGGCGCGATGATGGTGCGCCGCGGCGACGCCGACGCGCTGATCTGCGGCACCTACGGCCCGTACCGCCAGCACTTCGACATCCTGGAGAACGTGCTCGGCTACGCCAACCAGGACAAGGTGGCCGGCGCGATGAACGCGCTGATCCTGCCGACCGGCAACATCTTCATCGCCGACACCTACGTCAACGCCGAACCGAACGCCGAGCAACTGGCGGCCATCACCAAGATGGCCGCCCAGAGCATCCAGCGCTTCGGCATCGCGCCCAAGGCCGCGCTGCTGTCCAACTCCAGCTTCGGCGCGCTGAACACCGCGTCGTCGCAGAAGATGCGCGCCGCCTTCGACCTGATCCGCGAAGCGCAGCCTGAGCTGGAAATCGACGGCGAGATGCAGGGCGACGCCGCGCTGGTGGAAAGCATCCGCCAGCAGGCGATGCCGGACTCCTCGCTGAAGGGCTCCGCCAACCTGTTGATCATGCCGAATGTGGAGGCCGCCAACATCAGCTACAACCTGCTGCGCGTGTCCGCCTCCGACGGCGTGACCATCGGCCCCATCCTGATGGGCATGGCCAAGCCGGCGCACATCCTGACCCCGATCTCGTCGGTGCGCCGCATCGTCAACATGGTGGCGCTGGCCTCGGTCGACGCCCAGGTTGCCGCGCAACAGGGCTGATCCGGCGCTTCAGGCGTCTTATACTGAACGGGCAAGCATCGCTTGCCCGTTTTTTTATCGCCGGAATCCACCATGAGCCAAGACAACCATAACGACCCTTTCGCCCTGTTCCGCCAATTCTGGCAACAAGCCACGCCTCCCGGCATGCAGGCCTTTTTGCCGCCGATGTCGGAAGAGGAAATCGAACGCAAGCTGGCCGAGCTGAAAGTGGTGGAAGGCTGGCTGACGATGAACCTGGGCGTGCTGACCATGCAGATCAAGACGCTGGAGATGCAGAAAGCCGCGCTGCACTCGATGCGCCCGAAAGATCCGCCCATTGGCTGAGCCCCCGGCTCCGCCGCGCTGGGCGCCGTTCCTGGCGCTGTGCCTGCTATGGCTGCTGCCGGGCCTGATCGGCCACGAGCCTTGGAAGCCCGACGAGGCCTATACCTTCGGCCTGGTGCGCCACCTCGCCGCCAGCGGCGACTGGGTGGTGCCGATGCTGGCTGGCGAGCCCTTCCTGGAAAAACCCCCGCTGTTCTTCCTCACCGCCAGTTGGACCATGCGCCTGTTCGAGGGATGGCTGGGCGCGCCGGACGCCGCTCGGCTGGCCGCCGGCCTGTGGATTGCCATCGGCGGACTGGGACTGGCCTCCGCCGCCCGCGGCCTGTACGGACCGGGGCACGGCCGCTGGGCGCTGGCTCTGTTGCTGGGCACTGTCGGCCTGCCGCTGCGCGCCCATCAATTGATCACCGATACCGCACTGCTGGCCGGCTTCTGCTGGGGCCTGGCCGGACTGTGCCACGCCAAGAATCGCCCCGTGCCTGCCGGGCTGATGCTGGGCGCCGGCGCGGCCATCGCCTTCCTCAGCAAAGGGCTGCTCGGTCCAGGCTGCCTGGCCATCGCCGCGCTGGCGCTGCTCGGGCATCGCAGCTACCGCAGCCTCGCCTACCTGCAAACCTTGGCCATCGCGCTGGCCATCGCGCTGCCGCTGCCCCTATGCTGGATGTTCAGCCTGCATCAACGCAGCCCCGCGCTGTTCCATGTCTGGCTCGACGCCAACAACTTCGGCCGTTTCCGCGGCACCGCCCAGCTGGGACCGCGCGCCGCTCGCGGCTTTTACGGTCTGACCCTGCCCTGGTATGCGCTGCCGCTGTGGCCATTGGCCTTGCTGGCGCTATGGCGCGCCGGGCGGAGTCGATTCGCCAAGGTGGAGTGGCTTCCGCCGCTGGCGCTGTTCGGCGTCACGCTGGCGGTGCTGCTCGCCGCCGCCGACGCGCGCGAACTGTACGCGCTGCCGCTATTGCCGCCTCTCGCCCTGCTGGCGCTATCCGGGCTGCGCGGCGCCGGCACGCCGCCGCGTTGGCTGAAATGGCTTCTGGCCTTGCTGATGGCGGCCCTGGCTGGCTATCTGTTGCTAGGCGCCGCCGCGCTCAGCTTCCCCCTGGACAGCATCCTCGCCCGCCGCTGGCTGGAACATCGCTTCCCGGGCTGGGCGCCGCGCTTCCTGCCCGGCGACTGGCTGCGTTTCCTGGCCGCCAGCGCGTTGCTGGCATGGTGCTGGCGACAGCCCATGCCCGGCGCCGCCAGCTTGCTCTGGCGCTGGAGCCTGGGCCTGACCTGGCTCTGGTGCGTCATGGCCATTTTGTGGCTGCCTGCGCTGGACCACGGCATGCGCTACCGTGAAGCCTTCTCGGCGTTGAAGCCGCGGCTGGACAATATCGCCCGCGGCGGCGATTGCGTCGCCAGCCTGGGCCTGGGAGAGCCGCAGCGCGCGCTGCTGGAATACTATGCCGGGCTGCGCACGCTGCGGCTGGAAGCTTCGCCGGCCGCCGGACGCTGCCGCTGGCTGCTGCTGCAAACGCTTCACGACCGCGTGCCCTCCCCTTACGACGCTTTGCGGCCTGTTTACGCTTTTCAACGGCCGGGAGACCGCAAGGAACGCTTCCGCCTGTATAAATTGTGGTGAATTAGCATTTTTTATCATGACAGCGCTATCTTGCGTCACATTCCGTCACACGGTTCCACACAACTATTAACAATTTCAATCATGGATTTATCTTATCCTGACATTCCCAAGGATGAGGTATTGCATGACTGTCACAAACTCCGTGGATTTGTTCTGGTCGCTGGCGAAGGGAGAGTTTTCCCAACGCGACGGTTTCGACGAGGGCAAGAACCGCTTCAAATTCGTCTTCCGCGGCATGCTGACGCTGCCGTGGACATTGCGCTGGCTGGACACTTTCCGCCATTCGCAGACGCTATTGACCTATCTGCGCCGCAATCCACGGTTAGCCAGCAAGCTGCATCGTCCCTACCTGCACCGCTCGCTGGGGTGCGCCGGCAAACTGGCAGCGCTTCGCGCGCATTATCAGCTTCTCGAACAACGCTTCGCAGCCGATGTCCGCGGGCGCTTGTTGTCCAGCGCGCCCTTGCGTCTCGCCGATCTCGTCGGCAAAAACGACGTGCCGCTGCAATTGCTGCTCACACAACAGCACAGTTTCGACAAGGAAGGGGAAATGTCGCTACAGGTCTGCGGCGCCGATCAGGTGCCGCTGGCGACGCTGACCTTTACGCTGACCCGCCGCGACGGCGGCATGACGCTGGTGGCCGGCGGCCTGCAAGGCCCCCGCAAGCCTTACGGCGCAGAGCAGGTACAACAGGCCACCAAGGCCGCTCACGGCCTGTTCCCGAAACGGCTGGCGATGGAAGCGCTGGCGGCGCTGGCCCGCAAGATAGGCGCGGACCAGATTCTGGCCGTCGGCAACCGCGAGCACATCTATAGCTCTTGGCGCTATCGCCGCAGCCTTTTCGCCGACTACGACAGCTTTTGGCAGACGCTGAACGCCGAGCCGGTGGACGGCGGCCGCTTCTTCCGCATTCCGCTGACGCTGCCGCGCAAGGCGATGGCCGACATCGCCAGCAAGAAGCGCTCCGAATACCAGCGCCGCTACACGCTGCTGGACGAGCTGTCCGCCCAGACCCTGGCCGCGCTCTGAAATCGCCTCAGGCAGGCCGCTCCAGCGTGAACGCCGCCTCGGCCAAGCTGTAGCGGTTGCCGCCCAGCTTTCCGACTGCCTGCAGGCTTTGCTCGTCCAGCGCGCCGTCGCGCCACAAGCCATCCGCCACATGAATGTATTTCACTTCGGCCAGCACCAGATTGCCGGCGCCGCTGCCGTGGCCGAAAGTCAGGCATTGATGCAGCGCGCACTCCAGCCTCACCGGCGCTTCGGCCACGCCAGGCGGCTTGACCGTCACACTGTCTATCTTGGCCACGCCGGCCAATTCGAATTCGTCCACATCCGCCGGATACGCGCCGCAACTGGCGTTCATCGCCGCCGCCAGCGGCTGGCTGACGATGTTGACCACCAGCTCTCCGGTCAGGCGGATATTGGCCAGCGTGTCCTTGTCGCGCTCCGGCGCCTGCTTCAGGATGCTGATGCCGAGCAGCGGCGGATTGACGCTCATCACGTTGAAAAAGGAAAACGGCGCCAGATTGCACACGCCCTTCAAGTCCTGGGTGCTGACCCAGGCGATGGGCCGCGGCAACACGCACCCCACCAGCAGCTGATACAGATTCGTCCGATCCAGTTGCTGCACATTGAACTCCATCGTTGGTTCTTCGCCTGCGGTGAAATTGCCATGCCAACATTCTAATGCGCATCGCCGCGCATTTGCCAGCAGACGATTGACTGGTTCGTCCCTTCGCCACCCGCTAAAATGCCCGGATGAACGCACCCCGCTTTGTCCATCTTCGCCTCCACTCGGAGTTTTCCATCACCGACGGCATCGTCCGCCTCGACGACGCGGTCAAGCGCGCCGTCAAGGAGCAGATGCCCGCGCTAGGCGTGTCGGACCTGATGAATCTGTTCGGCATGGTCAAGTTCTACAAGAGCTGCCGCAACAAGGGCATCAAGCCCATCGTCTCCGCCGACATCTGGCTGGAAAACGAGGAAGACCGCGACAAGCCCTACCGGCTGATGCTGACGGCGAAGAACCGCGAAGGCTACCGCCGCCTGTGTGAATTGTTGACCGAGGCCTTCAGCCACAACCAGTACCGCGGCCGCGCCGAGGTCAGGCGCGAATGGCTGGCGTCCGGCGACAACAGCAACCTGCTGTGCCTGTCCGGCGCCCACCTGGGCGACGTCGGCGTCGCGTTGTCGATGGGCCAGCGCGACGAGGCGCGCCGCCGCGCCGACTACTGGGCAAAACTGTTCCCAGGCGCCTTCTACCTGGAAGTCCAGCGCGTGGACAGCCCGCAAGTCGAGAGCGTGGTGCAGGCCACCTTGTGGCTGGCCGGCGAAACCGAGCTGCCGGTAGTGGCTACCCACCCCATCCAGTTCATGGACAAGGGCGACTTCAAGGCGCACGAGGCGCGGGTGTGCATCGCCGAAGGCTACACGCTGGGCGACAAGCGCCGCCCGCGCAGTTTTCATGAGTGCCAGCACTTCCTCAGCGCCGACCAGATGATGGAGCGCTTCGCCGACATCCCGGAGGCGCTGGCCAATACCGTGGAAATCGCCAAGCGCTGCAATATCTCGGTGGTGCTGGGCAAGAACTACCTGCCGCTGTTCCCGACGCCGGACGGCATGTCGCTGGACGACTTCCTGGTCCACGAAGCCCAGCGCGGCCTGGAAGAGCGGCTGAAGCAGCTGTACCCGGACGAGGCCGAGCGCGAGGCCAAGCGGCCGGCATACGACGCTCGGCTGAAGTTCGAGTGCGACACCATCATCCAGATGGGCTTCCCCGGCTACTTCCTGATCGTGGCGGACTTCATCCAGTGGGGCAAAGGCAACGGCTGCCCGGTGGGCCCTGGCCGGGGCTCCGGCGCCGGCTCGCTGGTAGCGTACAGCCTGTCCATCACCGACCTGGACCCGCTGAAATACGCGCTGCTGTTCGAGCGTTTCCTGAACCCGGAGCGGGTGTCCATGCCCGACTTCGACGTGGACTTCTGCCAAGAAAACCGCTGGCGCGTGATCGAATACACCCGCCGCAAATACGGCGAGGAGGCGGTGAGCCAGATCGCCACCTTCGGCACCATGTCGTCCAAATCGGTGATCCGCGACGTCGGCCGCGTGCTGGACCTGCCCTTCGGCCTGTGCGACCGCCTGTCCAAGCTGATCCCGCTGGAGGCCAACAAGCCCCTCAGCCTGACCAAGGCGATGGAGGTGGAGCCCCAGATCGGCGAGATCATCGAAAGCGAAGGCGCGGGCGAGCTGATCGAGCTGGCGATGACGCTGGAAGACCTGACCCGCGGCATCGGCATGCACGCCGGCGGCGTGCTGATCGCGCCGGGCCGCTTGACCGACTTCTGCCCGCTGTACATCGCCAGCGGCGAAGGCGCGTCTCCCGTTTCCCAGTTCGACAAGGACGACGTGGAGCAAATCGGCCTGGTGAAGTTCGACTTCCTGGGCCTGCGCAACCTGACCATCATCGAACTGGCGCAGAAGTACATCAAGGACACCACCGGCGAGGAGGTGGACGTCGCCCACCTGCCGCTGGACGACAAGCCGGCGTACAAGGTGTTCGCCACCGCCAACACCACCGCCGTGTTCCAGTTCGAGTCCACCGGCATGAAGAAGATGCTGGTGGAGGCCAAGCCCAGCAAGTTCGAGGAAATCATCGCCTTCGTGGCCTTGTACCGCCCGGGCCCGATGGACCTGATCCCGGACTTCATCCAGCGGATGCACGGCGCCAAGTTCGAGTACCTGCATCCGCTGCTGGAGCCGGTCTTGGCCCCGACCTACGGCATCATGGTGTACCAGGAACAGGTGATGCAGTCCGCCCAGGTGATCGGCGGCTACAGCTTGGGCGGCGCCGACTTGCTGCGCCGCGCGATGGGCAAGAAAAAGGTCGAAGAGATGGTGGCCCAGCGCGCGATGTTCGTGCAGGGCGCGGCCAAGCAGGACATTCCCGAGTCCAAGGCCAACGAAATCTTCGACTACATGGAGAAGTTCGCCGGCTACGGCTTCAACAAGTCGCACGCCGCCGCCTACGCGCTGGTGGCCTACCACACCGCCTGGCTGAAGGCCCACCATTGCGCGGCCTATATGGCGGCGACGATGTCCACGGAATTGGACAACACCGACCAGCTCAAGGTGTTCTACGACGACTGCCAGGACAGCAAGAACGGCATCGCCTTTCTGCCGCCGGACGTCAACCACAGCTTCTACCGCTTCGTGCCGGTCAGCCGCCAGGAAATCCGTTACGCGTTGGGCGCGATCAAGGGCACCGGCGAATCGGCTGTCGACCACATCGTATCGGCGCGCGAGGCCGGCGGCCCCTTCACCGACCTGTTCGATTTCTGCAAGAGAACGGACAAGAAGCTGGTCAACAAACGGGTGATCGAGGCGCTGATCCGCGCCGGCGCCTTCGACGCCATCGAGCCCAACCGCGCGCTGTTGTTCGCCAACGTCGGCCTGGCCATGGAAGCCGCCGAGCAGGAACACGCCAACGCCAATCAGGGCGGCCTGTTCGACATGTTCGGCGACGACGTCGCGCCGGCGGTCGAGATGGCGGCCACCCGGCCATGGAGCGACGCGGTGAAGCTGGCCGAGGAAAAGCTGGCGATCGGCTTCTACCTGTCCGACCACCCGTTCACGGCCTACGAAAAAGAGGTGCGCGGCTTCATCAAGACGCCGCTGTCCCGCCTCAGCCCGCGCAAGGAGCCGCAACTGCTGGCCGGCTTCGTCACCGGCATCCGCGTCAAAGTGGGCAACCGCGGCAAGATGGCCTTCGTCCAGCTGGACGACGGCACCGCCAAGCTGGAAGTCAGCCTGTTCGCCGAAAGCTTCGAACTGAACCGCGACAAGCTGAAGGAGGACGTGGTGCTGGTGGTGGAAGGCAAGGTCAGCGAAGACAGCTTCGCCGGCCCCGGCCGCCTGCGCATCATCGTCGACAAGCTGTACAGCCTGGGCGAGGCGCGCAGCCGCTACGCGCGCGGCCTGTCCTTGCAGCTGCCGGCCAAGCCGGATATCGCCAGGCTCAAGTCCGAGCTGCATCCGTTCAAGAGCCAGGACGCCGGCTGCCTGGTGCGGCTGGCCTACAGCAACGGCCAGGCCAAGGGCGAGTTGATGCTGCCGCAGGAATGGGGGGTGCGCCTGGACGACGGCCTGTTGTTGTCATTGTCCGATTGGCTGGGCGAAGGCAAGGTCAAGGTGCTGTGGTAAGCCTCGCCGCCTGAAGAAACGCCGCCCGTCGCCCTGACCGGCGGCGTTTCGCTTTGCCGGGGATCAGCCGGTGACGCTGGCCGCGCCGGTCTCCACATGGCCGACCAGGCGGCGCAGGAAATTGGCGTCGTTGGTGCAGCCGACGGTGAAGTCGTACCAGCCGTACACGCCGGAGAGGTTCCAACTCAGTATCTGGCTGCCGCCGGCCGCCACGCTGACTTGCTGCGGCGCGGAGCCGCCATAGCCGTTGCCGCTGATCTGGAAGGTCACCGGCGATTTGCCGCCGTTGTTCAGTTGCAGCGTCAGCTGCGGCACGCCCGCCACCACCGAGGCGGCCCCCACCGCCTCCAGCACGCCGGCGGCGCTGCGGAGATTGCCGACAAAGCGGCGCAGGAAGCCGTTGGGGCCATACATCGTCAGGTCGTAGAAGCCGCCGCCGTAAGTCTGGGCGTGGAAATAGTCCTTGATCTCGCCGCCGGCCGGCACGTCGTACTGCCATGGGCCATCGCTGCGGTACTGGTTGGCGTAGATCGAATAATGGACCGCCTGGCTGCCGCCGTTCTGCATGTGCGCCCAGAAGATGCCCCCGGCGACGTCGGTGCTGCCGTAGCCGTTGCACTGGTAAGGCAGCGCCCGCGCCGGACGGCGGCCGCCTTCCGGCAGCGGCATCTGGCCCGGCTGCGGCGCGGTCGGCGCCGGCCAGCCCTTGCTCTGCTGCGCTTGGGTCAGCAACGCGGCGGTGTCGGGAAAGGCCGGCACGCTGGGGTTGCGGTTGGAGAAATCCAGCGCGCTGGAGAGATCGCCGCAGATCTGCCTGCGCCAGGCGGAGATGTTCGGCTCCTGCACGCCGGTCCAGGTTTCCAGGAAGCGCAGCACCGACGTATGGTCGAACACCTGCGAACAGACGTGGCCGCCGCGGCTCCACGGCGACAGCACCAGCATCGGCACCCGCGGCCCCAGGCCGATGGGCTTGCCGCCGATGAACTCGGCGGCGGTGCCGGCCGGCGGCACCGGCGGCGGCATGTGGTCGAACAGGCCGTCGTTTTCGTCGTAGTTGAGCAGCAGCACGGTGGACGCCCACACGTCCGGGTTGGCGGTCAGCGCCTGCAGCACGCGGTCCAGCAGGTAGGCGCCGGCGGCCGGCGGCGCGCTCGGGTGCTCGGAATACGCTTCCGGCGCGACGATCCACGATACCTGCGGCAGCGTGCCGTTGACCGCGTCGTTGCGAATGGCGGCCACCAGATCCTGCACCGAGTTGCCGCTGACCTTGGGCACCGAGCTCATGCCGCGGTCGCACAGCGGATTGCCCGGCTTGGCGCTGCGGTACTGGTTGAACCAGGCCAGCGCGTTGTCGTCGTAGTTGTCGCCCAGCACCTGGTACACCTTCCAGCCGACGCCTGCCGCCTGCAGCCGCTCCGGATAGGTGGTCCAGCTGTAGCCCTTCTCGCTGTTGTCCGTCACCGGGCCGCCGTTCTTGCCCGCCGGGTCCACCATGCCGCTCCACAGGTAGAGGCGGTTGGGATTGGTCGGCCCCTGCACCGAACAGAAATAGTGGTCGCACAAGGTGAAGGCATCGGCCAGCGCGTAGTGGTAGGGAATGTCGGCGCGGGTGAAATAGCCCATGGTCAAGCTGCTCTTGGCCGCGATCCAGCCATCGTACTTGCCCTGGTTCCACGCGGCGTGGGTGCCGGTCCAGGAGTGGTCCAGATCGGCCAGATACTGGGCGTTGGTGCGGCTGGTATCCAGGCGGAACGGGTATTCGCCGTTGGACAGATTGGGCTGGCGGAACACGCTGCTGCCGTTGCGCAACTGCAGCGCGCTGCGGTCACCGAAGCCGCGCGCCCCGCCCAGCGCGCCGAAGTAATGGTCGAAGGACCGGTTTTCCTGCATGAACACCACCACATGCTTGACCGCCGACAGGCTGCGCCCGGCCGGACGTATCGCCATCGCGGCGGCCAGCCCCGGCGGCAGCACGCCGGCGGCCATGCCTGCGGCCGACAACTTGATAAACTCACGACGTGACATCTCGCTCATGACAACGCTCCGTAAATTTTCAGGATTCATGACCCTGGCAAGCCAGGCCAAGCGCGCAGTGTGCTCATCCAATGTGATGGCTTGATTAAAGGACAGCCGGCGGCGATCGGCGAGGTGCCGCTGGCAGACGGGACAGCGGAAGGCCTCGCCCTCTCCGCTCCCCTTTCCCATCCGGCACGCATCGATTAACCTTGCCCGCTCGACACACCCAAGCAGGATGCCCGCCATGCAGTTACGCCAGGCCCGCCTGTCCGACCTTCCCGCCGTGTTCGCCATCGAGCAGGCGGTGTTCGGCAGCCACGTCTATCCCGACTTCTTTTTCCGCCAGGCGCTGGACCTGTGGCCTGACTGGTTCTGGCTGGCCGAAGACGACGCCGGCGCGCCGGCCGGCTACGCGCTGGGCGCGCCGTCCCAGGAGCCGGACCAGCTGTGGCTGCTGTCGCTGGCGCTGCTGCCGTCCTGCCGCGGCCGCGGCACCGGCAAGGCCTTGATGCAGGCGGCGCTGCAGGCGATGAGGCCGCGCGCGCGCAGCGTCCGCCTGACCGTGGACCCGGCCAATCCGGCCGCGGCGCTGTACCGCAAGCTGGGCTTTGCCGAAATCGGCCGCGACGCCGATTACTTCGGCCCCGGCGAAGCCCGGCTGCTGCTGGAGTGGCAGCCTGGCTGACATGCGCTACACTGGCGCTTTTGCCCGATTGAAGCGCCGATGAAGCCCGCCTTGTTCCAGCGCCTGCTGGTCTCCCTCACTCTGGCCGCCAGTCTCGGCTATTTCCTGATCCTGGCGCTGCGCCCGGACTGGCTTTCCGGCTGCGTCGCCGGCTTGCCGCTATCCATCCTGCTGGCGCTGGCGGTGATCCTGCTGCTGTGCGGCGTGTCCACGCTATATAGCCGCGTCGGCGACGGAGAAGACGCATGAGCGCGTCGCAGTTGTTGTTCCTGGCGCTTGCGCTGCTGACCCTGGGCCTGACCGTAGCCGCGCGCCGCCGCACCGCCTCCCTCAATGATTTCTATACCGCCGGCGGCCGCCTGCCCGCCTGGCAGAACGGCTTGGCGCTGGCCGGCGACTACCTGTCGGCCGCCGCCTTTCTCGGCGCGGCCGGCATGTATCTGGGCCAGGGCTACGACTCGCTGGCCTACGCGGTGGGCACGCTGGCCGGCTGGCCGCTGCTGTTGTTGTTGCTGGCCGGGCCGCTGCGCAAGCAAGGCCGCTACACGGTGGCCGGCGTGCTCAGCCAGCGCTTCGACCACGCCGGCGTGCGCCTGGTCAGCATCGCCAGCTCGCTGACCGTGACGCTGTGCTACCTGATCGTGCAGCTGGTCGGCGCCGGCAAGCTGATCGAGCTGCTGTTCGGCCTGCCCTATCTCGCCGCCGTCGGCCTGGTGGGCCTGCTGATGATGGCCTATGTGGCGCTGGGCGGCATGCTGGCCGCCACCTGGGTGCAGATCAGCAAGGCCAGCCTGCTGTTCGTCTGCGCGCTGCTGCTGGCTGCCGGCGTGATGGCGCGCTACGGCGGCAGCCCCGCCGCGTTGTTCGCCGCCGCCGACGCGCTGCGCGGCTCGGCCGCCTTCCTGCCGAGCCAGGCGCTGGCCGATCCGGTGGAGGTCCTGTCGCTGGGCCTGGGGCTGAGCCTGGGCCTGCTGGGCCTGCCCCACGTGCTGATGCGCTTCTTCACCGTGGCCGACGCGCGCGCCGCGCGCCGCTCGGTGGCCATCGCCACCTGGCTGGTGGCCGCCTTCTTCCTGCTCAATCTGCTGATCGGCTACGGCGCGATGACGCTGATCGGCCCCGATCCGCAATTCCACGCCGCCGACGGCAAGCTGATAGGCGGCGGCAATATGGCGGCGCTGCACCTCGCCGCGCTGCTGGGCGGCGACTTCGCCCGCGCGCTGGTGGCCGCGGTGGCCTTCGCCACCATCCTGGCGGTGGTGGCCGGCCTGATGCTGGCCGGCGCCAGCGCGGTCAGCCACGACCTGTACGCCAGCTGGCTGAAAAAAGGCATGGCCGATCCGCGCCGCGAGCTCAAGGCATCGCGGCTGGCCACGCTGGGCCTGGGCCTGGCGGCCATGCTGCTGTCCACCGTATTTCAGCAGCTGAACATCGCGCTGATGATGGGCCTGGCCTTCGCCATCGCCGCCTCCGCCAATTTTCCGCTGCTGCTGCTCGCCTTGCACTGGCGCGGCCTCACCGCGCGCGGCGTGGTATGGGGCGGCGCGGCCGGCATCGTCTCCTCGCTGCTGCTGATCGTCTGCGGACCGGCGGTGTGGGTGGGGGCGCTGGGCCACGCCCAGCCGCTGTTCCCGTATTCCAATCCGGCGCTGTTCTCGCTGCCGCTGGCCTTCGCCGCGGCCTGGCTGGGATCGAGCCGGACGAACTAACATGATGTCTACGCATTAAAGAAAGCAAGCGCAATGAGCAACCTGACCCTTTACGGCAACCGCTACTCCGGCCACAGCTACAAGGTGCGCCTGGCCCTGGTGCTGGCCGACATTTCGCACGATTACGCCCACGTCGACCTCGCCCTGCCGCGCGGGGAGCGCCCGGAAGACTTCCGCGCCGCCAGCCGCTTCGGCGAAGTGCCGGCGCTGGTGGCCGACGGCGTGCCGCTGTGCCAGTCCAACGCCATCCTGCAATGGCTGGCCGACAGCTACGGCGCCCTGGGCGGCGCCCTGGGCGAGCGCCAGCGCGTGCGCGAATGGCTGAGCTGGGAAACCAACCGGCTGGGCATGTCGCTGCCCAATCTGCGCTACTCCCGGCTGACGGCGCACTACGCGCCGGCGGTGGAGGCCTGGCTGGAAGCGCGGCTGCGAGAAGATCTGGCCGTGCTGGAGGCCGAACTGGCCGAGCGCCGCTACCTGGCCGGCGACCAGGTCAGCATCGCCGACATCTCGCTGTGCGCCTACCTGTGGTGGCTGGCCGACGCCGGCCTGGCCATCGCCGATTGGCCCAACGTCCAGGCCTGGCTCGCCCGCATCGCCGCCCAACCGGGCTGGCAGCACCCGGACGAGCTGATGGCGGCCGACATCCCGGAATAAACCGGCTGCCATGGCGGAGCGCAAGGTGCTATGGTTGCGGGCGGCTGCGCCGGCCGGAGAGCCGCCAACATCATGTCGGAAAACATAGAGGAGAACACATGAACCGTCCGTCCTGCATCCGCCACTGGCAAGAGCTGGAGAAAAAGGAAGCCAGCCATTATCCGGACAGCCAGGAAACGCTGGCGCATGGCGCGCCGCTGGGCCGCCATTTCGGTTTCGCGCGGCTGGGCATCCACCACGAGCGGCTGGAACCAGGCCAGCGAACCAGTTGGCCGCACGCCGAAAGCACGGAAGACGAGTTCATCCATGTGCTGGAGGGCGAACCTGACCTGTGGCTGGACGGCACGCTGCATCGGCTGCGGCCGGGCGACTCCGCGGGCTTCAAGGCGGGCGACGGCCAAGCCCACGCCTTGATCAACAATACGGAAAACACCGTCCGCCTG
The DNA here is from genome assembly GCF_003325475.1 of Chromobacterium phragmitis. Lineage (NCBI taxonomy): Bacteria > Pseudomonadati > Pseudomonadota > Betaproteobacteria > Neisseriales > Chromobacteriaceae > Chromobacterium > Chromobacterium phragmitis. Next base: position 986,884 of record NZ_CP029495.1, read on the forward strand.
CTGGTGGTCGGCGACGCCACCCGTCCGGACAACCAGGTCCACTACCCGCTGCACCCGGCGCGCAACGCCGCCATCGGCAAAATGCACTGGGCCGACGCTCCCGCGCGTCCGGACGGCGGCCATGACGGCCTGCCGGACAAGCTGCGCGAAAACAATGGGCCGTTTTGAAAGCGGCCAGACGCCATGCTGACTTTAGCCGCCCCGACGCTGCTAGCCATCCCCATCGCCAATCAGGACGAGCCTTTCGTCGATCTGGCGGCTTACCCGGAATGGCACGCGGACCTGAGCCGCAGCCAGATTTCCAGCCGCAGCCCGCACTTTCTCAAGGCGCGCCGCGCGGTGGCCGAGCGGCTGCGCGACGCCGCCCGCCGGCTGCCAGACGGGCTGAAGCTTTACGTCAAGGAAGCCTACCGTCCGCTGGCTCGGCAGCAACGCTCCTACGACGAACACCTGGTCCGGCTGCGCCGGCTCAGGCCCGAACTGGATGAGGCCGCGCGGCTGCGCGAGGCCAGCCTCTACGTCGCGCCGCCGGCCGTCGCGCCCCACCCCACCGGCGCGGCCTTGGATGTCACGCTGATGAATGCCGCCGGGCAAGAGCTGGACATGGGCTGCCCATTCAACGCCGACAGCGAGGAATCGAACGGCGCCTGTTATACCGACGCCGCCGGACTGTCTGAAACCGCCCGCGCCAACCGCGCCGTCCTGATCGCCGCGATGACCGCGGCAGGTTTCATCAACTACCCGTCCGAATGGTGGCACTGGTCGTACGGCGATCGCTACTGGGCGGCCGTGACCGGCGCGCCGGCCGCGCTGTACGCCGCCGTCGACGAAAGCCTTCTGGAATCCGCATGAACGACTTTCTGCCCGCCCTGGCCGCCATCGTCGGCTCCAGGCACCTGCTCACCGCCGCAACCGATACCGCGCCGTTCGCGCTGGACTGGCGCCGCCGCTACCAGGGCGCGCCGCTGGCCGTGGCGCAGCCCGGCTCGACCGCGGAAGTCTCCGAGCTGGTCAAACTGTGCCGCGCGCATCAAGTGGCCATCGTGCCGCAGGGCGGCAACACCTCCACCTGCGGCGCGGCCACGCCGGACGGCAGCGGCCGGCAGCTGATCGTCGCGCTGCGGCGGCTCAACGCCGTGCGCCATGTCGACACCGACAACAACGCGCTGACCGTGGAAGCCGGCGTCACCTTGCAGGCAGCGCAACAGGCGGCCGAAGCCGCCGGCCGGCTGTTTCCGCTGTCCCTCGCCTCGCAGGGCAGCTGCCAGATAGGCGGCAATCTGTCCACCAACGCCGGCGGCGTGGCGGTGCTGCGTTACGGCACCATGCGCGAGCTGACGCTGGGGCTGGAGGCGGTGCTGCCGGACGGCCGCGTGCTGAACCAGCTGCAGGGCTTGCGCAAGGACACCACCGGCCTGGACCTGAAGCAGCTGTTCATCGGCGCGGAAGGCCAACTGGGCCTGATCACCGCAGCCACGCTGAAGCTGTACCCGCTGCCCAGCGCCCACGCCACCGCGATGGTCGGCGTCGGCGACATCGAGACGGCGATAGACTGGCTGAACCGGCTGCGCCACCGCTTCGGCGACCGCCTGACCGCCTTCGAAGTGATGGACGCCAGCTGCCAGCAGGTGCTTCAGCGCCACCATCCGTCGCTGATGCCGTTCTCCGCGCCGTGGCTGATCCTGATCGAGCTGTCCGACGGCGGCGATCCGGTCGAGCTGAACGATGCGCTGGCGAGCTGGTTGGCGGAGCAGGACATGCTGGACGGCGTGCTGGCGCAAAACGAGACCGAGCGGCGCAAGCTGTGGACGCTGCGCGAGGAGATATCGGAAAGCCAGCGCAAGGACGGCCCCAGCATCAAGCACGACATCGCGGTGCCGACATCGGCCCTGCCGCGGCTGGTGCGCGATTGCTCGGCGGACCTGGAAAAAGCCTTCCCCGGCGCCCGCATCGTCGCCTTCGGCCACGCCGGCGACGGCAATCTGCATTACAACGTCAGCTTCACCCGCCCCGGCAACGCGGACCTGTTCGAGGACGAGGACGCCGTCAACGCCATTGTCTACGACCACGTCTACCGGCTGGGCGGCACCTTGGCGGCGGAACACGGCGTCGGCCAGCTGAAAAAGGACTGGCTGGTCCGCTACAAGGACCCTCTGGCGCTGGAGCTGATGCGCGGCATCAAGCGCGCGCTGGACCCGGACGGGCTGATGAATCCGGGCAAGTGGCTGTAGGACCGGAGCCCGGCCGCGCCGGGCGTTCCGCCGACAAGGACTGAACCATGGCGCGCCCCCTTGGGGCTTCCGCCCTACCCGCCGGACAGCCGGGTAATCGTCTCGTCCCATCCCTCGCCGCGCCTTTGGCGCTGCGGGCGAACCGAGCCATACCAAGGCGTCGTCTCGCCATCCGTTCCCCAACGCCAATCCGCATGCTCGTCGGCCAGCAGCAAACGGCAAGGCGTTCCCAGCGCGCCGGCCAGGTGCGCCATCGCCGTGTCCACCGCGATCAGACCATCCAGCTCCGCCAGCAAGGCCGCGCTGTCGGCGAAGTCCGTCAAGCCGGAACCCCACTCCGCCACGCCGCTTTCCGCCAACCATGCCCGCTCGGCATCGGTCGGCTTCGGCTGCAACGAAATCCAGTTGACGCCTGGATCAGCCAATAATGGCAGCCAGGCCTCCGGCCCAGTCAAGGAACGGCAATGGTTGAACGGGTGCTCGGCGCGGCCGCGCCAGACCAAGCCGATATTGCTTCCAGGCGGCAAATGCGCGCGCCAAGCGTGCCGCAGGGCCGGTTCCGCATCCAGGTAAGCCCCGCATGGCTTCGGCTCGAACTCGCGCAGCACCCATGGCAGGCTCATCGAAAACACATGGCAATCGTGCGGCGGAAAAGCGGCCGGATAGCCGCCGGCCATCGCCCGCCACTCCACTTGCGGCCATTGCCGCGCAAATAAGGGCTGCAGCGGCGCGGCCGGTGGCGCACAACAACGCGGCCAAATTAGGCAGCGCCGCATCCGGCTGCCGGTCATATGCGCCCCGCAGCCAGGCCTCCGCCTCATCCCAGCGCCGCCGCGCCATCAGCAGAATGCCCAGATTATTGCCGGCGGCGAGGTGTCCGGGCGCCAGCGCCAACGCGCGCCTCAGCAGCGTTTCCGCTTCCGCCGCCTCGCTCCGCTCCGCCAGCAGCTGGCCCAGCAGTTGTAGCGCTTCGACATCGTCCGCGTCTGCATCCAGGCAGGTCCGCAATTGAACGACAGCCTCGTCCCGCTGGCCGCGCTGGCGCAACAGCCTGCCCAATTGGTAATGCGCGGCGGCGGACGGATGCGCCGCCAGCCTGCGGCGGAAGCAGGCCTCGGCCTCATCCAGGCGGCCCGCGTCCTGCAGCAGATTGCCCAGATTGCCCAGGCAGGACGCATGGCCGGGGTCTCGCGCCAGCTCGACGGCGTAATGGGCCTCGGCCTGCGCCGCGTCGCCCTGTTCCGCCCGCAGGCAGCCCAGATTGTAATGCGCGTCCGGCGTGGCCGAATCCAGCGTCAGCGCCTGGCGCCAGCATTGCTCGGCCAGAGGAGGCTGCGCCAGCCGGGCCGCGCAGACGCCCAGCAGGTTCCACAACGGCGCGTTGCCGGGCTCGGCCTGCAGGCCTGCCTGCGCCGCGCAGAGCGCGCCGGCCAGGTCGCCTTCGGCCATCAGCCTCGCGGCGAGCCAGGCATCAGGAGAAAGCGAGGTCATCTGGCGTCCGCCAATCGGAAAAGTCGTTTCGGATCATCGACGCAAAAACGCCGCCTGGCAAGGCGGCGTGCGCGATGGCGGCGCCGGCTCTTACAGCCGGAACTTGTTGAACTCGGCGTCCATCTTGCCGGCGTTGCCGGCCAGGCCCTGCAAGGTGCTGCTGACGTTCTGCAGCACGTCGTCGTTCTCCAGCACATGGCCGTTGATCGCTTCCGAGCTCTGCGCGATCAGCGTCGTGGCCTTGTGCTGCTCCTGGGTGGAGTTGGAGATTTCGCTCATCTTGGCCACCACCTCCAGCATCGACGCGCGGATGGCGGCGATATTGTCCACCGCCTCGCGGGTCAGGCCGACGCCCTCGTCCACCGCCTGCACCGTGCTGTTGACGTCGCCCACCGCGCGGCCGGTTTCCTCGCGGATCGCGCCCACCATATTGGAGATTTCCAGCGTCGCCTGCGCGGTGCGCTCGGCGAGCTTGCGCACCTCGTCGGCCACCACGGCGAAGCCGCGGCCCTGCTCGCCGGCCCGGGCGGCCTCGATCGCCGCGTTCAGCGCCAGCAGGTTGGTCTGGTCGGCGATGTCGCGGATCACATTGGTGATGCCGGAGATTTCCTGCGAGCGCTTGTCCAGCGAGGACAGCATCTCCTCCAGCCCGCGCACCGACTGCACGGTGTTTTCCATGCCCGATGACAGCCGCTGCATATTGTCGGCGCTGGAGGCCAGGTTCTGCCCGGTGGCGCTGGCCAGCTCGTCGGCCTGGCGCGCGCTGTCGGCGATGTGGGAGATGGAAACGGTGATCTGCTCCAGCGTAGCCGCGTTGGACGAGGACACGTCGGAAATGTGGCGCGAGCTCTGCGCGACGTCGGCCACCAGCTGGCTGGCGTCCTGCACCCCGCCCACCACCCCGGCGGCGTCGCCCTTCAGGCCGCGGAACAGATGGCCCAGCTGGGCGACGAAGGTGTTGAAGGCGCGCGCGGTGGCGGCGATCTCGTCCTGGCCGTCGTCCTTCAGCCTGAGCGTCAGATCGCCCTGGCCGCGGGCGATGTCTTCCATCGCCGCCTTCAGCCGCACCAGGCCGGCCAGCATCTTGCCGATCACCAGGCTGGCGAACGGAATCATCAACGCGAACACCAGCAGCGTCAGCCCGCCTATCGTGTACAAGAGCGTGTGCAGCGGCGCCAGGATTTCGTCGCGGTCGGCCACCAGCGCCAGCACCCAGTTGGTGCCGGGAATGGCCTGAGCCGAGATCAGCATGCTCTTGCCGCCGATATCGACGTCGGACGCCTTGTCGTTCTGCACCAATTGCGCCAATTTATCCGGCGTCAGATCCGGCACCACGCTGGTGATCGGCTTCAAGGTCAAGTCGGCCTGCGGGTGGGCGATGACGGTCCCCTTCTTGTCGACGATGAAGGCGTAGCCGTTGCCGCGCACTTTCATCGACAGCACCGACTTCACCAGCGCGTCCACCATCACGTCGCCGCCGACCACGCCGGCGAAAGCGCCGTTGTGGTTGAACGGCGCGGCGATGGTGACGGTCAGTTTCTTGGTGGCCTCGTCGACGTAGGGGTCGGTGACGATGGGCTGGCCGGCCGCTTGCGCCAGCTTGTACCAGTCGCGGTCCGCCACCTTGTAGTCGGCCGGTGCCACCCAGTCGTCGGAGAACAGCGAGCGGCCGTCGGCATAGCCGGCATAATTGACATTGAAGCCGCCGGCCTTGGTGCCCACCTTGAGGAAACGCAAGGCGTCCGCCTCGCCTGCCGCCGCGGTCTGGGCGACGATCTGCTGCTTCTTCTCCCCCAGCCAGGTGGTCACCACCGCGCTCTGCCCTTTCAGGCTGGCGCCGAACTCATTGTCCAGCCCCTCCAGGATTTCCGAACGCATCTGCATGAAAACTATGGTCACCAGGACCAGGCCGAACAGCGCCATCAACAAGGCGTTGAACGCAATCAGGCGGCTACGGAGTGATTTCATCGCATTTCCTTCATTTCTACGCTGTATTGCCCGGGCAGAGCCGACCATTCCCTCGATAGATTTCTTGTAATTTATTGAAAAGCAGGACGATACGCTAAACCAAGCCGGCAGAGCGCCGCTTGATCAAGCTCATGCCATTTTCACAATATGATAGGTGCAATGACGATGGCAGTCGATGTGAATAAGAGACGGGAACAGACAAAAAAACACCCCTGCGGCAATGCGGCAGGGGTCAACACGAGGAAGAAACATCGGACCGGCCTCGGCCAGCGCGATATTTCGAGGGGCTAACACCTCAAAACCTTGCGGTTCTCAGTGCAGCGGGGATTCTAACGTAATTGCTCTACAAAAATCCAGCACATTTAGAGCAATTCACCCATTTTTCATGATTCCGGCCACTGGTGATCGCGGAACTGCTCGCGCAGCTTCATTTTCAGCAGCTTGCCGGTCGCGGTGTGCGGCAGCTCGTCGACGAAGGCGACATCGTTGGGCGTCCACCACTTGGCGATCTTGCCGTCGAAATGAGCCAGCAGCTCCTCGCGCGTCGCGCGCGCGCCGGGCTTCAGCGTCACCACCATCAACGGCCGCTCGTCCCACTTGGGGTGGGCCACGGCGATGGCCGCCGCCTCCGCCACCGCCGGGTGTCCCACCAGGATGTTTTCCAGGTCGATGGAGCTGATCCATTCGCCGCCGGATTTGATCACGTCCTTGGTGCGGTCGGTGATGCGCATGTAGCCGTCGGGATCGATGGTCACCACGTCGCCGGTGTGGAACCAGCCGTCGGCGCTGTGGTTGGCGTCCAGCTCGCGCCGGTAGTACTGCGACAGCACCCATGGGCCGCGCGCCTGCAAATTGCCGAAAGACACGCCGTCGTGCGGCAGCGGCAGGCCGGCGTCGTCGACGATGCGGATGTCCACGCCGAACGCCGGCCGCCCCTGCTTGGTCAGCAGCGCGTTCAGTTCCGGGCCCTTCAGGCCCTCGTGCTTGAGCTTGGGCGTGCTGGTGGTGCCGTACGGCGACAACTCGGTCATGCCCCACAGCTGGCGCATTTCGATGCCGCGCTCGGCCAGTTGCTCGATCATGCTTTCCGGCACCGCCGAGCCGCCGGCGATGACGCGCTTGAGCGGCGCCAGCGACAGGTTTTCGCGCTGGCAATATTGCAACAGCTGCAGCCAGACCGTAGGCACGCCGACGGTGGTGGTGACGCCCTCTTCGGCGATCAGACTCTGCAGGCTGGCGCCGTCCAGCTTCGGTCCCGGCAGCACCAGCTTGCTGCCGTTCATCGCGCAGCTGTAAGGCAGGCCCCAGGCATTGGCGTGGAACATCGGCACCACCGGCATCACCACCGCTCGCGCCGAGATGTCGAAGCTGTCCGGCAGCGAACTGCCGAAGGCGTGCAGCACGGTGGAGCGGTGGGAATAGAGCACGCCCTTGGGGTTGCCGGTGGTGCCGGAGGTGTAGCACAGGCTGGAGGCCGCGTGCTCGTCGAGCTTGGGCCAGTCGTAGACGTCGCTGTGGCCGTGCACCAAGTCTTCATAGCTGAGCAGATTGGGAATGCCGCTGTCGGCAGGCAAATCGGCGCGCGCCGCCAGCAGCACGAAATGCTCGACGCTTTTCAATTGGTCCGCGATCTGCTTCACCAGCGGCAGGAAGGTGGCGTCGAACATCAGCACCTTGTCTTCCGCGTGGTTGACGATCCAGGCGATCTGCTCGGGGAACAGCCGGGGGTTGACGGTGTGGCAGACGGCGCCGCTGCCGGACACCGCGAAGTAGATCTCGAAATGGCGGTAGCCGTTCCAGGCCAGCGTGCCCACCCGGTCGCCCGGCGCCACGCCCAGCGACGGCAGCGCGCCCGCCAGCTGGCGGGCGCGGCGGGCGGCGTCGCGATAGGTGTAGCGGTGGATCGGCCCCTCCACGCTGCGCGACACGATCTCGGTGTCGCCATGGAAGCGCTCGGCATGCACGAGCAGGTCGGAAATCAACAGCGGCAATTCCATCATCTGGCCACGCAACATCTCGCATCTCCCCGTTCTCGGTATGGAATGGGCAAATTACGCCGCGCTGGAGCATTCGCTCCAATCATATTTTCTGATGGCCCGCCATCGTCCGATTTATATATTCGTCATGCCAATGCCTTCAACTTTTGACCGGTTTCTTGGCCAGCATCCGCTGCAGGGTGCGGCGATGCATGCTGAGCGCGCGGGCGGTAGCCGAGATGTTGCCGTCATTCTCCGCCAGCACCCGCTGCAGATGCTCCCAGGTGACTCGGCGCAAGGACATCGGCTGCGGTGCCACCGGCAGCTCGGGATTGGCGGCCTGCTGGGCGAAAGCGGCCAGAATCTCTTCGACGCCGGCCGGCTTGGCCAGGTACTGCACCGCGCCCAGCTTGGTGGCCTCCACCGCGGTGGCGATGCTGGCGTAGCCGGTCAGCACCACGATGGCGCTGTCCGGACAGGCCGCGCGCAGCGCCGGCAGCAGCCGGAGCCCGCTGTCGCCGGCCAGGTTCAGGTCCAGCAGGATGCGCGCCGGCCGCTCCGCCGCCCGCGCCAGCGCTTCCTCGGCGTCGCGCGCCCAGACCGCCGCGTGTCCGCGCCGCGCCAGCGAGCGCGTCAGCACCATGGCGAAGGCCTCGTCGTCGTCTATCAGCAGGAATTCGATCATTCGCCCTCCTCCAGCGGCAGTTCGATGCGGGCGTGGACGCCGCCCTCGGCGCGGTTGTCCAGCCGCAGCGTGCCGCCCAGCCGCGCCAGCGTGGCGTGGCTGAGCATCATGCCCAGTCCCAATCCCGCCGGCTTCGCCGAATCCAGCGGCGCCAGTCCGGCGCGCGCCAGCTGCGCCTCGCTCAGGCAGCCCTGGCGGTTGACGATGTCCAGCCGCAGCCGGCCGCCGCTCAAGCCGGCAGACACCTCCACCTCGCCGCCGCCGGCCTCGGCCGCGTTGTTGATCAGATTGAACAGCGCCGGCCAGAACGCGGCATCCAGGCACACCCAGGGGTCGTCGCCGTCCGGCGCGCGCCACTCCAGCCTCACATCCGGCCGCAGGCTGCGCCAGCCTTCCAGCCGCTCGGCCAGCGCCGCGAACAGCGGCTGCGGCCCCGCGCTGGGTTCGGAACCGTGCTTGAGGCGGGACAGCGTCGCCCGGCAGCTGGCCAGTTGCGCCCGCATCAGCTGCAGATCCTGGCGCAGCGCCTCGTCGCCCTGGCGCTCGCTGAGCAGTTCGTCCACCAGCAGCGTCATCGTGTTCAGCGGCGTAGACAGCGAATGGGCGGCGCCGGCCGCCTGCATGCCCACCGCCAGCAGCTGCTCGTCGCGCAGCTGGGTCTCGCGCGCCTGCGCCAGCGCGTCTCCCTGGTGGCGCAATTGGCGGGCCAGCCAGGACACGAAGCCGGCGATCAGCAGCGCCGACAGCGCGAAGGAAATCCACATGCCGGACAGGTGCAGATTGAAGGCGTAGGCGGCGTTGCCGCCATTCAGCGGCCAGTCCAGATGCCATTCGAACAACAGCCCGTAGGCGGCCACGCTGAGCGTGGCCAGCAGCCAGGCGAACCAGCCCGGCGACAACAGCGCGGCGAACAGCACCGGCGGCAGGTACAAGGACGCCAGCGGATTGGCCGCGCCGCCGCTGAAAGCCAGCAACTCGGTCAACACCAGCACGTCGCCCAGCAGCCCCAGCCGCAGCGCCTGCTCGGCCGACAGCCCCCAGGCCGGCAGGCGCGGCAGCAGCAGGTTCGCCAGCGCCAGCGTAGCCAGCGCCTGGCCGACCAGCAGCCAAGGCAGTGCCACCCGCTCCAGCGCGCAGCCGGCCAGCGCCGCCATGGCCAGCCACAGCATCAGCCAGCGCAGCCGCCGCACCCGCGCGCCGGCTTGCGAGGCGTCGCCCGCCAGCGCCGGCGCGAATATCGCATCCTTATCCATGACGCGAACTTTACCATCAAGCCGGCCGCGCGGCGGCTGCGACACTTTGCCGCATTGGTCGGCGCGGCGGCTTCCACTACCATCCCCGGTCAATAATTCCAACACAAACAAATCAATTCCGTGATGACAATCCGCTACCTGCTCCCCCTGCCGCTCGCGCTGGCCGCCGCCCACGCCTCTGCGGCGGAAACGCCCGCCTTCGTCGGCGAAGAAGTGCTGGTGACCGCCAGCCGCCTCGACCAGCCGCTGCGACTGTCGCTGGACCCGCGCGCGCCGCGCCAGCCGGCGCCGGCCGCCGACGGCGCCTCGCTGCTGAAAAACATTCCCGGCTTCAACGTCGCCCGCAAGGGCGGCAGCTCCGGCGATCCGCTGCTGCGCGGCCTGGGCGGCTCGCGGCTGGCCATCCTGGCCGACGGCGGCTTCGTGTTCGGCGGCTGCGGCGGCCGGATGGACCCGCCCACCGCCTATCTGTTTCCCGACGCCTACGACGCGGTGGACGTGGTCAAGGGTCCGCAAAGCGTGAAGCTCGGCCCCGGCCTGGTGGCCGGCGGCGTCAACTTCGAACGCAAGACGCCCCGCTTCGACCAGCCCGGCGTCCGCTTCAACGGCAGTCTGCTGGGCGGCAGCGGCGACCGCAACGACGCCTACGCCGACTTCGCCGCCGGCTCGCAGTACGGCTACGCGCGCATCCTGGCCAGCCGCAACCACGGCGGCGACTACCGCGACGGCGACGGCCGCCCGGTCCACTCGGCGTTCGAGCGCGACAGCCAGACCGCCATCGTCGGCCTGACGCCGGGCCGCGACACCACGCTGGAAATCTCGGCCGACCGCAGCCGCGGCCAAGCCGCCTACGCCGACCGGATGATGGACGGCAGCCGGTTCGACCGCGACGCCTGGGGCGTCAAGCTGGAACAGCGCCGCCTGGCCGGCTGGCTGGACGCGGTGCGGCTGCAGCTGAGCCACAGCTATGTCGACCACGTGATGGACAACTTTTCGCTGCGGCCGGCCCCCAAAATGAAAAGACTGGGCAACCCCGACCGCGAGGCCGATACCGGCCGCCTGAGCGCCGACCTGGCCTTCGGCGACTGGGAAGTCGCCGCCGGCGTCGACTGGCTCCGCGACCGCCACCGCAGCCGCGGCGGCATCGATTACCAGCTGCAGCCTCGCCTGCCGGACATGAGCTTCGACAACCAGGGCCTGTACGCCGAAGCGTCCACCCCCCTTGGCGCGCAGGGCAGGCTGATCGCCGGCCTGCGCCGCGACGCCACCCTGGCGGTGCAGGAAGCCGCGTCCAATGGCGGCATCCGCGCGGAGAACCGCTACCACATGGACTCCGGCTTCGTCCGCTACGAACTCAAGACCGGCGGCTGGACGCATTACGTCGGCCTGGGCCAGGCCCAGCGCGCGCCCGACTACTGGGAGCTGAACCGCAACGACGGCCTCGGCAAGGAAAGCAATCTGCAGCTGGACGCTGGCCTGCTGTACCAGGACGACAAGCTGCAGGGCTCGCTGTCCACCTACCTGAGCCGCGTCGGCGGCTTCATCCTGATCGACAACAACAGCCCGCAGATGGCGCGCAACGTCGACGCCCGCCGCTACGGCCTGGAGAGCGAGGCGCGCTGGCGCTTCGCGCCGCAATGGACGCTGTCCGGCAGCGCGGCCTGGGTGTGGGCGGCCAATCTGGACGACGGCCGGCCACTGGCGCAGACGCCGCCGCTGGAAGGCAAGCTGGGCCTGAAATGGGATGACGGCCGCTACGGCGCCGGCGCCACTCTCCGCGCGGTGCAGCGCCAGGACCGCGTCGCGCCCGGCCAGGGCAATATCGTGGGGCAGGATATCGGCGCCGCGCCCGGCTTCGCCACGCTGTCGCTGGACGCGGGCTGGAAGATCAGCAAGCGCTTCAAACTGCTGGCAGGCGTCGACAATGTGTTCAACCGCAGCTATGCCGAAAGCGTCAGCAAGGGCGGCGGCATGGTGGCCGGCTACACCCAGACCACCCGCGTCAACGAGCCCGGCCGCACGCTGTGGACCAAGCTGCAGGTCGAGCTGTAAATATCCGCCCGTCCTCTCGTCTCGGGGCTTCCAGTCTGCTAGGCTGGAAGCCTTTTTCACGATGGCGGCGGCATGAAGACTCCCTATTTCAAGATCCTGGCCTGCGGTTTGACGCTGTTCATCCTGCTGGGCCCGCTGGTGGCGCTCCTGGCCAGCGGCGTTGTGCCGATGATGGCCTATCTGATGGGCGCGGTGCCGGCGCTGATCTTCGGCTTCCTGCTATGCCTGCTGCGCATCGCGCTGGCAAACTCCATAGAACGCTGGCAGCGCCAGTGGCCGGCCTGGCTGCTCGCCTTCGCCGCCTTCGCCCCCGGCGCGTTCAGCGGCAGCCTAATCACCCTGCTGTACGCCCGCGCCGCCGAGCCGCTGCTTTACAACGACTGGATGACCCTGTATCTGGGCGCGATGGCCGGCGGCGTGTGCAACGCGCTGTTCTGGCGCATCCGCTTCGACGCGCCCGCCAACCCGCATCAAGGATAGAGAGAAGCCCATGCCCCACTGCGTGATCGAATGCTCGGCCGAGATCGCCGGCCACCCGGACATCGACCGCCTGCTGCTTGCCGTCCACGAGGCCGCCAACGCCAGCGGCCTGTTCCAGAGCGCCGACATCAAGGTCAGGCTGCAGTCCTACGACGACTTCCTGGTGGGCGGCCGCGACGAGGATTTCGTCCATATCGCCTGCCATGTCCTGGCCGGCCGCAGCGACGATCAGAAGGGACGATTGGCCGACCTGCTGGTGCGCGCGGCCTGCGAGCGGCTGCCCGGCGTCGAATCCGTCAGCTGCGAAGTGCGCGACATGGCGCCCGCCGCCTACAGCCGGCGCGACAAGCTGCTGGCCCGCGGCTGAGCGGAAAAAAAGCCCGCCGGGTCATGGCGGGCTCGCAACCTTTGTCTGCCGGACGCCTGTCGCGCCCAGCCCTCACAGCATACCTCGGCGCGGCGCGCTCCGCCTGCGGCGGATTGCCGCAGTCAGCGCCGTTCCAGCCGGGCTTCCAGACCGCCATCCGGCCGGTTCTTCAATGCCAGCCGCAGGCCGTGCAGCTCGGCGATGCGCTCGACGATGGACAGGCCCAGGCCGCTGCCCGGCTGTTCCTGGCCGGGCGGACGGAAAAAACGCTCGCGCACCCGCCCCAGCCATTCCGGCGCGATGCCCGGCCCTCGGTCCAGCACGCTGACCGCATGCTCCTCCAGCCTTAATTCCACCACGCCGTCGGCCGGCCCGTAGCGGCAGGCGTTTTCCAGCAGATTGCGCAGCATCAGCCCCACCAGGATCGCGTCGCCCGCCAATGGCAGCGCCTTTTCCGGCGCGCAGCGCCAGTCCAGCTTCCACTCCACGCCGTCGGCTCCGGCCGCCAGCTCCGCCATCAAGCCCTCGGCCAAACGCGCCCAATCCACCGCCTGGCGCTGCTGGGGATGCGGCAGCGGATCCAGCCGCGACAAGGCCAGCAATTGCTCAACCAGCCGGCCGGCCCGGGCGATGCCCAGTTGCAGCTGCTCCAGCGCGTGGCGGCGGCCGCCCTCGTCCGGCGCCAGCGCCAGCACCTCGGCCTGCACCCGCAGCGCCGCCAGCGGCGTGCGCAGCTCATGGGCGGCGTCGGCGGTGAAGCGGCGCTCGCGCTCCAGCATGTCGGCGATGCGGACGAACAGCGCGTTCAGCGCCCGCAGCAGCGGCTCCACCTCCTGCGGCACCTCGGCCGCCACCGGGCTGTTGTCGTCCGCCGCGCGGCCGGCGATGGCGTCGGCCAGCCGGCGGAACGGCGCCAGCTCCCGCCGCAGCGCCAGCAGGATCGCCGCCAGCATCAGCGGCAGGCCGATCAGCCACGGCAACAATTGGGCCTTGACCACGCTGGCCACCATCTCCTGGCGCAAGCCCAGCTTCTGTCCCACCGCCACCATCCGCGATCCGTCCGGCGCCGGCAGATACAGCAACCGCCAGTCGTGATGACGGTCATGCCCGAGATAATCCTGGAAGCCCCGCCGTGCCGGCTCGTAGTCGAAACGGCGGCCGCGACCGTCGCACAATACCCGCCGGCCTTGGGCGTCCCAGATCGCCAAGCCCATGTCATCGTTGTCCATCCTGCCCTTGTCCGCCCCGGCCAGCAGATGCTTGAGCTTGGGCGGATCGTCCGGCTGCAGGCCGTGGACATCTATCGCCAACAGCTGGCGCGCAAACTGCGCCATCTGGGTATCGAACAGCTCGTCCACCTCGCGCTGGGCCAGCCACACCGCGAATGCCGACGCCGCCAGCCAAGTGGCGGGCACGATCAGCAGCAGCACCAGCATCAGCCGGGCCTGCAGGCTGCGCGGCCGCCTCACGCCGGCTCCCCCAGCGTGTAGCCGATGCCGCGCAAGGTGCGGATGAAGCCGGCGCCCAGCTTTTTGCGCAAGTGGTGGACATGCACTTCCAGCGCGTTACTCTCCAGCTCCTGCCCCCAGCCGTACAATTTTTCCTCTATCAATTCGCGCGGCAGCACCCGGCCCTTGCTGCTGAGCAGCAGTTCCAGCAGCGCCAGCTCGCGCGCGGTCAGCTCCAGCGGCGCGCCGTCCAGCGTCGCGGCCCGCGCCACCGGGTCCAGGCTGAGCCGCCCATGGCTGAGCAGCGGGCCGCACTGGCCATGGCGGCGGCGGGTCAGCGCGCGCAGCCGCGCGGCCACTTCGGACAAGGCGAAAGGCTTGGCCAGATAGTCGTCGGCGCCGGCGTCCAGGCCGCCGACGCGGTCGGCCAGCGCGTCGCGCGCGGTCAGCACCAGCACCGGCTCGTCGCGGCCGGCCCGGCGCCAAGCGGCGAGGATATCCATGCCGTCCATGCCGGGCAGGCCCAGGTCCAGCACCACCGCGTCGTAGGGCGCGGCGGGCAGCGCGGCCAGCGCCTGGCGGCCGTCGCGCAGCCAGTCCACCGCGAAGCCCAGCTGCTGCAACCCCATTTTCAAGCCGTCGCCTATCTGCGCGTCGTCTTCCACCACCAGTATCCGCATCGCCCAGCCCCCTATTGCCCGACATCCCTTATCCCATACCCAGCTTAAACCACGCTTAAGCGCGATTCCGTCCAGGCGGGCCATTCTGTCATTGAATGGCATAGGACTATTCACCTTGCCGTCAACAAAACCTCATTTCCCTGTCACGTCGCCATTGCAGCATGAGGCGGTCATCCCGGCCCACGGACCCGCCATGCAGCCAGATACCGCTTCCGACGCCTCCCGCCGCCTGCGCAGCATCTGGATATCGGATGTCCACCTCGGCACCGCCGGCTGCCGCGCCGAGCATTTGCTGGACTTCCTGCGCGAGCACGAATCCGAGTACCTGTACCTGGTGGGCGACATCGTCGACGGCTGGCAGTTGCGCAAATCCTGGTACTGGAAGCAAAGCCACAACGACGTGGTACAGAAGCTGCTGCGCAAGGCGCGCAAAGGCTGCCAGGTGGTCTACATCCCCGGCAACCACGACGAAGCCGCCCGCCAGTACTGCGGTCTGGACTTCGGCGGCGTCGCCATCCGCCACGAGGCCGAGCACTTCACCGCCGACGGCAAGCGGCTCTTGGTGCTGCACGGCGACGAATTCGACGGCGTGATCCAGTACGCCAAGTGGCTAGCCTACCTGGGCGACAATCTGTACACGCTGATCCTGCAGCTGAACCGCGGCTTCAACTGGGTGCGGCACCGGCTGGGCCTGCCTTACTGGTCTCTGTCGCAATACCTGAAGCATAAAGTGAAGAACGCGGTGAACTTCATCAGCCAGTTCGAAACCATCCTCGCCGGCGAAGCGCGGCGGCGCGGCTTCGACGGCGTGGTCTGCGGCCACATCCACAAGCCGGAAGTGCGGATGATAGACGGCATCCTGTACGGCAACAGCGGCGACTGGGTGGAAAGCCTGTCCGCGCTGGTGGAGCACGCCGACGGCCGGCTGGAAGTGCTGCACTGGACCGCGCTCGGCCAGGCCGCGCCCGCGGCCGAACCCGCCATTCCCGTGTCCACGGAGGAGTCGACATGCGCATCATGATCATCACCGACGCCTGGAAGCCCCAGGTCAACGGCGTCGTCCGCTCGCTGACCGAAACCGCGCGCGAGCTGGACGGCTTCGGCCATCAGGTCAACATGATCACGCCGCTGGAGTTCAAGACCCTGCCCTGCCCCACCTACCCGGACATCCGGCTGTCGCTCTTGCCCTACCGCCAGGTGGCGCAGCGCATCGCCGGCTTCGCGCCGGACGCGGTGCATATCGCCACCGAGGGCCCGCTGGGCCTGGCCGCCCGACGCTTCTGCCTGCGCGAGGGCCTGGCCTTCACCAGCGCCTACCACACCCGTTTCCCGGAATACATCCATGCCCGCTGCCGGCTGCCGCTCGCCATTAGCTACGCCTGGATGCGGCGCTTTCACAATGCCGCGCAAGCCGTGATGGTGCCCACCCGCTCCATCGCCGCCGATCTGGAGGCGCGCGGCTTTCGCAACGTCAAGCTGTGGAGCCGCGGCGTGGACACCGCGATGTTCAGCCCGGGCGAACGCCAGAAGCTGGACGAATCCAACCCGCCCCGCTTCGTCTACATCGGCCGGGTGGCGGTGGAAAAGAATATCGAATCCTTCCTCAAGCTGGACCTGCCCGGCAGCAAATGGGTGGTCGGCGACGGCCCGCTGCTGCCCCGGCTGAAACAGCAGTATCCCGACGTGTACTTCGCCGGCGTGTTTCCGCAGCAGGAGCTGGCCCGCTTCTACCGCGCCGCCGACGTGTTCGTCTTCCCCAGCCTCACCGACACCTTCGGCCTGGTGCTGCTGGAGGCGATGGCCTGCGGCGCGCCGGTGGCCGCTTTCCCGGTGGCCGGCCCGCTGGACGTGGTGGGCGACACCGGGGCCGGCGTGCTGGACTGGGACCTGCGCGCCGCCTGCCTGAAGGCGCTGGAACTGGACCGAGGCCATGTGCGCCGGGTGGCCGAAAACTACTCCTGGCAGGCCGCCAGCCGTCAATTCGAATCCCATCTGCGGCCCCATGCCGGCAGCTCTGCCGGCCTCTCGCCCGTCGCCGATTAGGTATGGCTTGCTTCAGCTGCTGTAAGCGCTATATTGGAAAAGTTGAAGCTCCCGGAAAACGGACTCTTTTGGCGAGCCTGTCCGGCGGCCCCGCGAACGAATGGCATTGCGACCGCGCCCACGACACGAGGCGGCGGTCGGCACCGGAGGTGTCAGCAATGCCCAAAGCAGCATCCAGGACGGATGCATCCCCAACGCGGCCGCCGGCAAGCCCGCCGCCATCTCGGCAGATGGCCTGCGCATCGGTAGTAAAGGCAGCATCCCGGAACATCGGTTTCCGAGCCAGCGCCCGTCGCGGGCGCACCAAGGGTGCCAGAGCCACATGCTCCGCCGCGATGCCTCCGTCGACTCCCCGGCTTCAGGGTGGCGCGCGGCTGTCGAGCGCGCCGTATCGCAGACAGGTCCGCGCCAGTGGCATCGCCGTGCGGCGCGGCCGCGATGTAAAGTCCCCCGTTCATCCCTCAGAGGGCGCTCCGATGCCGGAGCGCCCTCTTGTTTCAGATCAATTGCGGACCGTTCTAGCACGTCTAAATAACGGAAAACGATAAAAAAATCAGCAAACAATCTTCCGCATGCTATGCGCAGTCGGTTACCATGCTGCAACCGCGCGCCGCGGCCAGGACAATCCGTCAGGCGCCATTTGCGATGGCATTCATCCCGGCCAGTCCGGTTTAATGCTGTTCCAAACAAATAAAAGTATGCCGTCATACAACACCCGACGCCGCAGGAATACTCAGGGGGCCGGCAAACGGGTTAAAATCATTGCAGCGCAATATTGTCCGATCTTTAAATTTTGTGAGTCGCTCGAGCTATGTCCTCTCCTAATCTGACCGCTGAGAAAGTCCTGTCCGTCCATCACTGGAACGACACGCTGTTCAGCTTTACCTGCACCCGCGACGCGGGCTTGCGCTTCATCAATGGCCAATTCGTGATGATAGGCCTGGAAGTGAACGGCAAGCCGCTGATGCGCGCTTACTCCATCGTCAGTTCCAACTACGAGGAGCACTTGGAGTTCTACAGCATCAAGGTGCAGGACGGTCCGCTGACCTCCAAGCTGCAGCATCTGCAAGTCGGCGACACCGTGTTGATCAGCAAGAAGCCAACCGGCACCCTGGTGCAGGACAACCTGTTGCCTGGCAAGAACCTGTACCTGCTGTCCACCGGCACCGGCCTCGCGCCGTTCATGTCCATCATCAAGGACCCGGAGATATACGAGCGCTACGACAAGGTGATCCTCACCCACGGCGTGCGCTGGGTCAGCGAGCTTGGCTACCACGACTACATCACCAAGGAACTGCCGGAGAACGAATTCTTCGGCGACATGGTGAAGGAAAAACTGATCTACTACCCGACCGTGACCCGCGAAGAATTCCGCAATCAGGGTCGCCTGACCGACCTGATCACCAGCGGCAAGCTGTGCGCAGACATCGGCCTGCCGCAACTGAATCCGGAACACGACCGCGTGCTGATCTGCGGCAGCCCGAGCATGCTGCACGACCTGTGCGAAATCCTGAACGGCATGGGCTTCAAGGAATCGCCGCGCATGGGCGAGCCAGCCGACTACGCGATCGAACGCGCCTTCGTCGAAAAGTAAGCCGGCCGTCTGCGCCGCTTGGCCCAAGCCCCGCCATGTCGCGGGGCTTTTTCTTTGCCCAGAGCGGAACCGGGCAAAACAAAAGGGAGGCCGAAGCCTCCCAGTTTTTATGCGAGCCAGACGCAGCCTGGTTTGTTACTTGGCGGCCGAAGCGGCAGCCTTGTGAGTCTTCTTGGCATGCGGCTTGTGAGCCTTCTTGGCCGGAGCCGAAGCGTCGGCCTTGGCGGCCTGGGCCTTCTGCGCGGAAGCTTCCTTCTTGGCGGCGTGCTTCTTGGCGTGCTTGTGAGCGGCTTTCTTGGCCGGGGCGGAAGCGTCAGACTTGGCTGCCTGGGCCTTCTGCGCCGAAGCTTCCTTCTTGGCTACGTGCTTCTTGGCATGAGACTTATGGGCTTTCTTGGCGGCCGGAGCGGACGCGTCGGACTTCGCGGCCTGGGCCTTTTGCGCGCCGGAGGCTTCCTTCTTGGCCGCGTGCTTCTTGGCATGCTTGTGGGCTGCCTTCTTGGCCGGGGCGGAAGCCTCGGCCTTGGCGGCCTGAGCCTTCTGCGCGGCGGAGGCGGCTACCTTCTCGCCTTTCTTGGCGTGGTGGATCTTGGCCGGAGTCTTCTTCTCGGCCTTCTTGGCTGCCGGAGCGGCCTTGGCGGCGGGAGCGGAGGCCGGGACGGCTTGCGCGGCGAAACCGGCGGCGGAGCTCAGGCCGAATACAGCGGACAGGGCAAGAAGGGTCAGCTTTTTCATGATTTCATCTCCAAGTCGGTAAGGGAGGCCCGAGGCCTGCCGGAGCCACCGGTTCGGTGTTTCCTTGAGACGTATCCTAGTCCCGCCCCCCGGCTCCGTCTGTTAGCGCCTTGTAAGGCCGTGTAACGCGACGTACACGCGACAAAACCATTGCTGCTTCTGCCCATTCCGCGCCCAGCTCCGCCGGCCAGTCGGCGGACACTGGCCCGTCCTCAGTCGCGCCGGCGCGCGGTCACGATCTGGTACACGCCGCCGAACACGGTGCGCTTGCTCCAGTCGAAACGGTCCGACGCCTTGCCGTAGGCCGCGATTTCCTGGTTCCACAGCGCCTCGGCGAACGGCTCCAGCGCGCGGTTCACCCACTTGAGCAGCCACCCTATCGGCTGCCAGGGCCGGGGCCGGTGGTAGTCGACGAACATCGCCCGTCCGCCCGGCGCCACCTGGGCCAGCATATTGTCGACGATGGCCGACTTCATATTCTCAGGCACCTCGTGCAGCAAGAAGAAGCTGCATACCAGATCCTGCTTCTGCTCCGGGTGGTAGCGGGCAGCGTCCGCGCGCACCACCTGCGCCCGCGCGTCGCCGGCCAGCTTGCCCTCGGCCAGCTCCACCTGGATCGGCGTGACGTCGGTCAGCGTGAAGCGGCCCGCCTCGCCGACTCGCTCCGCGGCTCGCTGCACCAGATCGCCGTAGACGTGGGCAACCTGCCAAACCTTGTCGCCCGGCCGGATTTCGTCCAGGTAGGCGCGCATCAGCCGCTGATCGTTGCCGAACAACAGCGTGCGCACCACCAGCTTGCGGTCCAAGAGCCTGGCCTTGCGCGGATTGACGTAAGCCCAGTCGTAGACCTCGGTCATGTAGTCGGGCACATCCTGATAGTAGGGGTCGGCGGTGGTGCGAGTGTGCAGTGTAGTCATGGCGGCTACCGTTTGATGTGGTTGGATGGAAACAGCTTAACAAGCCGGGCCGGCCCCAGGCTTGAGCCAGGCCAAACCTTGCCCGAACCGCGGATCAATGCTGGCCGGCGGCCTCTTCCGCGTCGGCGTAGGTCTGCGCCACCTCGATGAAGGACGCTTCCACCGCCAGGAAGGCGTCGACCACGTCGGGGTCGAAATGGCGCCCGCTGCCGGCGACGATGATGTCCCGCGCCTGCGCGTGCGGCAGCGGCGGCTTGTAGATGCGCCGGCTGACCAGCGCGTCGTAGACATCGGCCAGCGCCATCAGCCGGCCCGCCACCGGAATCTCGTCCCCCTTCAAGCCATACGGATAGCCGCTGCCGTCCCACTTCTCGTGATGCGAACAGGCGATCTCCTTGGCGAAGCTGAGAAACGCCGCCTCCAGGCCCAGTTGGCGCTCGGCGGCGACGATGGCGTCCCGCCCCAGCGCCGCGTGCTGTTTCATGATCGCGAACTCGTCGTCGGTCAGCTTGCCGGCCTTGAGCAGGATATGGTCGGGAATGCCCACTTTGCCGATGTCGTGCAGCGGTGCCGACTTGCAGATCATGTCGATGTTACGCTCGGACAGATACTGGTCGAAACGCGGGTGGCCGCGCAGTTGCTCGGCCAGCAGCTTGACGTAGAACTGGGTGCGCTTGATGTGGTTGCCTGTCTCGTTGTCGCGGGTCTCCGCCAGCGAAGCTAGCGCCCAGATCGCCACGTTCTGCACCATCTCGGTTTCCTGGGTGCGGCGGCGGACCTCGCTCTCCAGGTAGTCGTTCTGGTTCTTGAGAAAATCGCGCGCCGCCTTGACGTCCAGCTGGTTGCGCACCCGCGCCATCAGGATGCCGGGATTGATGGGCTTGTGGATGTAATCGGCCGCGCCCAGCTGCAGGCCGGCGGTCTCGTCCTCCGCCTCCTGCTTGGCGGTCAGAAAGA
Source organism: Chromobacterium phragmitis (assembly GCF_003325475.1). Lineage (NCBI taxonomy): Bacteria > Pseudomonadati > Pseudomonadota > Betaproteobacteria > Neisseriales > Chromobacteriaceae > Chromobacterium > Chromobacterium phragmitis. Next base: position 1,007,761 of record NZ_CP029495.1, read on the forward strand.
TCACCGGCACGTCGAAGCCCGGCCGGCTGGCCTGCAGCCGGCGCAGCACCTCATAGCCGTCCATTTCCGGCATCATCACGTCCAGCAGGATCAGGTCCGGCTCGGCGGACGCGACGATCTGCAGCGCGCGCGCGCCGCCGGTGGCCACCTTGATCCGGTACGCCCTGTGCAGCAGATCGCTGATCAGCGCCAGGTTGTCCGGGGTGTCGTCCACCGCCAGCACCGTCGGCCGCTTGTCAGGCTGGCTTGCCATGCTCGCTCTCCCTCGCCCGTCTCAGGCTGGCCAGCGCGTCGTCGAAACGGTACTGGCGCAGCGCCTGCTCGAACCCCGACGCGGCCTCGCCCAGCGCGGCGCGCAGGCTGCCGGCCTCGGCGGCGTAAACCTCCACCGCGTCGGCGTCGTCCTCTCTCAGCAAGCGCTCCAGCCTGTCCAGCGCCGGTCCCAGCGCCGTCCAGTCCGGCGCGCCCGGCACGCTGGCCGGCGCGGCCTCGGGCGGCAACGCCGTCCGCAACTGGCCGATCAGCGCCTGCAGCGCCCGCTGCGTCTCCTCGATCTGCGGCTCCAGTTCCGCCAGCCCCGCTCCGCCGCGCACTCCGCTCTCCAGGCCGGCCGCCAGCTGCTGCAAGCCGTCGGCGCCTATGGTGCCCGCCAGGCCCTTCAGCGTGTGCGCCGCCCGCATGCCGTCCTCCCGCGCCTCGCTGCGCAGCGCCTGTCTCACCTGCTCCACCGCGTCGGCCTGATCCGCGACGAAGCGCCGCAGCAGCCCCTCGTACAGCGCGCGGCGGCCCAGCACGCGCCGCAGCGCGGCGGCCACGTCCAGGCCGGCGACGCGAAGCAAGGGATCCTCGTCGTCGTCGGCGCCGTTCCCGCCCGCAGCCGCCTTCAGTTCGGCCGAGGCGATGGCCGGCGCGTCGGGCCTCGCCCCGCGCGGGTCCCAGCGCTTGAGCGCGGCGAACAGCTTGTCGGGATCGATGGGCTTGGTCACATGGTCGTTCATGCCGGCGTCCAGGCAGCGCTCGCGGTCGCCGCTCATCGCGTTGGCCGTCATCGCCAGGATGGGCAGGGTGCGCCATGCCTCGCGCTGCCGCAGCCGCCGCGTCGCTTCCAGGCCGTCCATCACCGGCATTTGCATGTCCATCAGCACCAGGTCGAAGGTTTGCGCGTCTGCCAGCCGCAGCGCCTCTTCTCCGTTGCTGGCGATGGTCACCTCGATATCGGCCGCGGTCAGCAGCTCGGTGGCGACTTGCTGATTGAGCTCGTTGTCCTCGGCGACCAGCACCCGCAGGCCGCGCAGGGATGACAAGTCCGCGCCATCCGGCTCGGCCGGCTGCCTCGTCCCGCCGCCTCCGCCGCCGTCGCAATGCAGCAGCCGCATCGTGGAGTCGAACAGCACCGACGGGCTGACCGGCTTGACCAGCATCATCTCGATGCCCGCGCCCTCGGCCTCGCGGAACACCTCCTCGCGGCCGTAGCCGGTCACCATCACCCGGTGCGGACGCGTCGCGGCGTCTCGCCGCATCAGGCGGCGGGCGGTCTCGATGCCGTCCATCTTCGGCATCCGCCAATCGAGGAAAACCACCTCGTACGGATCGCGCGCCTTTTCCGCCTTGGCCACCCGCTTCAGCGCCGCCTCGCCGTCGCCGGCCTCGTCGACGCGGAAGGTCATGCCGCGCAGCTGCTCGGCCAATATCGTGCGCGCGGTCTGGCAATCGTCCACCACCAGCACCCGCCGGTTGCGCAAATCCATGCGCGGCAGCCGCTCGGGACGGCGCGCGCCCTCGCCCAGCCGGGCGGTGAACCAGAAGGTGCTGCCCTTGCCCGGCTCGCTGCTCACCCCCACCTCGCCGCCCATCATCTCCGCCAGCCGCCGGGAAATGGCGAGGCCCAGGCCCGTGCCGCCGTATTTGCGCGAGGTGGAGTTGTCCGCCTGCTGGAAGGACTGGAACAGCTTGGCCTGCTGCTCGGCGCTCAGGCCGATGCCGGTGTCGCAGACTTCGAAATACAGCAACAGGCCGGCCTCGCTTTCCTCGCGGCGGCGCACCCTGACCGTCACTTCGCCATGCTCGGTGAACTTGACCGCGTTGTTAACGTAATTGACCAGGATTTGCCCCAGCCGCAGCGGATCGCCTATCAGCTCGCGGTTCAACTCGGGATCGACGTCGAAATTGAGCTCCAGCCCTTTGGCCTCGGCCTTTTCGCCCAGCATCGTGGCCAGATTGTCGAGCACCCGCTCCAGGTCGAACTCGGTGTTTTCCAGATCCAGCTTGCCGGCCTCGATCTTGGAGAAGTCGAGGATGTCGTTGATGATGCCCAGCAAGTGTTTGCCGGAATCGTGGATCTTCTGCAGGTAGTCGCGCTGCTTGGGGTCCAGCCCGGTGCGCAATGCCAGGTGGGCCATGCCGATGATGGCGTTCATCGGCGTGCGTATCTCATGGCTCATATTGGCGAGGAAATCGCTCTTGGCCCGGGTGGCGCCCTCCGCCTCCTCCATCGCCTGCTTCAGCCGCAGCTCTTCCTGCTTGCGGCTGCGGATGTCGCGGATGAACAGCGTGCCGGTGCGCTCGCCGGCCTGGTCCACCACGGTCAGTCCGGCCTCCACCGCTATCGTCTGGCCATCCGCCCGCGTCAGCAGCAGCTCCCAGAATTCGCCGGCGCGCAGCGCCAGGTCGGCGCCGTCCAGCCCCTGCCGCAGGATGCCCGGCAGCGGGCCGTCGCCCGCCAGCCTGGCCAGCTCGTTCAGCTTGGCCGGCCTAGCCTCGCCATCCTCCAGGCCGAACACCGTCAGCGCGGTGAGGTTGATCTCCTTGATCGCGCCCTTGCCGTCTATCACCACCACGCCCACCGGCGCGCCGGCGATGATGGACTGGGACAGCTTCTCGCTCTGCCGCAGCGCCTCGGTGCGGCGCACGATCTCGGCCTCCAACCCGGCCTGGTAGCGCGACAGCGCCGCATTGCTGGCCACCACCTCGGCCAGCAGCTCCTCGCGGCTTTTTTCGTCCAGGATGGCGCGTATCGTCTCGGGATCGGTCTCGCCCATGCCGGGCGCGTCTATCGCCACGCAGCAACGCCGGTCGCGCCGCTCCAGCCGCCAGCGCGGATCGTCCAGTTCGATGTCCACGCCCTGCGGCTCGTCCAGGCACAGGTACAGCGTGTCCCACTCCACCTCCAGCACGCAGCCGGAGTAGCCCTTTTCCTGCAAGCGCCGCAGCAGGCTGTACAGCGTCACCGCGTGGCGCTCCAGCGCGCCACCGCCCAGCCAGGAACGCTCCATCAGCTTCAGCATCTTGCTCCTGGCCCGGTAGAGGCTTTCCTCGCCCAGCAAGGACAGGTTCAGCTTCTCGCTCATGTGCCCCATCTCGCGACGATGCAAGCGGCGTCGTCGTGCCGCTTGGCGTGGTTGCTCATCAACAGACTCCCCAGCTTGCGCGCCGGCAGCCCGGCGTTGTCCTCCAGCCAGCCGGCCGGCAGATGCTCGCGCACGCCGTCGGTGGTCAGCAGCAACAGCGCGCCGGCCCGCAGCGCCAGCCGCCGCTCCCGCACCCGGGGCATGATCTGCCCCACCGTGCCGGGCTGGCCCGGCAGCTGGCTCTGCTCCGGCTGCAGCACCCGCAGCAATACATTGCCCACGCTGGCGCATGCCAGCGCGCCGTCTGCCTCCAGCCGCACCAGGCACACCGCGGCGCCCAAACTGCCCAGAAAGCGGCGATGCAGCGCCTCCAGCCGCGAGGCCGGCGCTTGCGCCGGCGCCTGCGCGAGCCAGGCTTCCATCTCGCGCGCCAGCCGGTGCGCCTCCGCGCCGTGGCCCAGCGCGTCCAGCATGGCCAGCGACACCGAGCCGTCCTCCTCCGCCCGCACCAGCATGCCGTCGCCGCAGACCCGCTCGCCGAAAAACGGCCGCGAAGCCTGGGCCAGCTCGCTCAGTCCAGGCGGCAACTGGAAATCGACCGGCGCCATTTGCGCACGCACACCCGCGTGCCCTTGCCCGGCTCGCTGTCTATCCAGAATTCGTCCATCAGCCGGCGCGTGCCCGGCAGGCCCAGCCCCAGCGTTCCCCGGCTGCTGAAATGCTCGCGCATCGCCAGCTCCAGATCGGCGATGCCAGGCCCCCGGTCCCGCGCCAGGATTTCCATGCCCACCTCGGCTCCCGTCGCCACCGGATACCAGCGCATGCTGCCGCCGCCGGCGTACTTGAGCATGTTCATCGCCAGCTCGGACGCCGCCGTCGCCAATTGCGTGCCGTCCACTACGGAAAAACCCATCCGCTCCGCCTGCGCCCGCACCCGGCACACCAGCCGCTGGACATCGCCGGCGCCGCGGATGTCCAGGCCGTCCCCGCCGCCCTCCCGCCGCGCCGGACGCAGCCGCTCGCTCGCCTGGCTCACGGCTTCAGCTCCAACGCCTGCTCCAGCGAGATCGCGCCGCGGAAGGCGCCCAGATCGGCCCCCACCTGCGACAAGCCCTGGATCACGCCGGGCCGCAGCCCCACCAGCACCGTGGACGCGCCCATCAGCGAGACGGTGCGCTTCAGATCCACCAGCGCCTGATAGGATTCCAGATCCAAAAACCGCACCTCGGACACATCCAGCATCACCCGCCGCACCGCCTTGCCGCTGATGCGCTCCAGCAGCCGATGCTGCATCTGCCGCACCAACGGCGGCCTCAGCTCGCCCTGCACGCAGGCCAGCAGCGCGTCGCCTATCTGGGACAGCGTGATTCTGGCTTCGGAAACGTCGTCGCTCATGCCTATCGCCTCATCCCAGCTGGCGTATCGCCAGTCCGCAGCTGCGGAACGCCTCTTCCAGCGCGTCGCGCAAGGTGGAGAAAGTGGAAATCTGCTCGGTGTCTATGCCCAGGTGGACGACCGTCTGCGCGATGGCCGGCGACAGCCCGGACACCAGGCTTTCGCAGCCCATCAGCCGAGTGGCCTTGGTGATCTTGATCAGGTGGTTGGCCACCGCCGAATCCACCACCGCCACGCCGGAGATGTCCATGATGAACACCCGCGCCCGCGTCGTCGCGATCTTGTTGAGCACGCCTTCCATGATGCTTTGCGAACGCTGGGAGTCGATGATGCCGACGATGGGCAGCAGCAGGATGTCCTGCCAGATCATGGAAACCGGCGTCGACATCTCCATCAATGCGCGGCTTTGCTCCATTTCGCGCTCGTTCAGCAGGTGGCCGTAGGTTTCCACCACCAGCGCGGTGTCCATGTGCAGCAGCTTGCCGCAGGACAGGATCATCTGCGACACCGCTTCGCGGCTGCCGGTTTTCAAGTAGCCGCAGAACACGTGGAAGATGTAGCTGACGCCGGCGAAGTAGGTGGACAGCGGCAGCCCGATGCGGGCATGGGTGGCGCCGGCGGCGGCGCGCTCGGCCAGATAGCCGGCATCCACGACGCCGGAGAAGAAGTTCTTCCAATAAACGGTTTGCGCTTCCCGCGCATGGACCAGCGCCGCCGAGCGGGCGAATAGCCCCGCGTAGTCGGGCTGGGCCAGCAGCCAGTCGTAGAAGCGGTCCATCGCCTCGTCCAGATGGGGCAGCACTGTTTCGCCCATCTCCCTGACGCGGCGGAAATCCTCGTCGGTCACCGCGAATGTCTTCAGGAACGCTCCCGCATCGGCCAAACTGGTCGGATCCATCCGCGCATGCCCCCATCGCCTTGTTATCAATTACATCGTGCCTATTGCTATCTATAGGACATCGCCGGCATCGCTACCGGTTGGCGCAAGGCGAAGCGGCCCGCGCCGGGAAGGCGCGGGCCGCGGGGGAAAGGCGGTCTGGCTCAGTCGGCCAGCGTCAGCACCACCGGGGTGTGGTCGGACGGGCGCTCCCACTTGCGCGGCGCCTTGTCGATCTCGCAGGCCTGGGCGCGGGGCTTGAGCGCGTCGCTGACCAGGATGTGGTCGATGCGCACGCCCTTGTTGCGGCGGAACATCATCTGACGGTAATCCCACCAGCTGTACTGCTTCTCCTCCTGGTTGAACAGGCGGAAGCTGTCGGACAGGCCCAGCGCGATCAGGCGGCGGAAGGCGTCCCGCTCCGGCGTGCTGCACAGCACCTGCTCGCGCCAGCCTTCCGGATCGTAGACATCGCGGTCTTCCGGCGCGATGTTGTAGTCGCCCAGGAGCAGCAGGTTCGGATGCTTGGCCAGCTCGGCGGCGACATAGCCTTCCAGCTTGGACAGCCATTCCAGCTTGTACGGGTACTTGGGCGAATCCACCGCCTCGCCGTTGACGAAGTAGCCGCAGATCACCCGCACGCCGTCCACGGTGGCGGCGATCACCCGGCGCTGCTCGTCGCCGTAGCCGGGAATGCCGGCGACCACATCGGTCATCTCCAGCGGCGCGCGAACCAGGATGGCGACGCCGTTGTAGGTCTTCTGGCCGAACCAGGCCGCGCGGTAGCCGGCCGCCTCGATCTCCGCCAGCGGGAAGACGTCCTGGTCCATCTTCAGTTCCTGCAGGCACAGCACTTCGACGCCGGTGTCGGCCAGCCACTGCAGCACCTGCGGCAGGCGGACTTTCAGGGAATTGACGTTCCAGGTGGCAAAACGCATCGGCGAGAACTCCAGAATGGGAAAGGATGAAGGCCGACACCATAGCAGCAGCCGGCCCTGCTGTTGAGGGATTTTCGCGCCTCGCCGCCGGCAAGGCAAAAAAAAGCGCCTCCGCAGTCGGCGGAGGCGTCAATAGACACTATATCACTACCCCTGATACGCGTCTGGCTCGCTTGCTGCTCCGGAAGACAACCCTGAGCAAAAGATTAGAGCCGGACGATTCCAGGCGAGTTCCTAAAGTTTCAATTTTTTTTACGCCGCCTCCGGCGCCATGCCGGAATGGCGCAGCAACGCGTCGATTTCGGGGTCGCGGCCGCGGAAGGCGCGGAACGATTCCAGCGCCGGGCGGCTGCCGCCGACGGCCAGGATCTCGTCCCAGAACTGGCGGCCCACCTGCGGATTGGCGCCGCCGGCCTCCTCGAACGCGGCGTAGGCGTCAGCCGACAGCACTTCCGCCCACTTGTAGCTGTAATAGCCGGCCGCGTAGCCGCCGCCGAAAATGTGGCTGAAGCTGTTGGGGAAACGGTTGTACGCCGGCGGACGGTTGACCGCCACCTCGTCGCGCACCTGCTCCAGCAGCGCCAGCCAGTCCACACTGTCGGGATTGTCGGCGGTATACAGCTGCATGTCGAACAAGGAAAACTCCAGCTGGCGCACCATCTGCATGCCGGACTGGAAGTTCTTGGCGGCGATCATCTTGTCGTACAGCTCGCGCGGCAGCGGCTGGCCGGTTTCGCTGTGCGCGGTCATGCCCTGCAGCACGTCCCACTCCCAGCAGAAGTTTTCCATGAACTGGCTGGGCAACTCGACCGCGTCCCACTCCACGCCGCTGATGCCGGCCACGCCGGCCACCTCGATGCGGGTCAGCAGATGGTGCAGGCCGTGGCCGCACTCGTGGAACAGGGTAATCACCTCGTCGTGGGTGAAGTAGGCGGGCTTGTCGCCGACCGGGCGGCTGAAGTTGCACACTAGGTAGGCCACCGGGGTCTGCACCTCTCCGCCCTTGCGGCGGCGGCCGCGCACATCGTCCATCCACGCGCCGGGGCGCTTGCCGTCACGGGCGTACAGGTCTAGGTAGAAACCGCCCAGCAGGGTATCGCCCTGGAAGATCTCGAAGTAGCGCACGTCCGGATGCCAGGCGGCGACCCGGCGCTCGGCGAAGCGCACGCCGTACAGGGTGCCGACCACGCCGAACAGGCCCTGCAGCACCTTGGGCTCGGGGAAGTACTGCTTCACTTCGTGCTCGGAGAAGGCGTAACGGGCGACGCGCAGCTTTTCGCTGGCGTAGCTGATATCCCAGGCCTGCAGCGCGTCCAGGCCCAGCTCGTCGCGGGCGAAGGCCTCCAGCTCGGCGCGGTCCTGCTCGGCGTAGGGTTTGGCGCGGCGGGCCAGATCGCGCAGGAAGTCGATCACCTGCTTCGGGCTTTCCGCCATCTTGGTGTACAGCGACAGTTCGGCGTAGTCGGCGAAGCCCAGCAGCTGCGCCTCTTCGGCGGCCAGCTTCAGCTTTTCGCGGATCAGCGGGCCGTTGTCCTGCTCGGCCGGGCCGAATTCCGACGCGCGCTTGGCGTTGGCCTCGTACAGTTTTTCGCGCAAGGCGCGGTTGTCCGCGTATTGCAACACCGGAAACAGCAGCGGGAACTGCAGCCCCAACTTGTATTTGCCCGGCTGGCCGTCAGCTTCGGCCATCGCGGCGTACATGGCCAGCGTGTCCTCGGGAATGCCGGCCAGCTCGGCTACGTCTTCGATGTAGAGGCTGAAGCCGTCGGTGGCGTCCATCACGTGCTGCGAGAACTGGTTGGACAGCTCGGCCAGGCGGCTGGACAGCTCGGCGAAGCGCGCCTTCTGCGCGTCCGGCAGCTCGGCGCCGGCCAGGCGGAAGTCGCGCAGGTCGTTTTCGATCACTTTCTTCTGCGCGGCGCTGGCTGCGGCGAAGGCGGGATTGGCCGCCACCGCCTTGAAGCGGGCGAACAGGTCCAGGTTCTGCCCCAGCTCGGTGAAGAAGGCGGAGATGCGCGGGATTTCGGCGTTGTACGCCTCGCGCAGGCCCTCGGTGTTGCCCACCACGCCGTTCAGATGGCCGACCACGCCCCAGGCGCGGCCCAGTTTCTCGGTGGCGTCGGTCAGCGGCTCCACCACCGCGTCCCAGTTGTCGCCGCCGGCGGCGACCACCGCGTCTATCGCAGCGCGGGCGTCGGCCAGCAATACGTCTAGGGCCGGGGTGATGTGCTCCGGCTGGATGGCGTCGAAGCGCGGCAGGTCGGAGAAATCAAGTAAGGGGTTCTGGCTCATGGCTTCAACATCCTGTCGGGGCGGGTCGATTATGATAAGGGAATTTGCGCGCCGGCGCGCGTGGCCGGCACAATGCACTACCGCTGAGATAAGGACGAAACGATGAAAAGCAATATCCGCCAGTACGACGGCCATCACCCGGAGATCGCCGACGGCTGTTACATCGACCCGGCGGCCGTCGTCATCGGCGAGGTGAAGCTGGACGCCGGCGCCTCGGTCTGGCCTTGCGCGGTGGTGCGCGGCGACGTCAACCGCATCCACATCGGCGAAAACAGCAATGTGCAGGACCACGCCATGCTGCACGTCAGCCACAGAAGCGCCGCCGATCCGGAAGGAGCGCCGCTGATCATCGGCCGCCACGTCACCATCGGCCATCACGTGACGCTGCACGGCTGCACCATAGGCGACGAGGTGCTGATCGGCATCGGCAGCATCGTGCTGGACCGCGTGGTGATCGAGGACCGGGTGCTGGTCGGCGCCGGCAGCCTGGTGCCGCCGGGCAAGCGGCTGGAGTCCGGCTACCTGTACCTGGGCAACCCGGTGAAGCAGGCGCGGCCGCTGACCGACAAGGAGCTGGCCTACTTCAAGTATTCGGCCGAGCATTACCTGCGCGTGGCCGACAAGCACAAGGTCAATCTGGAGGATTGAATGATGGCGGATTCGCCGCAAATCCATGAAGAAGCGCTGGAGTACGTCGGCTTCTGGGCCAGGGTGCTGGCCAGCCTGGCCGACACCGTGCTGATTCTGATCGCCTCGGCTCCGCTGTGGTGGTGGCTGGACAAGCCGTCCGCCGCAACGGCAGACTTGAGCCTGGCCGGCATATTGGGCGCCGGCACCTTCGCCGAACTGCTGGTCAACTACCTGCTGCCGGCTGTCGTCGTGATCCTGTTCTGGGTCCACAAGAGCTCGACGCCGGGCAAAATGATGCTGGGCGCCCGGGTGGTGGACGCGGAAAGCGGCCTTCCGCCCACGCCGGGCCAGGCCACGCTGCGTTATCTGGGCTATTTCGCCGCCATGCTGCCGGCCTTCGTCGGCATCCTGTGGGTGGGGCTGGACGCCCGCAAGCAGGGCTGGCACGACAAGCTGGCCGGCACCGTGGTGGTCAGGCGCAAGGCGCCGCCGGTCTCCTTCCCGCGCCAGCCATGATCCCGTTCAGGCCGGCGCCAGCCTCGGCCGGCCCTGCCCTGTCTGCGCGCGCGGCGGCGCGTTTTCGAACACGCCGTCCAGCCGGAACCAGGCCAGAGACTGATTGAGGCCGCCGGCCGACTCCGCCAGCTGTTCCATCAAGGGCTCCGCTTCCCGCATCTGCTCCTCGATATGCAACGCCAGACTGGCCAGCTCGTGGCCATGCTGGCGTATGCTTGCGCCGGCTTCGGTTTGCCGCTGCCGGGCGGCGCCGATGTCGGCCATCAATGCGCCCAATCCCGCCAGCGCGCCATCCACCGCCGCCAGCGCGCCGTCCAATGCCCGCTGGGCGTCCACGCCTTCCCGGCCGGCTTCGCCCGCGGCGTCGATGGCCTCGCCCAAGCTGCCCTTGGCCTGCTCCATCTGCCGCAGGCTGTCGAAAATGCCGCTGGTGGCCAAGGCGGTGCGCTCGGACAGCTTCCTCACCTCGTCGGCCACCACCGAGAAACCGCGGCCGGCCTCGCCGGCCCGCGCCGCCTCGATCGCCGCGTTCAGGGCCAACAGATTGGTCTGCTCGGCCACATCGCGGATCAGCGCGCTGATCTGCCCGATCGCCGACAACGCCTGGCCCAGCGTCCGCATTTCCTGATTGGCGGCGGCGATGCGCCCGGCCAGCAGGCCCATCGTCGCGGCGTTGTGCTCGCCCTGGCGGCGCGCCTGGCCGGTGGCTGACGCCGCGCCGCGGGCGCAGTCCAGCGCCGCTTCGATGTGCATCCCCACTTGCTCGGCATGGCCGGCGATCTCGGCCGCCGCCTCGTTGCTGAGCTGGCTCTTTCTCGCCTGCTGCCGGCTGGCGTCGGCGCTCTGCCGGGTCAGCAGCTGCAGTCGATGGCTATCGTCCCGGTTGGCGCCGGCATGGCGGCGCACCTCGTCCAGCAGGCCGGCCAGATGATCCAGGAAGCGGTTGATCCGCGACGCCGCGTGCGCCAGCTCGTCGCCGCCGCGGTCGGGCAGCCGCGCGGCCAGATTGCCTTCGCCCAGCGCGTCGGCGGCCTGGGCCATCGCCGCCAGCTGGCGGCGCAGCCGGCGCGCCAGCGTCAGCTGGATCAGCACCACCAGCGCGCTGGCCAAGGCCAGCGGCCCAAGGATCAGCGGCGCCAGCCGCGACAGCGCCGCGGCCAGGCCGGCTTTTTCCCAGGCCAGCTCGCCGTCGCGCTTCTTCAATTGGGCGTCGATCTGCGAAACCAATGGCGCCAGATCGTTCTGGTAGGCCTGCTCCGGAATCGACAGCGCGTCCTGCGGCGCGGTCTCGGCGATGCGGATGGCGCTGCCCAGGTTGGCGGCGTAAGCCTGCCAATGGCCGCGCAGCGCGCCGTCGAACGCGCCGGCGTCGGCCGCTGGCAAGGCGTCATGGATGTCGCGCCGGAGGCCGGCCACCTGCCGCTCGGCCTGTTTCAGGCGTTCGGCGGTTTCCGGCAGCAAGGGGTCGGCGCGGGAAAACGACAGCGACACGGCCTTCAGCTGTTGCAGATTGGCCGCCAGCTGCTGCAGGCGGTTGTAGTTGTCGACGTGGCGGGTGAAGGCATACAGCTGCTGGCCGGTCAGCGCCATCGCCAGCGCCAGGCTGGCGAGGGTGAAGGCGATGGTCAGCCACAGGCGTTTGATCAGGGACATGGCGGGCGCTGCGCGAAGCTAGGGGCCATCATGCTATCCGACCGACATGACAATAAGATTTCAAGACATATAAGTAAGTAGCAAAAGTTGTTCACATTACGTTACAATCCCGCCCACCCTAAAAAAGGGAGGCGAGTGTCGGACAGGATTTCGCCTCGCGGCGGCCACTTCTTCCCGATCAGGCACATCCTGAAATACGAATGAACGGCCCCGCCGCGCCGGAAAAGAGCATGGACAGACTCTTGGCGCACTCCCCAGGCTCCATTGCGTTCGCGCGCAGGAGTCCCGCCTGCCCCGCAGGCGCGATTTACATAAGACCGGGCCCACCCGGCTATGTGGGCAACCTCCCCCGGACCCGTCCGGCGCGCGCCGCTCCGGGAGCGATGTTGCCCGTCATCGTTCAAATGACAGGAGATTCGCCCTTGCAACAACAACATTCCCGCCACATCGGTCCGATCTCACTGATGCTGACCGGCCTTGGCTCCATCATCGGTTCCGGCTGGCTGTTCGGCGCCGCCCACGCCGCGCAGATCGCCGGCCCGGCCGCCATCGTCGCCTGGATCGTCGGCATGGTGATCATTCTTTCCATCGCGCTGAGCTACGCCGAACTGGGCGCCATGTTCCCGGAATCCGGCGGCATGGTGCGCTACGCCCGCTATTCGCACGGCTCGCTGCTCGGCTTCATCGCCGCCTGGGCCAACTGGATCGCCATCGTGTCGGTGATTCCGATCGAGGCCGAAGCCTCGGTGCAATACATGAGCACCTGGCCCTATCCGTGGGCGCAGAACCTGTACCATAACGGCGAATTGAGCACCGTCGGCCTGTCCTTCGCCGCCGTGCTGGTGGTCGCCTACTTCCTGCTCAACTACTGGGGCGTGAAGCTGTTCGCCAAGGCCAACAGCGCCATCACCATCTTCAAGGTGATCGTGCCGGCGGTGACGGTGGGCGCGCTGGTCTATAGCGGCTTCCACTCGGAAAACCTGAACAACCCGGCGCTGGGCGGCTTCGCGCCGTTCGGCTGGGCCAGCGTGATGACGGCGGTGGCCACCAGCGGCATCGTGTTCAGCTTCAACGGCTTCCAGAGCCCGATCAACCTGGCCGGCGAGGCCCGCAATCCGGGCAAGAGCGTGCCCTTCGGCGTGGTCGGCTCCATCCTGCTGGCCGCGGTGATCTACGTCGCGCTGCAGGTGGCCTTCCTCGGCGCGCTGTCGCCGTCCGAACTGGCCCACGGCTGGAAGGGCCTGGACTTCAGCTCGCCGTTCGCCCAGCTGGCGATGGCGCTGGGCCTGAACTGGCTGATGATGACCCTGTATTTCGACGCCTTCGTCAGCCCCAGCGGCACCGGCGCCACCTATATGGCGTCCACCTCGCGGATGATCTACGGCATGCAGCGCAACGGCACCATGCCGGCCATCTTCGGCCGCATCCACCCGCTGTACCGCATTCCGCGTCCGGCGATGTGGTTCAACCTGGCGGTGTCCTTCGTGTTCCTGTTCTTCTTCCGCGGCTGGGGCACGCTGGCGGCGGTGATCTCGGTGGCGACCGTGATCTCCTACCTGACCGGCCCGATCAGCGCCGCCGCGCTGCGCCGCTGCGCGCCGGACCTGCCGCGCCCGCTGCGCCTGGCCGGCCTGAACATCGTCGCGCCGTTCGCCTTCGTCTGCGCCTCGCTGGTGCTGTATTGGGCGCGCTGGCCGCTGACCGGCCAGATCCTGTTCCTGATCGTGGCCGCGCTGCCGGTCTACATCTGGTACCAGGCCAAGGCCGGCTGGCCCGACTTCAAGCGCGAATTCAAAGGCGCGCTGTGGATGGTGCTCTACCTGCCGACGATGGCGCTGCTGTCCTGGATCGGCAGCACCGACTTCGGCGGCCTCGGCATCCTGCCCTACGGCATCGACATGGCGGTGGTGGCCGCGGCTTCGCTGGGCTTCTACTTCTGGGGCGTCAACAGCGGCTGGTACACCCGCTACCTGCGCGACGAGCACGACCCGAAGCTGGTGGAAGCCATGCAGCAGGACGGCGAGCCCGCCGGCAAGCTGGCCGGCCAGCGCGGCTGATTCCCCGGCCCGAGCAAGACAAAGCCGACTGCCCAGGCAGTCGGCTTTTTTACGTCCTGGCTATCCGACAACGCTCAGTAGCGCCATTCCACGGTGGCCGAATAGGCGCGGCCGCGGCCGGTGGCGTTGGGCGACCAGTCGGCGGACTGCAGCGGCATCGCGTTCATCACGTTCAGCGGCGCCGAGTAGCTGCGGTTGGTCAGATTGCTGACGCCGGCGCGCAAAGTCAGCTGCTTGTTCAGCTTGTAGTTGGCGTACAGGTCGATCAGCGTCGGCGTCGCGTTCTGCTGCTCCTTCTCCACGTCGCCGGTGATGTCGTCCGCGTTGCGGTCGGCGTTGATGCGGTAGCTCTCGCCGTCCTTGCGGAAGATCGCCCCCAGCTCCAGCTTGCGCTCCAGCAGCCGCGCGCCGACGTCCAGCGAGTAATAGCTGGACGGCAGCTCGGTGATGTCGCCGAAGTTGAAGTTGGCGGCGGCGATGGACGGCGGCTGGCTGGTGCGCTCGCGGCTGTACGACAGGCGTGCGTAGACGAAGCCGGCGTCGTAGTTGGCCTCCAGCTCCCAGCCGCGGGTGCGCACCGGCGATACCGAGTTGGTGTAGACGTACATGGTGTCGCTGACGTCCGCCTCCTCCGCCTTGCCGGTGTTGACGTCGGCATAGCTGCAGCGCGCGCCGCCCTTGCAGATGCGGAACATCGTGCTGCTGATGTAGTTGTCGATCCTGGAGCGGTAGCCCAGCAGCTTCAGCCGCAGCGTGTCGTCGCGGCTCAGCAAGCCATGGAACATCGAATTGAAGCCCAGCTGCACGGTATCGGCGCGCTCGCCCTTGAGGAAGGGGTTCATCGAGTCGGCGCCGGAGTTGGCGAAGAACACCTCTTGCGGATTCGGCCCGCGCGAGGTGCGCGCCGCGCTGGCGAAGGGCTGGAACCACGGCGCCACCTCGGCCGAAATCAGCAGCGACGGATCGAAATAGCTTTCCTTCAGGCTGATGTCGGCCGCGCCCTGCGGGAAGCAGCGCAGATCGTCGCGGCAGGCGGGCTTGTGGCCGCCCAGCTCGAAGCGGGTGTAATTGAAGCCGCCGACCACGTTGAAAATGCCGTAGCGGTAGTCCAGGCTGGCGAACAGCGAGCGCATCTCCTGCTTGCCGGCCGGCGCGAACGGGTTGTTCTCTATCGCCTGCTGCGCGGTTTCCGGGTCGTCGATGTCGCTGAACACATTGCGCACGAAGCGGTTGCGCTGCCATTTGGCGCCGGTCCGCAGCGTGGCGTCGCCGCCCCACAGGTCGAAGCGGCTGGCGTTGTCCACGCTCAGGCTGTCGTTGACGTTCTCGGTGCTGGTATTGGTGAAATTGATCAGCGCGCCCGGCATATAGATCTGCTTGCCCTTGCCGTGGCTGGCCAGCGCCGTCAGATCCACCCATTCCGACAGCGGCGTGTAGCGGTACTTCAGCGCGTAGTCGTCGCTCTGGATGTCGCGCTTGGTGAAGTGGTTGCGATAACGCCGCGCCGACAGCTCGGCGAAGTGGCGGGCGTTGGGACGCCATTCGGCCTTGAACAGCTGTGATTGCGGATTCTGGCTGAAGCTCTGGTCGCCGCCGAAGCCGAACTCGGTGCTGTCGACGCCGGAGCCGTTGCGGTAGGTGCCGCTGCTGGCGCTGCTGCTGATCGCGCCGACCAGGCCGAATTCGCCCCAGTCGCCCAGTTGCTGGCGCGTCGCGCCGGCCACCATGCCGCTGCGGCCCAGGCCGTTGTTGCCGCTCATGTACTTGGCGCGCGCGCCGTAGCGCTTGCCTTCGCGCAGCACGTCGTCCACGCCCAGGGTGCGGAAGTTGGCGCTGCCGGCCAGCGCGTTGATGCCGTTGCCGCCGGCCGAGCCGCCGCGCTCCACATCCACGCCGACGATGAAGTTGGGATCGATCAGCGCGCCGAAGGCGCTGGTCGGCACCGCGCCGTGGGCCAGTTCCGACGGCGCGCTGCCGAAGTAGTTCTGGCTGACGCCGTCTATCATGGTGTTGACCCGGCCCAGGCCGCTCATGCCGCGGATATTGACGCTGACCGCGCCCTGGTTAGGGTCGATCTGGGTGTACACGCCGGGCATGCCGCGCAGCACGGCGTCCAAAGACTCGGAACGGGTGTTCTCGCCGCGGCTGCTGAACGCGCCCGGCTTCTCCAGCGCGCGCTTCTCGGCGCGGTCGCCGTCAGCTTCCGCGCCGCCCGCCGCGCTGCCGCTGACCACCAGCGGCCGGAACTCCACCTTGCCGTCGGCCTGCGCCGCGTCGGCCGCCA
Source organism: Chromobacterium phragmitis (assembly GCF_003325475.1). Classification (NCBI taxonomy): domain Bacteria; kingdom Pseudomonadati; phylum Pseudomonadota; class Betaproteobacteria; order Neisseriales; family Chromobacteriaceae; genus Chromobacterium; species Chromobacterium phragmitis. Next base: position 1,023,750 of record NZ_CP029495.1, read on the forward strand.
GCGCCGATTGCCCGCATACCGCCATCGCGGCGCCCGCCCAATGCGCCATCATTTTCTTGTTCACTGTCTGACTCTCCAAAGTGATCGCCGTCCGAACCGCCCTGCCAGGGGCGCGCGCGTTCGGACAGCAAGAAACAGGAGAGCGACGTGGAGATCAGGGCCGCGCGGGGCTGATCGCCCCGCCGGCGGCGGGATAAGGCCAGGCTCACGGTTCGCGCCAGCCGGACAGGGTCAGCAAAAAGGCGTATTCGCGGGCATTGGCCGCCAGCCGGGACACGCGGCCGGACTGGCCGCGGTGGCCGGCCTCCATCTCGGTGATCAGCGCCAGCAGCTGGCCCGGCCATTGCCGCTCGCGCAGCCGCGCCACCCACTTGGCCGGCTCCCAGTACGGCACCTGGCGATCGTTGAGGCCGGCGGTCACCAACAAATGCGGATACGGCCCGGCGCCGACGTTGTCGACCGGGCTGTAGCCGCGCAAGCGGCGGTAGGCGTCGGCGTCGGCCGGATTGCCCCATTCGCCGTACTCGCCCACAGTCAGCGGCAGGGACGGGTCCTGCATGCTGGACAAGGCGTCGACGAAGGGCACCTGGGCCACCGCGCCGCGGAACAGGCCCGGCGCCTGGTTCAAGGCCGCGCCGATCAGCAGACCGCCGGCGCTGCCGCCCATCGCATACAGCTGGTCCGGCCGGGCGTAGCCCCGCCGCGCCAGTTCGCGGGCGGCGTCGACGAAGTCATTGAAGCTGTTCTGCTTGTTGGCCAAGCGGCCGGCCTCGTGCCAGCGCCGGCCCAGCTCGCCGCCGCCGCGCACGTGGGCGATGGCGAATACGAAGCCGCGGTCCAGCAGGCTGACGCGCGGCGCGCTGAATGCGGCGTCCATGCTCATGCCGTAAGCGCCGTAGCCGTACAGCAGCAGCGGATTGCCGCCCTTGGCCAGCTTGTCGCGGCGGTAAACCAGCGACACCGGCACCCGCTCGCCGTCGCGGGCGCGTATCCACAGCCGCTCGCTGCGGTAGTCGGCGGCGCGGTAGCCGGCCAGCTTGGGCTGCCACAACGCTCGGGTCTCGCCGTTGGACAGATTCCATTCCCAGGTCGAGGTCGGCGTGGTCAGCGACGAGTAGCGGTAGCGCAGCCGCCCGCTGTCCGGGTCCGGATTGCGGTCGAACCAGACGCGGTAGCTCGGGTCCGGCAGCGCCAGCGTCCGGCTCGCGCCGCCGCGCCAGGCGATGGCGCGCACCCGGCTCAGGCCGTCGCCACGTTCCTTGACGATCAGATGCCGCTTCAGCAGCAAGAAACTCTCCACCTCGCGGTTCGCCGTAGGCGCGATCAGCGTTCGCCACTCGCCGCCGGACGCGGCGCTGCGGTAAAGGCCGAAACCCGCCGGATCCGGATTGGCGCGCAGGTAGAACGCGCCGCGGTAATGGTCCAGATAGTATTCGCGGCCCGGCCGGCGCGCGGCGAAGCGCTTGGCCGGCGCGGCCGGATCTTGCGCGTCCAGCAGCCAGGCCTCGCTGCTGTCGCTGCCGGCGACGGCGATCAGCGCGTAGCGGCGCGAGGCGCTGGCGGACAGGCTGACGGTGTAGCCCTCGTCCTTTTCCTCAAACACCAACGCATCCTTCTTGCCGTCCAGCGCATGGCGGTAGACGCGGCTGGGGCGATAGGTGTCCGTGTCCGGGTCCGCGGCCACGTACCACAGCGCGCGGCCGTCGGCGGACCAGACCATATCGGTTCCCGTCCCGCCTTCGGCGACCGGCAGCCATTGGCCGCTGGCCAGATCGCGCAGCGCCAGCCGCTGCGCGCCATCGCCTCTCACATCCTCGGCCACCGCCAGATAGCGGCCGTCCGGCGACAGCTGCCAGCCGCCCAGCCGGTAATAGCGCTTGCCCTTGGCCCGCTCGGCGGCGTCCAGCACCATCCGCCATTCGCCGCCGGCAGCCGGCCGGCGCTCGTACACCGGCTGCTGCGCGCCCTCAGGATAGCGTTCACGGTATTCCCAGCCATTTTCTGTATAAGGAAGCGAGGCCTCGCCGCCGGCGCCGCGCGCCCGCATCTCCGCCAGCAGCGTGTCGCGCAGCGGCTGCTGGCCGGCCAGCAGCGTGTCGGCGTAGCGGTTCTCCGCCTGCAGATGGGCCAGCACCTCCGGCCGGCTGCGGCTGTCGTCGCGCAGCCAGGCGTAGGGATCGACGCGCGCGTCGCCGTGGGCGCTCAAGGTCTGCGGCCGGGTTTCGGCCCCGGGCGGCGCGTCGGCGCGCGCCAGCGCGGCGCACAGGCAGAAGCCCGCCAATGCGGCAAAGGAAAGAATAGGGTTCATCGTCGCTCGCGGCGGCCGGTCAGCCGGCCTGGTTCAGGTCAAAATGGATGGGCAATACGATGCGGATCTGGCCGGCGACCAAGCGCTCCGGCGGCGGCGCGGGCAACGGTTGCGCGCGGCGCAGCACCGCCAGCGCCTCGCGGTCCAGCGACAGGGTGCCGCTGCCGGCCGCCAGGCTGGCGCTCTTCACCCATCCCCCCGCGTCCAGCGTCACGTCGACTTTGGCGACGCCGCCGCGGCGGCGGCTGATCGCGTCTTCCGGATAGCGTTTGTGGGCAGCCAGGTGGCCTAGCACCCGCCCCTCCCAATCGACGTTGCGGGCGTTGCCGTCGCTGTTCTGTGCGGCGGCGGTGTCGTCGGCGCGTTGCGGCGCCTTGGCCGACGACGCCGATTCGGCGCTCCTGGCCGGCCGGCTGGCGCTGTCGGCATCGGCCTCGCTCGGCGCGCCGTCGCGCCGAGCCTGCAAAGCCACGCTCTGCCTGGCCTCGTCATTTCGCGCCAGCTTCACCGGCGCGCGTTCGCCGGCGCGGGCGCGGGACGCGGCGCTGGCCATCTGACGTTGCTGCGCCACCGGCTGGTCCGCCTCCGGCGTCGGCGCGCGCGCCTGCAGAGCCACCAACTGCACCACCGCGGGCTGGGCGCTCGGCGGCTCGGCCTCGCTCGCGGCGGGCAAGCAGATCCACACCCACAGCAACGGCGCGAGAGCCAGCAGCAAGGCGCCGCCGCCCCAGCCGACGACGGGCCTCGGCTTGCGCTCGGCGGCGGCCATCAGCCCGCCTCCCGGCCCACCAGGCCCACTTGCAGGTAGCCGGCGGCGCGCAGGGCGTCCATCACCGCCATCACGTCTTCGTAAGCGGCGGCGCGGTCGGCCTGGAAAAACAACGGGGTGTCGCGGCGGCCGCCGGTGGCGGCGTCGAGGACTTCGCCCAAACTCGCCAGCGGCGCCGGCTTGTCGCCCAGCAGCAGGCTGCGGTCCGGCTGCAAGGTGATGATCAGCGGCTTGTCCGGCCGCGGCGCCGGCTTGGCGCGAGAGGCCGGCAGCTCGATGCGCTGATCGACGCTGGACAAGGGCGCGGCCACCATGAAGATGATCAGCAGCACCAGCATCACGTCGATGAAGGGCGTGACGTTGATTTCGGACAGCTCGGCCAGCTCGTCGCCGCCGCCGGAAGGAAAGCCGCCCATCGCTCAGCGCCTCGCCGCGCGCGCGTCCAGCTCGCGGCTGAGCAACAGCAGCAACTGGCCAGCCACCTGCTGCTGCTGGCTCTTGTGGCCTTGCAGCCAGCGGCTGAACAGGTTGTAGATCACCACCGCCGGAATCGCGGCCACCAGGCCGACCGCGGTGGCCAGCAACGCCTCGGCGATGCCGGGCGCGACGCTGGCCAGGCTGGTGTTGCCGCTGGCGGCGATGCCGGCGAAGCTGCGCATGATGCCCCATACGGTGCCGAACAGGCCGACGAAGGGCGCCACCGCGCCGATGGTGGCCAGCAAGCCGACGCCGCGCGCCAGCGACCGGGCGCGCGCGCTCTGCGACTGCTCCAGCCGGAACGCGGCGCGCGCCTGCAAGGCGTCGCGCGGCGCGTCGGCGGCCGACAGGGCGATCTCGGCATCCACCTCGCGCAGCAGGCTGCGCGCCAGGCCGTGGGCCGGCAGCGGCCGCACCCGCTCGCCGGCATCGGCCAGCGTCACGGCTTCGGCCAGCGCCGCATGGCCGCGGCGGCCTTCGCCGGCGGCCAGCCACAGCGCCGCGCCCTTCACCAGCAACACCAGCCAGCAGGCGAAGGCGGCAGCCAGCAAGGCCAGCATCACGCCCTTCACCACCGGATCGGCGGCGACGAACATCGCCAGCGGCGACAAACCGGCGTCGGCGGCCGGCTGGGCCGCCAATGCCTGGACGGAATAAAGCGAAAGGCCGCTGCCTGCGATGCCGGGCAACGGCCTGATGGGAGTGCTGGGCTTCATCAATGATTATGAGTTTGGGTGGAGACGCCCCACTCTATCATTAATGATTATCATTATCAATTAATGAAATGGAAACCATTCCGCCCAACTCATTCACCGGCTTTGGCGGTGTGCCAGACGTAGTCCGCCTGCTCTCGGCCCAGCTCCACGCCCTCCTCCGCCAGCACCAGCACCGTCGCCGGCCGCCCCGGCGCCAGATCCGCCAGATGCAGCGGAACGCCGACATCGCGCAGCACATGGTAGGCGCCGGCGATCAGCATCGCCGGCTTGGGCGCGGCCAGCAGCCGTTCCGCCATCCGCCGGTCGCGCTGCTGCTGCGCGGCCAGCATGGAGGCCATCATGCCCTCATCCATCTTGCCCCCGTGCTCGCCGCGGATCACCTCCTCCAGCCGGCTCGACGCCCGCGGATCGCGCGACGCCCGCCCCTGCGGCCGCTCGCGGCTGGCGTAGTAGGCGCGCATCTGCTCGCGGTCCAGATTGGCCGCCAGCAGCGGGTACGGCGCGCGCAGCAGCGTCATCGCCAGTTCGCCGTAAAGCGCCCACGGCCAGCCGCTCTGCCAGGCCACCAGTTCCCGCACCCGCGACGGCCGCACGCTGGGATCGCCCTGCAGCCAGGCTTTCACCTCGTCCACCTTGGGCTGCTGGCTGGGCATCAGCATCTCCAGCAAAACGCTGCCCTGCGGACGAGCCGCAGCCAGCCTGCGCGCAAGCCAGACTTCTATTTGATGATGCTGGCGGTTGTCGTGCTTTTCGCCCACCAGCAGCATTTCCGCCGACCCCAGCCTGGCCAGCAGCGCATCCGGACTCAGCTCGCGGCCGCTGGCCGTATCCACGATCCGTCCCGGCGGCGGGCCGGCCGGCTTCTCCGCCGGAGCCGCCGCGCATGCGGCCAGCCCTGCCGCCAGCAGCGCCGCGGCCATCCCTCTTTTCACGCGCATTGCGTCCTCCGCTCTATCTTATCGAGCCGGATATTAATTGATAATAATTATCAATATCAACCATGCGACGCCAAGGGCGGAAAACGGACGCAAAAAAGCCGGCAGCGAGCGCGGCCGGCCTGGCTTGCCTAAAACGGACGCTTACAGCGTGGCCAGCGCGGCCTCGTAGTCCGGCTCGTCGGCGATCTCGGCCACCAGCTGGCTATGCAGCACCTTGTCGTCGGCATCCACCACCACCACGGCGCGGGCGGTCAGGCCGGCCAGCGGGCCGGAGGCCAGCTTGACGCCGTAAGCCTCGGCGAAGGCCGGATTGCGGAAGGTGGACAGGGTCACCACGTTCTCGATGCCCTCGGCGCCGCAGAAGCGCTTCTGCGCGAACGGCAGGTCGGCGGACACGCACAGCACCACGGTGTCGGCCAGCGCGGCGGCCTTCTCGTTGAACTTGCGCACCGACATCGCGCAGGTCGGGGTATCCACGCTGGGGAAGATGTTGAGGATCTTGCGCTTGCCGGCGAAGCTTGCCAGCGTCGCCTCTGCCAGGTCGCCGCCGGTCAGTTGCAGCGCCGGAGCCTGTTCGCCCTTGGCCGGCAGCTTGCCCGCCACTTCCACCGGATTGCCGCGCAGGGTTACGATTGCCATGTCTTGATTCCTCGTCTGGGTTGGGGATGGCGCTAGTGTGGCGCAAAGCCCGCGGAATGCAACCCTGCCGGGCGCATGGTTGTCGTCGCTACCAACTGCCGCTCTACCGTCCCCATGCGCACCAAATTCCATACTGTTCTAAATGACGGCGATTTTTATTTTTATTCGTTATATAAAGTGCGGGTGACGCCGCCACCGTGGCGTCGCAAGCGGCAATTCGGGACGCGCTTACCGGCGTCGTCAACTGTCATCCGATTTCGTAGGAGTCACTCATGGCCAACCAAGCAGATCGCGATCAGAAGTCCGGACTGTTCATCGTCAATTACAACGTATTCAAATCGAACCAGGTCGGCGGCTATAACCTGCAGCTGCGCCTGTCGGTTTACCCGCCGGCCCGCCGCGTCACCGGCGAAGCCATCATCACCCACGCCACCGCCCAGCCGCTGGTTTTCGAAAACCAGGTGCAAGGCCACTACGAGGAAAACGGCGGCAACGTCGAACTGATCCTGCAAGGCGTGCGCCAGCATCACGCCCAAGACCAGCAAGGCCAACAGCAGCAGGCTCACGCCCACCTGCGCGAAGATTTCTTCTTCGACGGCCTGCTGAAGGGAGGATGGCGCGCGGAGCACGGCTCCCACGGCCGCTACGCCTTCCGCCTGAACGGCCGCTGGATCGAGGAGATCGGCCAGGAAATCCAGCAGAGCGAGGAACAGCACAACGCCCATAAGGCGCTGCGCCTGCTCTAAGCGCTGACCGCCCCGCAAGCCGCCAGCGCCCCGGCCTGGCGGCTTGCGCGTTTTCGCCTGTCCCTAAAGACGGCTCCTCCGGCCCGCGACGCTGATCCGTGCTTGGATGCTGGATTCGTCCCACCATGCGGCTCACGCCGCTTTCTGGAGGCTGTCATGTCCCATCCGCAACCCGAATCCGGCCGCCGCGATTTCCTGCTCGCCGCCGCCGGCGCGCTGGCCGCCCTGGCGCTGCCCGCTCTGCCCGCCGTCGCCCGCGCCTCGTCGGCCCACGCGCTGCCGCCGCTGCCCTATCCGGAAAACGCGCTGGAGCCGGTGATCTCCGCCCGCACCATGGGCTTCCACTACGGCAAGCACCACAAGGCCTATCTGGACAACCTGGCCAAACTCACCGCCGGCCGCGACTACGCCGATCTGTCGCTGGAAGACATCATCGCCCGCTCCGCCAAGCAGGCCGGCGACGCCGCCATCTTCAACAACGCCGCCCAGCTGTGGAACCACTCGTTTTATTGGAGCAGCCTGCGTCCCAAAGGCGGCGGCATGCCGCCGCAGAAGCTGCGCGAGATGATGGACGCGTCCTTCGGCGGCGTGGACGCCTGTAAGCAGCAGCTGGCCGGCGCCGCCATTTCCCAGTTCGGCAGCGGCTGGGCCTGGCTGGTTCAGGACGGCGACAAACTGAGGGTGGTGAAAACCGGCAACGCCGACAATCCGATCACCGCCGGCCTGACGCCGCTGTTGAACGTGGACGTGTGGGAACACGCCTACTATCTGGACTACCAGAACCGCCGCGCCGACTACGTCAACGCGGCGCTGGACAAGCTGATCAACTGGGAATTCGCCCAGCAGAACCTCAAAGCCTGAGCAGCGGGACTCACAATCGGTCGTAGACGCCGCCCAAGGCCCGCAATACGGCGGCGGCGTCGTCCAGGGCCGCGTCATCCATCTCCCGCAGCGCGCTATCCAGCACTTCCGCCAGCAGGCGTTCGCGCTCGCGATGGCGCGCCAGGCCCAGTTCAGTCAGTTGCACCAGCACCGAACGCTTGTCGGCCAGCGACTTCGCCTTCTCCACATAACCCTGCTCGCTCAAGCCATTCACGAGTTGGGTGACCCCTGCGCCGGTAGTCTCGGTCAGTTCAGCCAGCCGCGCTACAGGCAGCGCGCCCTCCTCGGCCAGTATCCGCAGCACCCTGGCGTGCGATAGGGAAAGCGCGCCGGCCTGGCGCGTGGCGCGGCCGCGCAGCCGCGCGTCGGCGGCGCTCAGGCTGTAGGCGGCGCGGCTCAGCCTCGCCAGCGCCTGCCGGCGCGGGCTTTCTTCCATTTCTGCGGGCGAGGCGTCTTCTCGCGGCATTGTTGACATGCGTTCCAGCTCCACAATAATATAACTAAGTACTTAGTTATTTTTCGGCACGATCAATTTACGAGGTGAAAATTATGTCACGTTCAGAAGCGCAAAGCTGGTCGCTGGACATCGCGCTGGCGCAGGGCGGTTTCGACGCCCTGCATCCGGAAGGCAAGAACACCCTGCTGCAGCTGGGGCACGATCCGGCCGATTTCGACGCCGTGTTCGAACAGGTGAAAAGCGGCGCGATGCTGCCCAAGGCCTGGGCCGAGGTGGCGGCCCGCGCCGAGCGCCGCGCCGCCCACTACGAGCGCGACGGCTATCGCCGCACCGCCGCCGATCTCTACCTGCGCGCCGCGGTGATGTGGGGCCGCGCGCAGTATTCGATCTTCGACACCGCCGATCCGCGCAAGGCGGTGCTGCGCGCGCGCTGCAACCACTGCGTCGAACGCATCGGCCAACTGCGCGACGGCCGGGTGCGGCGAGTGGAGATTCCGTTCGAGGGCGGCGCCATCCACGCGCTGCTGCACCTGCCGGACGGCGAAGTCCGCCAGGCGCCGGCGGTGATCCTCGGCCCCGGCATGGACATGATCAAGGAAGACTACCTGTACGCCGCCGAGCGCTACTACACCTCGCGCGGCATGGCGGCGCTGTCGATAGAGGGTCCCGGCCAGGGCGAAAGCCGCGCCGGCGGCCTGGCGGTGACGCTGGACAACTACGAGCGGGCGCTGGAAGCCTACGCCGGCTACCTGGCCGGGCTGCCCGAAGTGGACGCCGGCCGCATCGGCATGTTCGGCATCAGCATGAGCGGCTACTGGGGCATGCGCGCCGCCGCAGGCGAAACCCGGCTGGCCGCGCTGGCCGCCTACGAGCCGGTATGCGGCGACTTTCTCACCATCTTCGAGCGCGCCCAGCCCAGCTTCAAGAAAAACTACATGTATATGAGCGGCTACCGTGACGAGGCCCTTTTCGACCGAGAGATGCGCGACCGCATGCCGCTGGACGCGCTGGCCGCCGACATCCGCATACCCGTGCTGCTGGGCATAGGCGAGTTCGACGAGCTGACGCCGCTGGAACAGGCGCAGGCCTGCTACCGGCGCATCCGCGCGCCCAAGGAAATGCGCGTCTACGAGAACGAGTTCCATCCGCTGGGCGGCGTGGCGGCCGAGATCTTCCGTTACGGCGCGGAATGGCTGGAACGGGCGCTGGCCGGCGATCCGGCATTGCGCGAGCCGGGCCGGGACGTCCGCCACTACCTGCGCCGCGACGGCCATATCGGCGACGGCAGCGCCGCGCCGGACTGGTGGCAGGGCGCGGACCCGACGGCAGAGTAAGCGCCCCGCCGGCGCCAGACCGCCATAATGCCAAAAGCATGGTAGCAATCATGAGTCAGCCTGTTCAGGCTCTGATATTCGACGTATTTGGCACCGTGGTGGATTGCGCGAGGGCGAGGCCCGCGAACCATCCCGGCGCCAGACAGGACGCTTACGCCTTCGCTGACGCCTGGCGCAGCCGCTATTCGCCGGCGATATACACCGGCTTGCCGTGGGACGTCATCATGGGCGCGGATTCGGCTCGAACCAGAAAACCGACTTGGCCGCCGGGCAGAATGGGGGGTAGATGACGAGAGATATGGTTAAGTTGGATGGGACGCTAGGGAGCTGAAATGTAGAGTGGGCAAGCGACTTGGCTTGCCCACGCAAAACACTCACGAATCCCAAAGCCCAGCTATTCAAGAAATAGAATCTCCTGTTCCAGTTTGTACCCGGTTCTCTCCATGGCTTCTAGCAGCCTCTTTAACTCATCAGGCAATGATTGTTTGAACAGGCTCTGAATATGGCGTCTATCAGAGCCTTCCAGCGGCCAGTTGTATTCCCGCAGTTTCTCGTCATCAACGTGCATACGCCAAGGCTGCCATGCCTGGCCCTGCTCCTGAACCAGCTGCCCTACCTGCAACGCTATGGCGACACCGGCAGGATCCAAGTCGCACGCGACGTAGACCGGCGCATCGCACAGACTGACCAGATGGCTGAACGCCTTGCGCCAGCGGCTGTGCGGCTGCCCCGGCACCCAGACGACAAGGACGTCAGCCACCTCAGCCACAAGCTGCCGGGTCAAGGTCTGGAATACGCTAAAGTTTTCCACCACCTGTATTTCTCGGACGAGGCCCGATACCTGCTTGATATCCCGCACGGTCTCAGCTGGCAAAGCATTGCCTTGCCGCAACAAGCTGGAGCGAAGCAACAAGCCCTCATCGTCATAGCAATCCAAGCAGGCTGCCAGATAAAAGTAGGGGGTATGCGGAGAGATGCCGCAGGCCTCCAGATCCAGGCCGGTCTCGGCCAACCATTCTTTATCGGCTTTGGCCAAGGCCTTGGTATGCTGGAAAACGACTTGAGAAAACTGGCGCTCGGTGCCGAAGCGCTCCTCGCCAAGCCAATCATCCAGCCCCTGCAGCAAACGCAGCCTTCGACGAGACGTATCCACTTGCATCGACATCTGTCGACAAGTGGCTGCGATCTCCTGCAACCAGGGATGTCTGGGCTGCCACAGCGACCACTGCCTTTTCAAGTCCTCTTTCTCTGGCTGATTGGACCAACCCAAAGCACGCCGCAGTCCTTCCTTATCGCGCCAAACCACTTTGTAAGGAAGGTAGTGGTTCTGAGCCGCGCCCTTTCCGGCATGGCGAATCAGCTCGCACCAACCCGCCTGCAACAGTCGGCACAGCAGGCTCTCGCAATGCAGCCACTCATTCACTTGGCTGTTCTCAATCAACCACGTCCATTTGGATGATTCGCCAGTCGGCTTGAGCCAAGACCGTAAAGTCTGCCACTGCAACTCATCCAACCCCAATAATGGCTGCGCGCCCGCAGGCAGGCGTGGTGCCAGCCTATCCCCGCGTGTGCTCTTTTCGCGCACAAAAGCACCCATATCGAGATCAGATAACAGCATTAGAGCCCCTCCACTCTCCGCCGCGTCTGCAATATCGGCGGCGCCCAGGTTTCGCCGGGGCGCTTCTTGCGCGTGGCCAGCGTCAGCTCGGACGGGGCGAAGATGTTGATGTTGTGGGTGTTGGGCGTGGTGATCAGATACTGCGCCTCGGTGGCTTTCAGGAAGCCGGCCACGCGGTCGATGTTGAAGATGTCGAGGTGGGCGAACGGTTCGTCGATGAAGACGAAGCCGGACGGATTGGCCTCGTCCATCATCAGGCCGATCAGCAGGATCAGCGACTTCATCACCTGCTGGCCGCCGGAAGCCTCGCCGTCGTTCATGCCCATCATGCCCTTCTGGTCGAAGTTGAACTTCAACACCAGCCCGGCCTGGGCCAGCACCGCGTCGTCGTTCTCCAGCTTGGGCAGCTCCACTTCCACCTGGATGCCGGCCAGCTCGCCCAGCCGCCTCACGTTCTGGCCGTAAGCGCGCACGGTGGCGCGCAGCTTGCCGATATAGGCGGCGCGCGCCTCATCGGTCAGCTCGCGCGAGCGGTCCACCTCGCCCTGGCGGCGCTGCCGCTCCTTATCCAGCGAGCTCAGGTCCTCCACCAGCTTGTCCTTCAGCGCCAGCACGGAATCATCCTGCTCCCAGTCGCCGCTTTGCAGCTTTTCTTCCAGGTAGTTCAGCTGGTGCTTGGCGTCGGCGGCGGTGTCGAATTCGTCTTCCAGCTGCGCCACGTGCTCCGGCGCCAGCGCATCGGCCGGCAGCCGCTGCGCCCACTCGCGCAGTTCAGCCATCAGCCGCCGCAGCTGGCGGCGCGCCTGCTCCACGTCCTGCAGCTTCTGATTGTATTTGGACAGGCTTTCCATCTCGCGCTGGCAGACGCGGTCGTGCGCCAGCCGCGCGTCGCCGTAGCGCTGGTCGGCGGCGTCCTTGTCGGCGCCGGCGGCGGCCAGGGCCGCGCCCTGGCGGGCGATCTCGGCCTCCAGCTCGGCCTTGCGCGACTCCAGCGCGGCGAATTCGTCGGCGCGGCTGTCGAGTTGACGGATGGCGTCCATGCCGCCCAGGTACTCGGCCAGGCCAGCCGCCTCGCGGGTGGCGACCACCAGCCGCTCCTCGTCGGCCAGGATGCGCACATTGAGCGATTTCAGCTCATCGCGCACCGCCAGCAGGCGCGATTGCCGCGCCGCTTCGCCAAACGCGTATTCATGCATGGGCACGCCGATGTGGCGCGCGCCGCGGCGCTCGCGGAAATAGCCGTCGCGGGTGATCCAGTCGCCGTCGACATTGGCGCCCTCGCTCGCGCTTTCCACTCGCGTCACGTTGTTCATCTGCCGGTACAGCCAGTCCGGCGCGTCGGCGGAGAAGCGCACCACCTCCAGCAGGCTGCCCTTGGCGGCGCGCGGCGGCGCGGCGCGCTCCGGCACCACGAAATGGCGGTAACGCAGCTTCTCGCCTATTGTCCAGGCCTCGCGGCGGTCGGATTCCTGGTCCAGCAGCACCACGTGGCGGTAGCCGCGCAGCAAGGCCTCCACCGCGGCCTGCCAGTTGGAGTCAAGCACCTCGACGATGTCGGACAGCATGGCGTGGCCGATGCCGGCTTCGTCCAGCGCCGCCTTGAACTGGCGCACGTCCTCCGGCGAGCGGCCTCGGCCGATTTCCAGCGCCTGCAGATGCTCGGAGCTTTCCTGGCGCTGCTGTTTCAGCGCGCGCAGGCCGTCTTTCAGCTGGTCCGACTCGGCGCGCAAGCCGGCCAGCTTGTCGGCCAGCTGCGCGGCGTCCGCGCCGTACTCCTTGCCCGCCAGGGCCTGCAGCCGGTCGCGCTCCTTCAGTTGGCCGGCCACGCCGGCGTGCTCGCCTTTGGCCTTCATGAAGGCTTCCTGCACCGCCTGGCGCACGGTTTCCGCCGCGGCGCGCGCTTCGCCGGCGCTGACTTCCGCCGCCTTCAGCTTGGCCACCAGATCCAGCGTGTCCGCGTGCTCGGCGCGCGCCTGGTTCAGCACATGGTAGCCGGCGCGGTAATCGTTCCACTGCTTGCCGAACGACGCCTTGCCGTCCAGATAGGCCAGCACCGGCAGCGCCTCTTCGCGCAGCCGCTTGATGCCGGTTTGCAGCTGCTTCCATTCCAGGTAGCGGTTGGCGCGGTTCTTCATCGCCTCCACCCGCCCCTCCAGCGCCTCTTCCTGGCGGCTCAGCGCCTCCAGCTCCAGCTCGGTGGCGCGCTGCTCGTCGCGCGCGCGCTGGTAGTTGTCCAGCACGTCCTTGTCGCCGAACACCTGGAACACCAGGTCCAGCAATTGGCGCGGGCTGTACTCGGTCAGCTTGTCGGTGTCGCCCTGCTCCAGCGCCAGCACCTCGCCCACCGCCGCGGTCAGGCCGGCTGCCTCCAGCCGGCGGCGGTATTCCTGCACGCCCAGCCATTGCGCCTGGCCCTCGGCGTGCTCCAGCGCGATGTCGCCGTCCAGGATCGCGTAATGGCGCACCCAGTCGCCGCCCTGCTTCTTGATGCGGCACAGCAGCGTGACGGACTCCGACACGATGGGAAAGAACGGCGTCGGGTACAGGCCGCCGCTAGGCCGGCGCGGGTTGTCCACCACGCCGCGCAGGTAGGCGAAAGCTTCCTTGTTGTTGCGCACGTAGCGCTTGTAGTCGCGCTTGCCGGAGCATTTGATCGCCAGCAAGGTGCGCAGCGCGTCCAGCAAGGTGGTCTTGCCGGAGCCGTTGGGCCCGATGATGGTGACGATCTGCGCGTCCAGCGGCACGGTCAGCCGCTGCCAGAAATCCCAGTGCACCATTTCCACCGATTTCATCTGGAACATCAGCGAACCTCCCCATCCGCCGCATCGTCCGGCGGCAAGTCAAACAACGGGCCGGCCGACGCGATGCCGTCCTCGCCGTTTTCGTCTTCGATGTCTTGCTGGATAGCTTCCGGCGCGCGCTTGTCGGCCAGCGCCTCGCGGCCCTCGCGCCGCAGCAATACGTCGGCCAGCGCGCCTTCGATGATGCGCGGCGCCAGCTGGGCGTAATCTATCATCAGGTCCAGCATCGGCCCCTCGTCCAGCCAGCGGTTGCGGCGGACGACGAAGCCCAGGTTGACCAGCCGGCCCAGGTTGGCGTTGAAGCGGGTGCGGCCGCCCAAGGCCTTGCCGAAGTCCGCGTACAGCGCGTCCTCGGAAAGGCCGGTGGACACCATCTCGCCGGTTTCCAACGGTTTTTGCGCGCCGAACATGTCGCTCTGGCTCTCCTTGCCGGCCTCGACGCGGGCGATCTGCCGCTCGCGCTTGGGCAGGATGATCAGCGCCCACAGAATGACCAGCAGCGCCACGCCGTCGCGCGGCAGGCCCAGGTTGTTGTTGAGCCAGGCGTCGCCGGAGCCGAACACCGGCTCGGTCATTTCCGGCAGCAAGGCCGCGGCGATGTGCTCGGCGTACGGGTTCTCCACCAGGCGCAGGCCGACGGCGGCCAGGCTCTTGTCCAGCTCGGCGCGGAAGATGTCGTCCAGCAGCGCCTTCTTCGCCAGCGCGTCGGCGCGCGGCACCACGCGGTGCGCCAGCAGGCGGGCGGTGAGGGTTTTGATTTCGTGTTCCACTATTTTCAGTCTTCGCTCAATTGAGCCGTTATATCTTGCACCGCAGGGTCATCCAGCAAGTCATCGCGCAGAATCAGCACATGACCATTTACGCGCGCTCGACATATTGAATGCTCCATCACCACGCTCCAGTGCAGTTTCATTGCCCGAATCACTTTCCAGTTCTCATCGAATATCACCGCGATCAGCCAGTCGAACGGCTGGTCCTCTAGCTGCCGGATAACGCTCAGTTGACGAGACGTGTTCCGCGGCGTGATTCTGCGTCCCTTGATCTGGATACGCGTCCCATCGACGTCGACCGCGTCAAACCCTTTTCTCGAATTGGGCTCCCGCCTCAAGCCAAGCTTTTGGGTTAACAACCACTCCGTGTAATCGCCAGTGGGATTGTTCTCCGAGCGCAAAACTTTGGATTCACGCAATCGAGCGAGAATCTGCCCATGCAAATTCAACAAGTCACCAACGGACAAACCATCCAGTAGATCTTTCATCCCGCGAGCCTCCGTTATGGTTTTGCTACCGTGTTGGCCACCAGCCGGGCATCGGACAGCGTCGCCACCTCCGGGTGATCCGTCTCGATAACCGCGTCGCCGCCCTGCAGGCGAAACGGCAGCTTGGCCAAGGCGGCGACGATGCTCTGGTCGTTGCTGGTTTCCGGGTCGCCGATCAGGGACAGCAAGGACAGCCGGTAGGCGGTTTCGTTGTAGCTGCCCGCCAGCACCGCCTGGCTGATGTGGGCGTCGGCTTCGCCGCTCATGCCGAGCGTGAGCAACAGGTCGTACATTTCCTCGGCCTCCAACAGCCGCTCCATCTCCGGCGCGTCGGCCAGCGGCGCGGCCTCGCCGCCGGGCAGCACATGCGCGCCGGCCTTGGCGCGCTCGCGCGCCAGCAGTTCGAACTCGGCCACGTCGGCCAGCTCGGGCGTGGACAGGAAAGCCGGCTCCGGACAGATGGACCAAGCGTCGGCCAGCTTGCCGGCCAGCATGGCCGCGCCCTGGCGGCGCAGCCAGTCGGCGATGTCGGTGGAGGTGAGGCCGGAATTGCCCAGGTGCACGCGCTGCGCGGCCAGCTGGGCCAAGCGGCGCTCGAAGGTGCCGGCCAGCGCCAGCATGCGGCTTTGCGCCAGCGCGATGGCCTGGGCCTGGTTCAGCACCGCCAGGCTCAAGCTGTCGTCGCCGGTCAGGCTCTTCACCACCTCGGTGGACTTGGCCACCCAGCGCCATACGGCCTCCAGCCGGTGCTGGGCGGCGCGGATGCGGAATTCGGACTGCGACTCCAGCGCCTCCTCGAACTCGACGTACAGCTCGTTGAGCCGCGCCAGTAGATGCTTGAGCGCCTCGTCCGATACCTGGCCCACGGCCTGGCCGGCCGCCACCTGGCTGGTGAGGTAGCCCAGCTCCACGTCGTCGCCGGCGAAATCCACCATGGTGGCCAGGGCCGCCAGCGCCACGCGCGCGCCCTCGGACAGCTGGTAGACGCCGCCGTCGCTGTCGTAGACCAGCAAATCGCCTTCGCGCAAGCGCCCCAGAATAGTGGCCAGTTTGGTATCGTTAAGGTAGGAAAAGCGCTGGGCGATTTCCTGCGGCGTCCATAGGGGCGCCTCGGCGCGGCCGCCCAGCTCGCGCAGCACCAGGAGGCGCATCAGCACTTCCTCGTCGCCGCCGCGGAACAGCGTGACGAAAACGGACAAATAGCCCCAGGCGCCCTGCAGCCGCGACACGGCCTGCAGCGAGCCGGGCTCGATGCCGGGCTGGAAGAAATCGGACAGAGAATCCAAGCGCGCTCCGCAGTGGCGTGAATCAAAGCGCAGATTGTCCCGGCGGCCCGGCGCTTCGTCAACGCGGCCGCGCGTTTTATCCTGGCAGCCAGTCATAACAATCGCATAGAGGAGACGCCATGCTCACCCATCACCACGCCCTGCTGTCGCCCAGCCTGGGCAGCCAGCGCACGCTGACCAGCTTTCACTTCGGCCAGGCCGGCCGCGGCGAGAAAGTCCATATCCAGGCCAGCCTGCACGCCGACGAGCTGCCTGGCATGCTGGTAGCCTGGCACCTGAAGCAGCGGCTGCGCCAATTGGAGGAGGATGGCGCCATACTGGGCGAAATCGCGGTGCTGCCGGCGGTCAATCCCATCGGCCTGAACCAGAACCAGAGCAGCAGGCTGCTGGGCCGCTTCGAGCTGATGAGCGGGCAGAACTTCAACCGCCACTACCAGCCGCTGGCGGAGGCGGTGTTCGCCGCCGTGCGCGGCCAGCTGGGGCCTGACGCCAAGGCCAATACCCGGCTGATCCGCGCGGCGATGCGCGCCGAGCTGGCCCGCCAGCGGCCGCAAACCGAGCTGCAATCGCTGCGCCACGCGCTGCACAGCATGGCCTGCGACGCCGACATCATGCTGGACCTGCACTGCGACAGCCGCGCCGACCTGCACCTGTACACCGGCACCCCGCTATGGGACCAATGCGAGCCGCTGGCCCGTTATCTGGGCGCCTGCGCCACCCTGCTGGCCGAGGATTCCGGCGACTACCCCTTCGATGAAGCCTGCAGCCAGCCGTGGTGGCAGCTGCGCGAGCTGGCCGCCCGCGCCGGGCTGGCCGCGCCGATCGAAATGGCCTGTCTGGCGGTGACGGTGGAGCTGCGCGGCGAATGCGACGTAGACCACGAATACGCGGCCAAGGATGCCGAGGCCATCATCGATTTCCTGCAACATCGCGGCGTGATCGCAGGCGACGCGCCGGAGGCGCCGCCGCTGCGCCATCCTGCCACGCCGCTGGCCGGGTCGGAAGATCTGCTGGCGCCGCACGCCGGCGTAGTGGTGTACCGCGCGGCCGCCGGCAGCCTGCTCAGCCCGGGCGACCTGGTGGCCGACGTGATCGACCCCCTGACCGACGCCGTCAGCCAGGTGTGCACCGAACGCGGCGGCGTGCTGTACGCCACCAGCGACCGTCCCTACGCCACCGCCGGCCTGGGCATCGCCCGCGTGGCCGGCGACACCGCGTTCAAGAGCGGCAAACTGCTCACTGCCTGATGGAATTTTCGTCCCTTACGGCGATCCAAACCCTTTTGCATCGCCGTCGAGCCGCCCCATGAAAACCCTGGCCCCCCTGCTGTTGTCCCTATCCATCCTGCTGCCGTCCGCGCCGGTTCAGGCCGCTTCCGCGGCCTCCGCGCCGGCGGCCAAATCGGCCGAGGCGGTGTTCGCCGAGCTGGCCCGCCAGCCCGATCGCCAGGCGGCCTGGATGAGCATGCTGGCCGGCGCCAAGGACGCGCCGGAATGGCTGCGCGAGGCCCGCGCCACCAGCGCTCCCTACCATTCGGCCACCATCGCCGGCAAACGCTACCTGGCCGGCGAAATGTGCAAGCCGCACGATTGCGCCTACAACCGCTTCTACGGCCTGTTCAGCGCCGACAAGCGCCGCGCCGCGGGCCTCTTGGTGACGGTGGCCGACGTGCCGGAAGCGATGGAGCAGCCGGCCAAACACGCCAGCTATCGCTGGCTGGGCAAGCCGGACAAGAGCCAGCGCGCCTATCTGATGAAACAACTGAAACAGGATCCGAACTGGAAATGAAAACGCTGAAACCCCTTCTCGCCGCGCTGCCGGCGCTGCTGCTGGCCGCCTGCGCGCAAAACCCGGCCCCGCAGCCGCAAGCTGTCGGCATGGCCAACCCCGCCTCGGTCAACTGCGTGAATCAGGGCGGCAAGCTGCTGCCGCAGAAAGACGCCGCCGGCAACGAATACGCCTTGTGCCGGCTGCCCGATGGCCGCGAAGTGGAGGAATGGGCGCTGTTCCGCTCGCAGCGGCCGGCCCAGTAAGCGCCGACGGCAGGCTTATCCACAGCATTTCTCGAAATCGGAATTTATCCACAGCGGCCGACGCCGCCTGAAAAAGCAAACCCGCCGGCTAACCGCTCCGGCGGGCTTTCCTCCCCCTTTGCAGGGATGATCCTATTTTAGACTACCGGACAGGAATGCCTTCAGGCGTTCGCTCCTGGTGTTGCCGAACACCTCGTCCGGGTGGCCCTCTTCCTCCACGCGCCCCTGGTGCAGGAACATCACGTGGTTGGACACGTTGCGGGCGAAGCCCATCTCGTGGGTGACCACGATCATGGTGCGGCCTTCTTCGGCCAGCGCCTGCATCACCTTCAGCACTTCGCCCACCAGCTCCGGGTCCAGCGCCGAGGTCGGCTCGTCGAACAGCATCACCTCCGGCTCCATCGTCAGCGCGCGGGCTATCGCCACGCGTTGCTGCTGGCCGCCGGACAAGTGGGCCGGGTACTTGGCTTGGGCGCGTTCGTCCAGCCCGACCTTGGCCAGGTATTTCTTGGCGCGGGCGATGGCTTCGTCGCGCGGAATGCCCAACACGTGCACCGGCGCCTCGATGACGTTTTCCAGCACCGTCATGTGGCCCCACAGATTGAAGTGCTGGAACACCATGGCCAGTTTGGTTCGCATGGCCTGCAGCTGCTTCTGGTCGGCCGGCACCAGTTCGCCCTGCTTGTTGCGCGACAGGCGGATTTCCTCGCCGTTGAGCGCGATGCTGCCTTCGTTGGGCTTTTCCAAGAAGTTGATGCAGCGTAGGAAGGTGCTCTTGCCGGAGCCGGACGAGCCGATGATGCTGATCACGTCGCCGGCCTTGGCTTGCAGCGAGATGCCCTTCAAGACTTCGTGTTCGCCGTAGCTCTTGTGAATATTGCTGATGTTCAGCTTGTCCATCTAAATCATTCCCCAGTATTTCTCAGCTCTTGGTCGGACGCAGGTAAGCGAGCCAGCGGGCTTCAGCCTTGCGGAACAGGCCGACCAGAATAAAGGTGATGCACAGATACAGCAAGGCGGCCAGGCCGAACGCGTTGAAGGAGTCGTATGTGGCGGCATTGACGTCGCGCGCGACCTTCAGGATGTCCGGCACCGTGGCGGTGAAGGCCACAGTGGTTGCGTGCAGCATCAGGATCACCTCGTTGCTGTACGCCGGCAGCGCCCGCCGCAGCGCCGACGGGATGATCACCCGGCGGTACAACGTGAACTTGCTCATGCCGTAAGCGCGCCCGGCCTCGATCTCGCCGTAGGGCGTCGCCTTGATCGCGCCGGCGAAAATCTCGGTGGTGTAGGCGCAGGTATTGAGCGCGAACGCCAGGATGGTGCAGTTGTAACCTTCGCGGAAGAAGTGGTTGAGAAACCCCACTTCCCTCACCACGTCCAGGCTGTACATGCCGCTGTAGAAGAAGATCAGCTGCACGTAAAGCGGGGTGCCGCGGAACACATAGGTGTACAACCACACCGCGCGCGCCAGCCACTTGACCTTGGACACGCGCGCCACCGCCAGCGGAATGGACACCACGAAGCCGAAAGCTATCGATAGCACCAACAGCCACATGGTAACAGCCAGGCCGGACAGGTGGTAGCCGTCGCTCCACAGGAAGGCCCGCCAGTATTGCTGGATGATGTCCATCATAGCTCCGCCTCCCGCACGCCTGACGAATAGCGGCGCTCCAGCCAGGCCAGCACGAAGTTGGACAGCGTGGTGAGCAGCAAGTAGATGGCGCCGGCCACCAGCGTGAAGAAGAACACCTTGTACGTGCTCTTGCCGGCGTCCACCGAGGCCTTCACCACATCGGCCAGGCCGATGATGGACACCAGGGCGGTGGCCTTCAGCATCACCTGCCAGTTGTTGGAAATGCCCGGCAGCGCGAAGCGCATCATTTGCGGAAACTGCACGCGGTGGAAGACCTGCCAGCCGTTCATGCCGTAGGCGATGCCGGCCTCGATCTGCCCCTTGGGCACCGACAGGAAGGCGCCGCGCAGCGTCTCGGTGAAATAGGCGCCGTAGATGAAGCCCAGCGTGACGATGCCGGACACGAAGGGATCGAGGTCGATCTGCTCGAGGTGCAGCGACTCGGTGATTTTGTTCATGCCTATCTGCAGGCTGTAGAAGATCAGCAGCATCAGCACCAGGTCGGGCACGCCGCGCACCAGCGTGGTGTAGACCGTGGAAATCCCGCCCAGCACGGGATTGTGCGAGAGCTTGGCGCCGGCGCCGAAGAGGCCGATGACGAAGGCGAGCAGCAGCGACAGCACCGACAGCTCCAGCGTCACCAGGGTCCCCTGCCAAATGATGGGACCGAATCCATCCAGAAACATCTTGTTCCCCTTGTCGAGCGGCCGCCGCCTTCGGCTTATATTGCCGAATGGCGTCCGGCCCTCCAGATCAATACGCCCCGCCAAGCGGGGCGCATCACGACTTCAAACGGGCGGCGGGCCGCCCGTCCGCAAGGCGGCGTCAGCCGCCGTACACGTCGAAGGAGAAATATTTCTTCTCGAGCTTCTTGTAGGTGCCGTCCTTCAGCATGTCGGCGATGGCCTTGTCGATGGCGGCCTTCAGATCCTTGTCCTCCTTGCGCATGCCGATGCCGGCGCCTTCGCCCAGAGTTTGCGGATCCACCAGGTCCTTGCCGGCGAAGGCGAAGCCCTTGCCCTCAGGTTTTTTCAGGAAGCCGATGTCGGCTTGCACCGCGTCCTGCAAGGACGCGTCCAGGCGGCCAGCGGCCAGGTCGGCCAGCACCAGGGTCTGGTTCTGGTACGGCACCACTTCCACGCCGGCCGGCGCCCAGTGCTTCTTGGCGTAGGCTTCCTGGATGGTGCCCTGCTCCACGCCCACGCGCTTGCCCTTCAGCGAAGCCGGGGTCGGCATCAGGCCCGAGCCGGCCTTGGCCACCATGCGGGTCGGAGTGTTGAACAGCTTGGCGGAGAAGGCGATCTCCTTCATCCGGGCCTCGGTCATCGACATCGACGACAACACGCCGTCGAACTTCTTGGCTTTCAGCGCCGGGATCATGCCGTCGAAATCGTTCTCCACCCAGACGCACTTGGCCTTCAGGCGCTTGCAAATCTCATTGCCCAGGTCCACGTCGAAGCCGACGACCTGGCCATTCGGCGCCTTGTATTCAAACGGCGCGTAACTCGCGTCCACGCCGAAACGGACTTCCTTCCAATCCTTGGCGTAAACCCCCAGGGACGTAGCCATCAGGCCGACAGCCAGCGCAGCAAGTGCCTTCTTCATTTGCTTCTCCTCATCAATGCGTACTGCCTTGTTGGTATCCGGCCCCCAGCCGGACCTTTTTCTCCGGACCAAACGCTCACGGACCGGCGCCGCCTGGCGCGGCCCTGCCCGTGGGCGGCGGCTGCACCAGTTATATAGTTAGAGTATTTCGTCTAGCAAGCCGGATTTCGCCGCTCCGCCGGCCAGGCCCCTGGCTGGCAGATGACAAAACCTGGGAGCCGGGTCCCGAACCGGCCCTGCTCCGCCCGCCGGAAAAACGGCGGGCGAGGTCAGAATCGGCGCGGCCCCCATGGCCTTGTCTGCGGCTCTTCCCGGCTTCGGCTACGACAAGCAGAAATCATGCCATTGCGCTTGCGCGGCGGCGGGTCCCTTAGCGGCTGCCTGAGGACAAAATACAACATCCAATCGACTTGGGAAGTAACGACACGTGAAGAGATCGGTGCACAGCATACCGGCAAGAAGGCAGAAAATTGAGCCCCCTCCCCGCACATTGCCCGGATGGAATGCAAAAACGGGCGGGATATGCATCCCGCCCGTTTTCCATAACACGAAAAGACTGCGTTTTCGTTACGCGTCGCCGCCTTCGCTCACCGCCGGCGCTTCCGGCGCGATCAGCTTCTGCTTGGCTGCAGCCGCTTGCTGCTGCAGCGCCTCGGCCTCCTTGCGCGCCTCGGCGCGCACCACGTCCAGGTAGGACATGATGGCGAAGGTCAGCTCGCGGGTGCCTTCGTGGTTCAGCGCGGAGATGCTGAACACGCGCGGCGCCTTGATGTCGAAACCGAAGGAGTCATCCGGCTGCGTTTGCGGCCAACCGTAAGCGTTGAGGAAAGCGGACACAGTCAGCTCGCGCTCGTCTTCCGGCAGCATGTCCACCTTGTTCAGCACCAGCCAACGCGGCTTGTTGTGCAGCTCCTCGTCGTACTTCTTCAGTTCTTCGACGATGGCGCGCGCCTCGCGCACCGGGTCCACGTCCGGATCGAACGGAGCGATGTCCACCACGTGCAGCAGCAAACCGGTGCGCTGCAAATGCTTCAGGAAGCGGTGGCCCAGGCCGGCGCCTTCGGCCGCGCCCTCGATCAGGCCCGGGATGTCGGCGACGACAAAGCTCCGGATATCGTCCATCCGCACCACGCCCAGATTGGGGTGCAGCGTGGTGAACGGGTAATCCGCCACCTTGGGGCGCGCGGCGGACACCGAGCGGATGAAGGTGGACTTGCCGGCGTTGGGCATGCCCAACAGGCCGACATCGGCCAGCACCTTCAGCTCCAGGCGCAGCGTGCGCTGTTCGCCCTGCTCGCCCGGCGTGCACTGGCGCGGCGCGCGGTTGGTGGACGACTTGAAGTGGATATTGCCCAGGCCGCCCTTGCCGCCCTTGGCGATCATGATGCGCTGGCCGTGATGGGTGAGGTCCGCCACCAGTTCGCCGGTGTCGTGGTCGTGGATCACGGTGCCCACCGGCATCTTCAGCTCGATGTCGTCGCCGCCCTTGCCGTAGCAATCGGCGCCGCGGC
This sequence comes from Chromobacterium phragmitis, assembly GCF_003325475.1. NCBI lineage: Bacteria > Pseudomonadati > Pseudomonadota > Betaproteobacteria > Neisseriales > Chromobacteriaceae > Chromobacterium > Chromobacterium phragmitis. The sequence continues at coordinate 1,046,764 of NZ_CP029495.1, forward strand.
CGCGCTCGCCGTGCTGCGCCAGATACTTCTTGACGAAGCGGTATTCAACCAGCGTATTGACGTTCTCGTCGGCCACCGCGTACACGCTGCCGCCCTTGCCGCCGTCGCCGCCGTCCGGACCGCCGAAGGGCACGAATTTTTCGCGGCGGAAGCTGGCCACGCCATTGCCGCCGCGCCCGGCCATCACTTCAATCCGGGCTTCATCGATGAATTTCATTGCACTCAACCTCTGTCTTGCGAGGAGTCAGGCGTCAGGGTTGGCCATGCCAGCCCTCACGCCTTGCCCCTCGGGTATGAAAAAAGCCCTATCGCAAGGATAGGGCTTTCTCGGATGTCAGAAAGCGAATTATTCGCCGTCTACACCAGTGTACGGAACCACGTTAACGGTCTTGCGCTTTTGCGCGCCCTTAACGGTGAATTCAACGTAGCCGTCAACCTTGGCGAACAGGGTGTGGTCCTTGCCCTGGCCGACGTTTTCGCCAGCATGGAACTTGGTGCCGCGCTGACGCACGATGATGGAACCAGCCGGAATCAGTTCGCTGCCGTAAACCTTAACGCCCAGGCGTTTGGCTTCGGAGTCACGACCGTTGCGGGAGCTGCCGCCTGCTTTTTTGTGTGCCATGACTGTTTATCCTTACTTCGAAATCGCGTCGATGCGGATTTCGGTGTAGTTCTGACGATGACCCTGATGTTTCTGGTAGTGCTTGCGACGACGCATCTTGAAGATGCGGATCTTTTCGCCACGACCGTGGGAAACAACGGTGGCCTTCACGGTGGCGCCGGAAACCAGCGGGGCGCCAACAACAACCTGTTCACCGTCAGCAATCATCAGCACTTCTTCAAGTACGATCTGGCTGTCGACGTCTGCAGGTATCTGTTCTACTTTGAGTTTTTCACCGATGGCAACTTTGTATTGCTTGCCGCCGGTTTTTATGACCGCATACATTCGCATGAGCTCCTGATAAATAAATCCCCACGCCTGATGCGCAGGGAACGCAAGACTATACAGAACAACCCGTCAAGTTGTCAATGATTTCATCGACTTAAGCGACAAGCACGGCGGCATGGCGGCTGCGGCGGCTTTTCTGGTAACATCCCATGCTTTGGCGTACCCCCATCGCAACGAAATAAAACTGGTTGAAAACGTGTCCACCCCGCTTTTCCGAACCCTGATAGCCGACGACATGCAGACGGTAGACCGCGTGATCCGCGCCCGCCTGCACTCCGACGTGGTCCTGATCCGCCAGGTGGCGGAGTACATCATCTCCGCCGGAGGCAAACGCCTGCGCCCCGTCCTGACCCTGCTGTCGGGCCGCGCGCTGGGCTACCGGGGCGAACACCTGTTTGAACTCGCCGCGATGATAGAGTTCATCCACACCGCCACGCTGCTGCACGACGACGTGGTGGATGAATCCGATCTGCGCCGCGGCCGCAAAACCGCCAACGCGTTGTTCGGCAACGCCGCCAGCGTGCTGGTGGGCGACTTCCTCTACACCCGCGCTTTCCAGATGATGGTCACCACCCGCAACATGACCATTCTGGAAGTGATGGCCGAAGCGACCAACATCATCGCCGAAGGCGAGGTGCTGCAACTCTTGAACATCGGCAACACCGACGTCAGCGAAGACGAATATCTGAAGGTCATTCAGTACAAAACCGCCAAGCTGTTCGAAGCCGCCGCCCGCGTCGGCGCGCTGATCGCCGACGCCTCCGCCGAACAGGTGCAAGCGATGGCAGACTACGGCATGTATCTGGGCACCGCCTTCCAGATCATCGACGACGTGCTGGACTACAGCGGCGACGCCGACACAATAGGCAAGAGCCTGGGCGACGATCTGGCCGAAGGCAAGCCCACCCTGCCCTTGATCTACACCATGCGCAACGGCAGTCCGGAAGCCTCCGCCCTGGTGCGCGGCGCGCTGGAAAACGCCAACCGCGACCGTTTCCACGATGTGCTGAATGCGGTACAATCCTGCGGCGCGCTGGAATATGCCAAGAATGAAGCCGTGAAAATGGCCGAACAGGCCATCGCCTCCTTGCAGAACATTCCCGATTCGGAAGTCCGCCAGGCCCTGATCGAACTGGCCCGCCTGTCGGTGGACCGCAGCGCCTGACCGCACCAGTTTTCCGTAGCGTCTCCGTAGTTAAATGGATATAACGGCCCCCTCCTAAGGGGCAGTTACAGGTTCGATTCCTGTCGGGGGCACCACCCACACTTCCAAAGCAGTCCGAGAAAGTCCACAAACCCGCGCCAAATAAGGCTTTGCGGGTTTTTTTACGTCCAAATCTGTCCGAAAGCATCCACGCAAAGCCGGGGGTACGTGGGGGTATGTTTGGTGGCATCTTGTGTACCTCCACATTTCGATACCCCCAGAGCGAGGAGTATCCCCATGCCCCTTACCGACGCCGCCATCAAAAGCGCCAAGCCCCGCGAGGATGGCAAACACCTCAAGCTCACGGATGGACAGGGGCTGTCGCTATGGGTCATGCCTACCGGCGCTAAGTATTGGCGGCTGAAGTATCGGATCAATGGCAAAGAGAAACTGCTGGCGCTAGGCGTATACCCGGAAGTGAGCCTGAAGGCAGCCAGACTGAAGCGCGATGACGCCCGCAAGCAGATCGCCGATGGCGAAGACCCAGTTGCGATGCGCAAGATGGATAAGGTGATCAAGCTGGCCGCCGCCGCCAATACCTTTGAAGCCATCGCACTAGAGTGGCATGAAAGGGAAAGCCACGAATGGTCCGCCGCCCACAGCGAGCGCGTCCTGTCAGCCATGAAAACCCACATCTTCCCCTACATTGGCGACAGGCCAATCCACGACATCCGCCCGCTGGAGCGGCTGGAAGTGCTGCGCAAGGTGGAAAGCGCCGGCAACATCGACACCACCAAGCGCCTGCGGCAACGCTGCTCAGCCGTCTTCCGCCTGGCCATCCTGACCGGCCGCTGCGACAGCGACCCGGCCGCGCCTCTAACCGACGCCCTCAAGAGCCAGCAATCCACCCCGCGCAAGGCGCTGATGCGCGAGGACATCCCCGCCTTCCTTGATGCGCTGGAGAAGTACGATGGCAACGTGCAAACCAAGCTGATGATGAAGCTGATGCTGCTGACCTTCACCCGCGTCGGAGAAATGGCCATAGCCAGATGGGAAGAGATCGACTTCGACAAGGCGCTGTGGACCATCCCGCCGGAGCATCGCAAACTGCCGGAGAAATCCAAGAAAACCGCGCCTCCCCATCTCGTCCCGCTATCAAAGCAAGCACAGGACGTGCTGCGACAGCTCCATGCCATCAGCGGCGGCCGCGAACACATCTTCCCCAACCGCAACAGCCCACGCCGGCCGATGTCGCCAGAAACCCTACGCCGCGCCCTTCACAGTATGGGCTTCCGAGGCAAAGCCGATGTCCACGGTTTCCGCTCTACAGCATCAACCATCTTGAACGAAGAAGGATTCAATCCTGATGCGATTGAGCGCCAGCTATCCCGCATAGAAGGCAACAAAGTACGCGCAGCTTACAATCGGGCTGAGTATATGGAGGAACGGAAGAAGATGATGCAGTGGTGGTCTAGCTTTATTGAGCATCAAAAAACGCAGAAATGAAATACTAAAAATAAAATATTTGTTGATGTTTTATTTCAATAAACTATTAATTTTAGATATATTACACCGGCAACTCACTCCATCGGAAAACCCATTTGCATTACTCATAGGCAAAGACTAGGATATCAGTTGCATAAGCGAATCGCTTACTTGCTGCGGTCAATAGATAGATAACATTGCTAGTTCGTGCTCGTAATGAGCGTTAGCTAGGCTTGCCTAGCTAACTTGTCGGGAGAGGGCTTGCACCCTCCTCTCCTCCGGACCCGGAGGAGAGAGTGACGGTAGATTTAGCCACGAGAAAGAGTGGCAGCTACTAGCAATGTATTGACCTGAAGCATCACTCTTTCTCTATGTTCTATAGTATGAACTGGCTAAATCTATACTTACTCATTCAAGTGAGTCCGTCTTGATTATCTTACGCCCCTACAAAAAAATCCCATCATCTATCGCCAATATTGATAATCTTTGTTCTGCGCTAGACATTTCCACCACAGAACTAGATGAAGCAATCTCACTAGCTGAAACTGATCGATACCAAGTCAGGGAAATTGCCAAAAAAGATGGTTCACCAAGAAGAATTTACAATCCGCACTATTTGATCAGAAAAATTCAAAGAAGAATAAATCATAGAATCTTTACAGATCAGAATTTTCTTGGCTGGCCTGATTATATTTTTGGAACAATTCCCAACCAAAAAAAATCTGATGGTCGCATAGTCCAAAGAGACTACATATCTTGTGCAAAAATTCATTGCAAATCTAAAAGTATTGCCTCAATAGACATACAAGACTTCTTTGACAACATTCATATTGACCATGTAGAAAATATTTTCTCAAAGTTTTTTAAGTATCCCGATGAGGTATCGGAAGTACTTGCTAATATTTGCTGCCTAAATTCCCACGTAATTCAAGGGGCACTAACTTCAAGCTATATTGCAAGCCTTTGCCTGTTCGATGTTGAAGGCGACGCCGTAGAAAGACTAATCAGGAAAAACTTGCGATATACAAGGCTGGTTGATGACATCACAATATCATCAACAGTATCTAATTATAATTTCGACTACGCTCTTTCAATTATTAGGAAAATGCTAGAATCAAAAGATCTTCCTATTAATGAAAACAAAACAAAAATACAATATGCATCGACTGTACCCTTAACTGTCCACGGACTAAGAGTAGCATTTTCAGAGCCTAGATTTCCTTCAGATGAGGTAAGACGTCTACGCGCTGCAGTAAAGAATATCGAGACTCTATCTCAAGAGAAAAACTACAGAACCTCACATGCATATCGGCATGACTTCAACCGATGTATGGGTAGAGTAAACAAATTAAGCAGAATCGGCCACAAGCAACACGCTGCCTTAGTTAAAAGACTACAAAAAGTAATGCCACTACCATCCCAAAAGGATATTGAAAGAGCATTCATGATAATTGAACGACTAGAAAAAGACTACTCAACCCATAACTCAAGCTATTGGTATTCCAGGCGGTACTACTTAGCCCACGAACGATTAAATGTACTTCAAAGAACCTATACAAGAATAGCTAGTGATTTACGCAGCAAATTAAGATATTTAAGGCCATCATATGAAAAATAATTCAAAAGACATAAGCGAGCCGTTTGAAAAATATTTCACCCCTGAACTCTTCATAAGAATCATAGTAGGTATTCTAATTACTGGATTCGTTATAGCTCTCATTTTCTTCATAGGAAATTTTTCCGACTCAAAAATAAAAAACTCCTCAATATGCCTCACTGATCAGTGCTACGGAAACTGGATCGAGTACTTTAAAAATTCGCTATCAACAATAAAGCTAACAATAGACATTGCTGTAGCAGTAGCCACTTCAGGCGGCATCCTAATAGCACTACAAAGTTATTTAAGCGGATTAAAAAATGCTGCACTCTCCAATCATATCTCACACTTCTCAATATTCAACAATTATGTAAATAATGAAGTATCTAAAAGAAGTCGAATTCACAAAACTTCCGTTGACATCATGATTTGGTACAATTTGATTTTTTCAAAGTCAAGACTAGGAAATATGTATATATCAAAGGAGTACATTGAATTCATCAACAGCCTAAACAAAGAAATAAAAACATCAAACGAACAAGCTTCAAATGCAAAATCTGGATCATTTCGATATAAGCCACATCAAGAGCGCATAAAATCCTCTTTGGCAAAGGTTGGGTTTGAAATTGCCTATCAGCCAAGAAATGATTTCTTTGATGCGGAGGGCGAGCTACTCGATCTTATTTCAAGCGTAAATAATTCATTTTGTTTCTCAAGCGAGGTTCCATCCTTGCTAGAAAGGTCTTATCTTTAGAAAATCATCGCTAGCCAAATTTATAAAATCAATATGATTAGCAACCACCTCCCCCTTACAATTGCTTAGAGCCGCTAGCAAAAAACCTGATCCGGCATTGCGTCTCTTTGCCGTACTCCTTGTACTGTCTGCGTCGGCGCGGCTTAGATCAGCTACTCTTCAGCGGCTATTAGTTCTCCCCCAGCGCGCGCTATCGAAGCCCCGCCTCGCCCCCGCGCTTCATGTGCCGCTAATCATGCACCTGCATGAACCCCTGCCAGGCCCTTGCAGTATGGCCTGGCGCGTAGACTTTCCCCTGCCCTAATTCATGCGTTTTCATGCGCCCTATGCATGCATTCGTGCTTTTCTCTGACTGACGTTTCCGCCCTTCCCTCTCGCTTCCCGCTTAAATCTGCCACCGATTATGTCCGGTGTCGTCCGTATGGGTCCGATACGGCCCTGTGATTCACATTTATCCCTGCTCACTTCGGTTTTCTCTCCCGTCGTCAATAGCCGAATCCGCGTTTTTTCGCCTTTTCAAGTTTCGTTGTTGTGTGGTGATTCCACACAACAAGCCCGCCAAACTCGATTTGAAATTTCTGAAATACTGCGTTCACTGATCGGCGTATCCGATCGCATCCACAGCTATTCAGCCAAAACGATAAGGATAAATCCAATGACCGCCATTGCCCCTTCGCTCACCGCCCAGCCGCTGCGCTTTCTGCGCTTGCCGGAAGTCATCTCTACGTGCGGCCTGTCCCGCTCGTCGGTATACGACGCCATCAAGCGCGGCAGCTTTCCGGCCCCGGTGCCGCTGGGCGGTAAAAGCGTGGCCTGGCTATCGTCTGAAATCGACGCCTGGATGGTGGATCGCATCGCCGCCCGCCACGCCTAACCCCCCAACAAACGCACCCGGACTCAGAACATGCATATCCAGCCCCCCCACACCCAAGAAACCGTCGCTTTCGCCGTCGCCGGCCTGACGGAGCGCCTGGCCGCCTTCGAGCAAGACCTCAACGCCTGGCAGACACTGGCCGACAACGCCGCCCGCCGCGTCCAGACCGCCAAAGCGCTGCGCAGCGAAGCCGAGCAGACGCGCAAGGACTGCCGCCAGGCGATGCGCACCTCCTTGGGCATTCCCACCAAGGCGGTGCGCGAGCTGAAGAGCAAGGAGATGGCCAATCTGGAATTGGCCGAGGAAATGCTGAAGATCGCCGAAGAAGAAAAGATTCAAGCCGAGATGCAGCAGGAAACGCTGTTCGAGCAGCGCCAAACCCTGCTCAAAGAGCGCGACGCGCTGCACCGCCAGTATTGGGACGCGGTGCTGGATTCGTGCATACATCCCAAACCCCCGATAAAATCTATGCACATCGCCCCTCGCACCGTTTGCCATCCATGCAGGACGAGCCATCGCGACGCATTGGGAGAGGCGCGCCGAGAGGCCATTCCGTTCGCTTCAAGCAAGGGCCATCATTGAAAAATGTCTTCGCAATGCCCCTTCAGTCACAGGCTTATCGCTTTGGCGCCGTTGCTGGCATGGATCGGCGTATCGGCAGCCGCCGCGCCATCACCTCATCGAATTTCAGAAATCATCCAAAGCAATCCAGGGCTGAGCTCAGCCGATGCCGGCCTGAACCAGCTCTACCGCGCGCTGCGCACCGCTGGCGCCGGCTCTGCAAAGCTATTGGCGGAGAAGCGCAGCTGGCTGCGACTGCGTGACCGCTGCGACAACAGCGATTGCCTGCGGGAGCAATACCAGATGCGCAATGCGCAACTGGCGCGGCAACTGGCGGCGCTGCCTTGCTCCGTGCAAGCGAGCCGATTGACCCATGGCTGGGATAGCATGGATGGCGGAGGATTTTTCCAGCAATTTGAACTAGAAGCGGATGGCGCCTTCAACAGTTGGCGGCATCAGCATCCCGAATTGAGCAACGCCCGCTGGTCGTTCGATGCCCGCCACTGCCGACTGCGAATCCGCGCCTCCCGCCACGAGGGCATGGATTTCGATTACGCAGTGGTGATGACACGCCCTAACCGGCTGTGGTTGCTGGACATGCGCGACCATGCGGCAGGAAATTATGCGCCAATACAATAAAGCCGTGATGCTGGCCTTGCTGGCCGGACTCGCCTGTCAATCTGCCACAGGCGATGGAGTACGCTTCGGCCGGGTGCCGGTAAAAGACGCTGATGTTATCGCATTGACGAACAAACGCTGGGATAAACGAGTGTATCTGCGTGAAAACGGCAAACAATACGACCTGTTTGCCGCCTACGAAAACTACGATATCGAAACCATCATCCGCCGCGGCCGCTATCTGGCGCTGTTTCTTTTCAGCTATGGCATTGCCGAGGACATGGAGGAAGGCAAGCGTTATCACGAAGTGCCCCATTGCATGTTTGTCGAACGCCGCACTGGCTGCGTGCTGGGAGAGGGCAGCCAATTCACCTGCGATGGAGAATGGGTCCAAGCCGCCGTTTGGCAACCTCGCGATCGGGAGGCGTGGAACATGAGAGCGCTGCGCAAGCAGGTGCTGGCGGGAACCGACAAAGAAGGGGCGGAAAATCGGCGCCGCTGCGGCATGCGCTGAACTATCCTGTTTCAGGCGGCGCCATCCGGACAATGCCAAGGGAATGCGAATTGGCGTTATAATCCGGTCCCGGCCTATATCACTTGCCATTTCCGATGAAACGACTCTTATCCGCCGCATCGCTAGCCGCTTTCCTTGCCAGCGCCGCGATGGCATCCCCTCCTCCTGACGCGTTGCAAACCGGCACGCTGGCCAATCAAAAACTGATCCGCGACGCGATGATGGGCGTAGCCGCCGAGATGGGCACCCGCGGCTGCGCCAAGCCGGAAGGCGTTCAACCCTATGTCCTGGCCCAGCCGCAGGGCGAGCCCGGTTCCCGATTTTGGCGAGAGGCTTGGGTGGTGACAGGGTGCGGCAAGGAATACCCTGTCCGGATCGAGTTCCGCGAGGACGGCCAGGAGTCTGCCTACTGGACCATACTCAAATAAGCACTGTCCCGCCGCCCGGATAAAAAAACCGCGCCCTCTCGCGCGGTTTTTATTTTCCCAAGCAAGGAACGCTTAACGCCACACGCCCCAGAACAGCCACAGCATGATGGGGCCGCCCAGGATCAGCCACTTAAGCAGATAGTAGGTAAAGCGGCTTTGCGCCTTGATCTTCTTGCCGAACAGGCGCACCTGCTGGATGTAGCGGAAGGCGCGATTGAGGCCGCCGACGCGGTCGCCGGCTTCGTTGGGCGAATTGGCGGCGCCCACCAGCACCCGGCTGACGATGCGGTTGATCACCCGCGCCGGCCAGAACCACATCGGCCGCTCCACGTCGCAGAACAGGATGATGCGGTTCTGGTCGGTGGTGTTTTCCGCGTAATGCAGGTAGGTCTCGTCGAAGATCACCGCCTCGCCGTCGCGCCAGCTGTACGGCTGGCCGTCCACGTCGATGAAGCAGCCGTCGTCGTTGGGCGTGATCAGGCCCAGGTGGTAGCGCACCGAGCCGGCGAACGGATCGCGGTGGCGCACCAGGCGGCTGCCTGGCGGCAGCGCGGCGAACATCGCCGCCTTGATGTTGGGAAACTGCCTCAACAATTCGGTGGTGTACGGACACAGCGCCTGGGCGGACGCGTGATCCTGGCCGTACCATTTCAGGTAGAAGCGCTTCCAGCCGGTCTTGAAGAAGCTATTGAAGCCCAAGTCGTCGTACTTGTCCGAGGCCTTGATATTGCCGCGGTCGTACAGCGCCACCGCCTCCTCCCGGATCTTCTCCCAGTTGGCGGTCAATGCCTGCAGTTCCGGGAAACGCTCCACCGGCAGATAGGGCTTGGCCGGCACCCTGGAAAACAAATACATGAAGCAGTTGATCGGCGCCATGATGGTGGAGTGATCGCTCAGCTGGCGCCAGAATCCCAGCCGCACACGGCCGCGGAAATGCACGTAAAGGGTGGACAACACGAAAACGGCGACCACCAGAATCTTGAAATAAGGCATCGGCAACTCCAGACAATCAAGCTGCTATTGTAAAACGACAAGATGGTTAACGCAGGCCGACTCGACCAAAACCAGCGGAGAAACATTGAAAACTGTCCGATTCGCCTGACTTTAGCCGATATCAGACAAATACCGTGCGTACCGAATAGCCGTCGGCGGCAAAGTCGAACAGCCGGTAACCATGCCGGTCGTCTATCTCGATATCGCACGCCCCCTGCCGCCATTGGAAACAGGTGGCCGGCCCCGCCTCCAGCGCCTTGCCGCGGTAGGCGAGGCTGTAATCGCCGTGCGCATGGCCGCAGATCGCCAGCTTCAGCGCAGGCGATGCCGCCGCGATCCGCCAGAACGGCGCGGCCGGGGACAGCATGCAGTCATCCAGCAATGGCGTGCCCACCGCCAGCGGATGGTGGTGCAGCACCACGGCCGCCGGTCCATCCGCCTCGCCCAACAGCCGTCGCATCCGCTCCAGCTCGGCGTCGGCTATTCGGCCGCCATCCTGTCCGGCCACGCAGCTGTCCACGCCGATGAAGGTCCAGCCCCCCAGCTCCGTCCGCTCCAGCGGATGCAGGAAGCCATGCTCGTCGAACACCCGCGCCATGGTCTGCCGCTTGTCGTGGTTGCCGGCTATCCAGTGCACCGGCAAGCCTAATCCGGCCAGGGCCTCAGCCGCCAGGCGGTAAGAAGCCTCCGACTCGTCCTGCGACACGTCCCCGGTCAGCAATACGGCCGCCACGCCCTCTTCTTTCCCCAGGCCCGCCAGCACGCGCGCCAGCGCGGCGTGGGTGTCGCGTCCCAGCAAGCAGCCATTTTTGTCTGCGAACAGATGCAGATCCGTCAATTGCGCAATTTTCACCGTCGCCCCATTGCATGTCGGAAGCATTGATTATCTCCCAGCCGGCGCGCGGCCACAGCCATAAAAAAACCGGCGGGCCACGCCGCCGGTTTCTCGCGCCCTTTACAGGCGGGATCAGAACAACTGATCCTTGACGTTCTCCACCGCGTCCTGGGCGGCGGGCTTGGCGCCGTCCGCGTCCGATTGCGGCGCGCTGGCGTCGCCCTCTCCGCCCGGCACCGAGCCCTGGTTGTCGATGTGCAGCTCCGGATTGGTCTTCTGGAACTCTTCGTAGTAGTACTCGTCGCCGCCGCGCTGGCCGGCGCCCGGCTTCACCGCGATGCCCTGCGGCATCGGCAGGTCCACTTCCGGCTGGCCCTTGAGCGCGTTGCCCATGTAGTTGATCCAGATCGGCAGCGCCGCGGTGCCGCCGTAGCCGTAGCGGCCCAGCGAGCGCGGCTGATCGAAGCCCACCCAGGTAGCGGCCACCAGATTGGGGTTGAAGCCGACGAACCAGGCATCCTTCCAGTCCGAGGTGGTGCCGGTCTTGCCGGCCAGATCGGTGCGGCCCAGGCTCATCGCGCGGTAGCCGGTGCCGTAACGGACCACGTCGCGCAACATCGACGTCATGATGAAGGCGTTGCGCGGATCGATCGCCTGCTGGGCGTTCTGGCCGGCCACAGTGGGCACGGTCTTGGCCAGCACGCGGCCAGACTGGTCTTCGATGCGATCGATGAAGAAGGCCTTGGTGCGGTAGCCGCCGTTGGCGAACACCGAATAGCCCTCCACCATCTGCAGCGGCGTCACCGAGCCCGCGCCCAGCGCCATCGGCAGGTAGGCCGGGTGCTGTTTGGCGGAGAAGCCGAAGCGCTGGATGTACTGCTGGGCGTAATCGGTTCCCACCGCCATCAGCACGCGCACCGACACCAGGTTCTTGGAGCGGGTCAGGCCCTGGCGCAAGGTGATCATGCCGGCGAACTTGCCGTCGTCGTTCTTGGGCGTCCAGCTTTGGCCGTTGACGCCAGGCACCGACAGCGGCGCGTCGTTGATCAGCGTGGACGGCGTGATGCCGCGCTCGATGCCCGACGAGTAGATGAAGGGCTTGAACGAGGAGCCGGGCTGACGCCAGGCCTGGGTCACGTGGTTGAAGCTGCGGCGGTTGAAGTCGAACCCGCCGATCAGCGACTTGACCGCCCCGGTGCGGGTGTCCAGCGACACGAAGGCGCCTTCCACTTCCGGCATTTCCACGATCTCCCAATATCCCTTGGGGTTGGCCTGGACGCGGATCACCGCGCCGCGGCGGATCTGCAGTTGGGACGATGCCTTGCTGCTGAGCCCGCGGCGGGCGAAGTCGAGGCCGGCGCCCTTGATGGACGCAGTCTTGCCGCCGCGCATGTAGGCGCGCACTTCGGACGGGCTGGCCGACAGCACGATGGCTGGCAGCATGTCGCCGCTGTCGCGCAGATCGCCCATTGCCTCGTCCAGCGCCTCGGTCACATCCTCGCCGTCGCCGCTGGGCAGATCGAGGAAGCTTTCCGGGCCGCGGTAGCCGGTTTTGCGGTCGTAATCGATCAGGCCGGCGCGCAGCGCGTCATACGCCCATTTCTGGTGGCGGCTGTCCACGGTGGTGTAGACCTTGAAGCCCTCGGTATACGCAGCCTCTTTATAACGCTCGTACATCGCCTGGCGTACCATTTCCGCAACATACTGGCCGGGCTGGCTGGTTTCAGCCACCTGGCTGGCCAGGTGCAAAGGCTCGTTCAGCGCCTGCTCGTACTGGTCCTGAGTGATGAAGTTCAGCTCTCGCATCCGGCGCAGCACATATTGCTGGCGCAACTTGGCACGGTCCGGATTGACGATGGGGTTGTAGGCCGACGGCGCCTTGGGCAGTCCGGCCAGCATCGCCATCTGGGCGACGCTCAACTCGCCCAATGGCTTGCCGTAGTAAGTTTGCGCGGCCGCGCCGAAACCGTAGGCCCGCTGCCCCAGATAGATCTGGTTGAAATACAGTTCCAGAATCTGGTCCTTGCTCAGCGTATGCTCGATCTTGAACGCCAGCAGCGCCTCATTGAACTTGCGGGTGAAGGTTTTCTCGCTGGACAGGAAGAAATTCTTCGCCACCTGCATGGTGATGGTGCTGGCGCCTGAGCGCGCGTGGCCGGACACCAGGTTGCCGACCGCGGCGCGCAGGATGCCGAGGTAGTCGATGCCGCTATGCTGATAAAAGCGTTCGTCTTCCGCCGCCAGCACCGCCTGCTTCATCAGCTGCGGCACTTCGTGGATGCGGGAGAATGAGCGCCGCTCCTCGCCGAACTCGCCCAACAACTGGTTGTCGGCGGAGTAGACCCGGAGCGGGATTTTCGGACGGTAGTCCGTGATTACATCAAGGCTTTGCAGGCGCGGGTAGGTTATGATGATGGCAATTGCGGCGGCTCCCGCCACCAGCACCACACCACCTAGGAAAACGCCTGCCAAGATGGCAAGAAATCGTCTTAGCATGTTTACGATGGGCTTTCACTGGAAACCGGATTATAACGTCTTGTGAAAGCCAACAAGACAAACAATGGCGGCAACAGTTCGAATTTCTGTTGCGAGAGACCGGATCGAGGCACGGATGCTAGTCGATAAACTGAGGCTCGGGCGGCCCTTGCTCGAGCAATTGGGGCTGGGGAAATCCCATAATTCGCCGCTGCTGGGGCTGGACATCAGCAGCACCGCGATCAAGCTGGTCGAGCTCTCGCGCAACGGCCGCAACATCCAGGTGGAACGCTACGCGATCGAATCCCTGCCCAAGGACGCGGTCAACGACGGCAATCTGGTCGACATAGACGGCATCGCCGAGGCGCTGCGGCGCTGCTGGAAGCGTCTGGGCAGCCCGATACGCAGCGTCGCCATCGCCATTCCCACGCCGATGGCCATCTACAAGAAACTGCTGGTGCCGGCCAGCCAGGCCGAGGACATGGACGACATGATCGAGTCCGAGGCCAATCAGATCATTCCCTTCCCGCTGGACGAAGTGAACCTAGACCATCAGGTGCTGGGTCCGTCGCCCTCCAGCATAGACGACCTGGAGGTGCTGCTCTGCGCCGCGCGCAAGGAGAAGGTGGAAGAGCGGGTCGCAGTGGTGGAGATGGCGGGCCTGCGCCCCCAGGTGGTGGATGTCGAGTCGTTCGCGATGATGACCGCCTTCGAGCAGATCCAGCAGCAGCTGCCGGAGGAGGGCATGAACCAGACCTTCGCGCTGTTCGACATCGGCGCCACCCGCATCCACTGCAACATCATCCGCAACAACCAGCAAATCTACTATCGCGAACAGATGTTCGGCGGCCACCAGCTGACGCGCGACATTCAGCGGCGCTATAACATCAGCTTCGAAGAGGCGGAAATCGGCAAGCGCAGCCTGGGCCTGCCCGACGGCTACGAATCCGAACTGATGCATCCCTTCACCGACGCGCTGGCACAAGAGATCCAGCGCGCGCTGCAGTTCTTCTACACCACGGTCAGCGTGTCGCAATACCTGCGCGTCGACTACATCCTGCTGGCAGGGGGCTGCAGCATGCTGCCCGGCCTGGACGACGCAGTGGCCGGCCGCACCCAGATCAGCACCATGATCGCCAACCCGTTCACTACCCTGGTGCAGGCGCCCGGCATCCGCCTGAAAGAACTGCTGATGGACGCGCCGTCGCTGCTGATCGCCTGCGGTCTGGCGCTCAGGAGGTTCGACTGAATGATACGCATCAACCTCCTTCCCCACCGCGAACAGAAAAAAGCCGCGCACCGGCTGCGTTTTCAGCTGCTGCTCGGCGCCACCGCGGTCTTGTCGTTGCTGTTGCTCGGCGCCGGCTACCTGGCGCTGCAGCATCAGATCGGCGGACAAGAAACGCGCAACCGCTTCCTGCAGGATGAAATCGGCAGGCTGGACCGGCAGATCAAGGACATCGGCAAGCTGAAGAGACAGCGAGACGACCTGCTGGCGCGCAAGCAACTAGTGGAAAGGCTGCAGGAAGGGCGCAATTCGGCGGTGCACCTGTTCGACCAACTGCTGCGCCAAACGCCGGACGGCGTGTATCTGAAAAGCTTCAAGCAGAACGGCAACCAGGTGGTGCTTGTCGGCTACGCCCAGTCCGGCGCGCGCGTGTCCAACTACATGCGCCAGCTGGGGCAATCCGAAACCTTCGACGCTCCGGTGCTGGTGGAAGTCAGCTCTTCCGTCGTCAACAACCAGCGCGTCAGCGCGTTTACGCTTAATGCCACCATGCGGCAAAGTCCGCCCGCCGCCAACAAACCTGCCGGAGCCACGCCATGACGCTGGACGAACTGCGCGCGCTCGACCCCAAGGACATGCCCAACTGGCCATTCCAGGCTCAAGTGCTGATGTTCATTCTGTTGATGGCGCTGGCGGTGGGGCTGGGCTACTTCTTCGTGCTTGGCGACCAGTTGGACAAGCTGAACCAGTCCCGTCAGCAAGAAGCCACGCTGAAGCAAACCTTCATCGACAAGAAACGCCAGGCAGTCAATCTGGATGCGCTGCAACAACAGCTGAAGGAAATCGACGCGTCCTTCGGCGCCCTGCTCAAACAGCTGCCCACCAAGTCCGACATGGACACCCTGCTGACGGAAATCAACCAGGCCGGCATCGGCCGCGGATTGCAATTCGACCTGTTCAAGCCCGGGACAGAAACCCGCACCGCAGAGATGGCCGAAGTGCCGATCACCATCCGTCTGACCGGCTCGTACAACGACCTGGCGGCCTTCGTCAATGACGTTGCCCAATTGTCGCGCATCGTCACCATCAGCGACATCAGCCTCTCTCCCGCCAGCAACAACCGCCTGACCATGGATGCCACCGCCCGTACCTACCGGGCGCTGGAGCCCGGCGAGCGCATGAACGCGGCGGCGGCCAAGTGATGGAAGGCCGCGCGATGACAAGAATCGGCATCGGCCTGCTCTGCCTGCTGTTGAGCGCCTGCGGCGGCGGCGGCAATGAAGACCTGAAGCAGTGGATGGCCAGCAGCAGCCAGGGATTGCGCGGCCAGATCGAGCCTCTGCCCCAGGTACAGACTTACAAACCGTTCGACTATCAGGCCTACGACCTGACCGACCCGTTCAACCCTCAAAAACTGCAGGCCGGCAAGCAGCGGAACGCGGCCAACGCGCCGGATATGCAGCGGCCACGCGAAGCGCTGGAAAGCTATGATCTGGACAAGCTGGCGATGGTGGGCACCATACGCCGCGGCGGCGCCACCTACGCGCTGATCCGCACGCCTGAAGGCGCGATCTACCGGGTGCAGCCCGGCAATTACATGGGACTGAATTTCGGGAAAATCACCAGCATCAACGACGCGGAGGTGCAGTTGTCCGAATCGACGGAAGATCTGAATGGAGAATGGGTGCAGCGCGGCAGCAGCCTCCATCTTGAAGAACAAGGGCAGAGCAAATGACAAGACTCGGCAAAGCATTATGGACGGGGTGGATCCTGGGCCTGGCCGCCGGCGCGGCAAACGCCGCGCCGGCCATCACCGCCCTGGATGCCGGCAAGGTGGACGGCAATCGCCAGACGCTGCAGATCACGTTCGACGGTCCCGCGGTCAAACCCAACAGTTTCGCCATGTCCAACCCGCCGCGCATCGCGCTGGACTTCGCCGGCACTACGGTCAAGATGAACAAGCCCTCGCTCGCCGTGGACAGCCCGCTGCTGCGCTCCGCCGTCGCGGTGGAGGCCAGCGGCCGCTCACGGCTGGTGCTGAGCCTGGCGCGCAACGCCAGCTACCGCAGCGAGATCAGCGGCAACCGCCTGCTGCTGACGCTTGACGGCTCGATGGCGCCCGGACTCGCGGCGACGCCGCAAGAGATCGCCCCCTCCTCCCGTGCCGATGAGCAGGCCATGGCCCAAGTCGCCTCCGGCGACGCCGTGGGGCTGGATTTCCGCCGCGGCCGCAACGGCGAAGGACGGGTGGAGCTGGCCCTGCCCAGCGCCAACACGCCGGCGGACATTCGCCGCGACGGCCTCAACCTGGTGGTCGATATCGCCGGAGCCTCGCTGCCGCGGCAACTGGTGCGCCGCGTCGACGTCACCGACTTCGGCACGCCGGTAGCCAAGGTGGATGCCGTCAACCTGGGGCGGAACATACGCGTCACCATCATCCCCCAGGGCGACTGGGAGTATTCGTCCTACCAGACCGACGGCAAGCTGGTAGTGGAAATCCGGCGCCCGGCGCCGGAGCTGGCCGGCGGCGGAGACGCCGCCAAGCCGCAGTACAAGGGCGACAAGCTGTCGCTCAACTTCCAGAACATAGAAGTCCGCACCGTGCTGCAAGTGATCGCCGAATTCACCGGCCTCAACATCGTCACCAGCGACTCAGTCAGCGGCAACATCACCCTCAGGTTGAAAGACGTGCCCTGGGACCAGGCGCTGGACTTGATCCTGCAAAGCAAGGGCCTGGATCAGCGCCGCAACGGCAACATCATCCAGATCGCGCCCCGCGACGAACTGCTGGCCCGCGACAAGCAGATCCAGGAAGGACGCCAGCAATTGGCTACGCTGGAGCCGTTGCGATCGGAAACCTTCGTGCTGCGTTACCGCTCGGCGGAGGAGTTCAAGAAGGTGCTGGATGGCGACAGCGGCGCCGGCAAGAAGGAAAGCCTGCTGTCCGAACGCGGCAGCGTGCTGATCGACCCCAAGACCAACACCTTGATCGTCAACGATATCGGCACCGCGATAGACAAGATCCGCGACATCATCGCCAAGACCGACATTCCGGTGAAGCAGGTGCTGATCGAGGCCCGCATCGTAGAAGCCACCGACAACTGGGAGCGCGATCTGGGCATCAAGCTCACCTACGACAGGATGGACCCCAAGGGCATCATCTCCGGCAACCCGCTGGGCACCAACGTCAACAACGTCACCAACTTGAACACCAGCCAGCCCTATGTGATCCAGACTACGCCGGCCGGGGTCAACCTGCCGATCGCCAACCCGTCCGGCACGCTGTCCGCGCTGTACAACGTCGGCCACTCCGTGATCCTGGGCCTGGAACTGCAAGCGATGCAGGCCGAGGACAAGGGACGCATCATCTCCAGCCCGCGAGTGATGACCGCCGACCGCCAGGAGGCCACCATCGAACAGGGCACGGAAATCCCCTACCAGGAGGCCAGCTCCAGCGGCGCCACCTCGGTGTCGTTCAAGAAGGCGGTTCTCCGCCTCAACGTCAAACCTCAGATCACGCCGGACAACCACGTGATGATGGACATCACCGTCAACAAGGATTCGGCCAACTTCACCCAGACGGTGAACGGCACGCCGTCGCTATCCACCGAGAAGATCACCACCCAGGTGCTGGTTGAAAACGGCGGCACCGTGGTGTTGGGCGGCATTTATCAACAACAGCTGAACGACGTAGTCAACAAGGTACCTTTCCTCGGCGACATTCCCTTGCTGGGCGCGCTGTTTCGCAGCTCGCAGAAAATAGACAAGCGCAGCGAATTGCTGATTTTCATCACCCCCAAAGTCATCAACGACCTGACCGCCTCATCCCGCTGAAGCGGCCAAGACAGATTCGTTAACGATCGGCTACAATGCCTGCCATGGAGAAACTGGCAGGCAACTTTTTTCTGGTCGGTCTGATGGGCGCGGGCAAGACCACGGTGGGCAGGGCGCTGGCGCGCCGCACCGGCAAAACGTTCTACGACTCCGACCAGGAGATCGAGGCGCGCACCGGCGTGCGCGTGGCCACCATCTTCGACATCGAAGGCGAGCTGCGCTTCCGCAACCGCGAAACCTGCGTGATACGCGACCTGGCCCAGCAGCGCGACATTGTGCTCGCCACCGGCGGCGGCGCCGTGCTGCGCGAGGAAAACCGCAAGGTGCTGGCCAGTTACGGCACCGTGATCTACCTGCGCGCGGCCATCGACGACCTGCTCGCCCGCACCCTGCACGACAAAAACCGCCCGCTGCTGCAAATCGCCGATCCGCGCGCCAAACTGGAAAGCCTGTTCAACGAACGCGATCCGCTTTATCGCGAAATCGCCGACATCGTCATCGACACCTCCCAGCAAAACGTCAATCTACTGGTCAACCGCCTGATCGACCAGCTATTGGAATCACCCGAACACCGCAAGGAAACCGACTAGTGATCACCCTCGACCTGATCCTTCCCGACACCCGCTATCCGATACACATTGGCCACGGACTCCTGGAACAGGTCGATCTGCTGTTGCCCCATCTGCCGCTGCCCAAGGCTGCCATCGTCAGCAACGCCACCGTCGCCCCGCTTTATCTGCAACGCCTGAGGCAAGCGCTCGAGGCGCGCGGCGTAGCCTGCGCCAGCGTGGTGCTGCCCGACGGCGAGGCGCACAAGGACTGGCCAACCCTGAACCTGATCTTCGACGCCCTGCTGGCGGACAACGCCGAGCGCAAAACCACGTTGATCGCTCTGGGCGGCGGCGTGATCGGCGACATGACCGGCTTCGCCGCCGCATGCTACCAGCGCGGCGCTCCCTTTATCCAGATCCCCACCACCCTGCTGGCCCAGGTGGACTCATCGGTCGGCGGCAAGACAGCGATCAACCACCCTCTGGGCAAGAACATGATCGGCGCCTTCTACCAGCCCCGCGCGGTGATCGCCGACATGGACCTGCTATCCACCCTTCCCGACCGCGAGCTGTCCGCGGGCCTCGCCGAGGTGATCAAATACGGCCTGCTGGGCGACGCCGACTTCCTCGCCTGGCTGGAAGACAATATGGCCGCGTTGCGCGCGCGCGACAGCGCCGCGCTGCAATACGCGGTGAAGCGCAGTTGCGAGATGAAGGCCGCCATCGTCGCCGAGGATGAGAAGGAAAACGGCGTGCGCGCGCTCCTGAATCTGGGCCATACCTTCGGCCACGCCATCGAGGCCGGCCTGGGCTACGGCGCCTGGCTGCACGGCGAAGCCGTGGCCGCCGGCATGGTGCTGGCCGCGGCCGCATCCGCCGAGCTAGGCTGGCTCCGCCGCGAAGAAGTCGTCCGCGTGCGCCATCTCATCGCCGCCGCCGGCCTGCCGGTCAAGGCGCCTGCCATGCCTACCGAACGATGGCTGAATCTGATGAGCCACGACAAGAAGGTGGAAGCCGGCACCGTGCGTTTCGTCTTGTTGCGACGGCTTGGCCAGGCCGTGATAGAGTCAGGGCTGGAAACCGCGTTGCTGGACAAAATTCTGCGCGAGAACTGCTGAATCCGGCTGTTCGGACGGCCAGGCTACGGATTTATACGAATTGCCAAGCCGCCCTCCTCGTCAGAATAATCAACAGACTAATAAAAGATGTTGTTTCACAACGAGGGGGGAGAATTAGAATGGATGTCTTCACGGCACTGGCCAGCAGTCTGGCCCTGATGCTCGTCTATTACACCTTGCGCCAGTTCTGGCGTCGCCTGCGTTACACCAAACCCATCCAGCGCGGCATTGATCCCGTAGGGGAGGCGGAAGTCTTTCTCGCCTACGGCCGCACCCGCGAAGCCGTCAGGGTGCTGAAGGATTCGCTGAAGGATGATCCCGACAATCTGCACGCCAAGGTCGCTCTGCTCCGCGCTTACTCCAGCGCGGGCGACAGCAAGGCCTACGTGTCGCTGGCCCGCGACGTGCACCCTCAGGTGCAGGGACAGGCCGTCTGGCACACGATACGCGAAAACGGTCGCGAACTGGCGCCGCAGGAGCCCCTGTTCGCCAAACCCTGAACCTTGCCTGCGAATGAAACAAGGCCGCCGAAAGGCGGCCTTGTCTTGTCTTCGCTCCCGCGCGAAACTCAGTCCGCCTGAGGCTCGCTGAATTGCAGGCTGTGCAGGCGGGCATACATGCCCCCCATGGCCAGCAGTTCATCGTGCCGGCCTTGCTCCACCAACCGGCCCTGATGCATCACCACGATACGGCTGGCGTTCTCGATGGTGGATAGCCGGTGCGCGATCACGATGGTGGTGCGGTTCTTCATCAGGTTCTCCAGCGCCGCCTGCACCAATCGCTCTGACTGGGTATCCAGCGCCGATGTCGCCTCGTCCAAGATCAGCAAGGGGGCATTCTTCAACAATGCCCGCGCGATGGCCAAGCGCTGGCGCTGGCCGCCGGACAGCCGAGTGCCGTTTTCGCCGATGACCGTCTCCAGGCCCTCTGGCAGGGCCTCGATGAACTCCCAGGCATTCGCCGCCCGGGCCGCCTCGATGATCTCCTCTCGCGACGCGCTGCTCCGGCCATAGGCGATATTGGCTGCCACGGTATCGTTGAATAGTTCCACCTGCTGGCTTACCAGCGCGATGCCGTCCCTCAGCTGATGCAGCGGGATGTCAGTCAAGGACACGCCATCCAGCAGCAAACGGCCGACGGATGGCTCGTAAAAGCGCGGCACCAGGCTGGCCAGCGTGGTCTTGCCGCTGCCAGAGGACCCCACCAGCGCCACGGTCTCGCCGGGCTGGATCACCAGATCGATATCGGACAACGCCGGCGCGTCTACATTAGGGTAGGCGAAGCTGACGCCATCGAAGCTCAACTGCCCCTTGCTTGCCCCCAAATCGCGGACGCCATCGTCCGGTTCTCCCGGTTCGTCGATGAAGGCGAACACCGACTCCGCCGCGGCCAGCCCTCGCTGCATCGCCTGCGACACGCTGGAAATCCGCTTCACCGGCGCGAACAGGCCCAGCATCGCGGTCAGGAACACCATGAAATCGCCGGCTGTCAACGCGCCATGCTGAGCGCGCAGGCCGGCGAAATACAAGATGGCCGCCAGCGCGCAGGCGATCATCAACTGGGTCACGCCGGTATTGGCCGCGCTGGCCGCGCTCTGCTTGACCTGATTGCGCCGCACCGAAGCCGCGGTCTCGTCGAAGCGCGCCGTTTCCCGCTCTTGGCCGCCATACACCTTGATCGCCCGCTGGCACTGTATGCTTTCCGCCAGCACCTGGGTCATCTGGGCCATATGCTGCTGGTTCTGGCGCGCCAAGCCGCGCAGCCGCTTGCCGACCAATCGCATGCAGTAGGTGACGCCCGGCATCACCAAAAGGCAGATCAGCGTCAGTTGCCAGTCGGTGGTCAGCATCAGGCCCAACATGCCCAGCGCGGTCAGGCCATCCCTGACCGTGACGGTGATCACGTTGAAACCCGCCTCGGTCACTTGGTTCACGTCATTGGTGATGCGGGACATCAGCCGCCCGGATTGGTTTTCGTCGTAATAGCGCGCCGGCAAACGCACCAGCTTGGCGAACATCTGCTGCCGCAACCGCTGCACCAGCTGCCCGGTCAGCCAACTGGCGGTGTATTCATTGATGAAGCCGGCCACGCCGCGGATCAGGTAAATGCCGATGATGGCCAAGGGCACCCACAGGATCACCTGCGGATCCTTGTTGACGAAGCCTCCGTCTATCAGCGGCTTGAGCAGCTTGGCGACCGCGGGCTCGGTCAGCGCCGCCACCGACATCGAAAGAATGGACAGCAACAGCACCTTCCAATAGCCCAGCAGATAACCCAGCAAACGCCGGTAAATGGCCCAGCTATCCTTGAAACCGCTCTTCGTCATGCGCCTCCTTGTGGCGGCACTTCCGCCAACCCCGATATGCTGTTAATTCATATTCCGTCGCGGAGCGGAAATCCGCGGCGATCGCAACTGCCTATGGCCCAATCACATCAAGCCGATGATGGACGGACGCCCTCCGCAGCGACAACGTATCAACGCCACCGCCTTCCGCCAACAAACCGGCTGCGCTCATGGGCCAGGCCTCCATCGAGTACCTCGGCAGCATCCCTGAAGACCGCCGTCGCCTCATGCCTGGCCAGGAGAGCGAGTTCAGCTTCTGTCGCCCTCTTCCCGACGACGGCTCATCTCCGCCAACAACGCTGCGCTGGTGAACAGGAAGATATGCAGCATATGGTCGCGAAACACGCTCTCCAGCATCATCCGCCCCAGGAAGCCGCAAGTGATCAACATCAGTACCAGACCAAGCACATCGCGTCTTTGCTTGAACCCCTGAAAGCCAATAAAGATCAGACTGCCGCAAAAAGCGACCCACAGCAGAATGCCAGCGACGCCCAAGCCCAGGCCCAAATCGATGAAGCCGCTATGGCTATGGCCAACCTGATTCGGGCGCCCGGTCTCTGCCAACGCCAAACGGAAGGCATCCCGGCTATAACCGTAGCCGGCGGGCTTCGCAGCGATCAGATCCAAACCGCTGTGTATCCAAGCCACCCGCTCATAGGCAGAGGCATCCACCATGACGCCTGGGCTGATCATGGGGTAGGGCTCCATGCGCAACCATGCCTTGGTAGCCGAATAGTCCCATCCAGCCTGCGCTGAGGCCATGAACAGCGCATTGCGCTCGTCCTTCTTCACCGCATAAGCCGCCATGCCGCCAACGCCTATCACAACCACAGCGAATAACGCCACAGCCTTGCGCCAGCCAAACTCGATCCCTTCGAATACCATGTAGACGAACAACATCGACAACATCAGGTAAACCATCCCGATCATGCCGTTGCGTGCGCCCGCGCACAGGCTGACGAACAGGATCAAGACGGCTGCCGCCAACAAAAACCAACGTGGCAGGCGGCTGATGCGTTGCCGATGGCCAAAACACAAGATGGCCACAATGAACGCCAGCACGAAGTTCATGAAGAATGTGAACTCGAGCTTGGTCGCCGTGGTAAAGGCTTTCATGTATGGCCAATAACCGGTGCTGCAATAGGTATAAAGCCCGTACGAGAACTCTGTGGCAGCGATCAGCACCCCCGCTACGATGGTCAAATCGAGTATCGATCCCATCCTGGGGCGACGGAACAATACCAGGCCGACACCGAACCACAAACCGCCGATCAGCAACTGGCTATACACCTCTCCCAATGACTCCTCCCGCCACAACGACAGCGACAAGCTATGCGCCACGGCGAAAGCCAGCAGCGCCGACAACAGCGACACCGGAACTATCCGCTCTTTAAACACTGCCTTGCACGCGGGCCACTGCAGCCACTGCGAACCAGCCATCAGCAACAATATCGCCAGGATGACATAGCGCAGCGCGATCGTATGCGACACATTCGCCAATGACAGAAAAACCACGAACAACAGCGACAACACGCCCGCTGCAAACGGCTCTTGCTTAAGACCCCACATTCAACAGACCTTCCAGATGCTTGATAACCTCGGCAGCCGCTACCGCCGCCATGCATTGCGGCAAACGGCAACGTCCCTCTTCGGAGCCCGCCTGCCTGAAACAGCGCAGCGCCCAATCGACTTCCCTATAATGCACGCTGCGTTGGTTGCGGCACGGAAACAGGCTGGGCCCGACTCCGACACAGACATGCTCCGCAAAAAATCGGCTGCCGCCGAACAGCATTTCGCTGCCCGGACCGAACAACATGATCAATGGACAGCCCGCCACCTTGGCCAGGTGCGCGATGCCGGTATCGGGGCAGACGCAGGCGCTGGCGCCGGCCAGCGCCGCGCGCAACTGGACCAGGGACAGGGAGCCGGCGAAGACCCTATCGCCCGGCTGCGGCGCCAGTTCGTCGATCAAACGCTGCTCGCCTGGGCCGCAAGACCAGACCACCGTCGCCCCCAGGCTACGCGCTTGCCGCGCCACCTGCCGCCATGAGTCGGCCGGCCAGAACCGCGTGGCCGAGCTGGCTCCGACATGCAGCACCACATAACGCGCAGGCAGCGTCGGCAGCGACGCCTCCCCCAGCGGCCAGTCCGTGAGGCGGAACGGCCTGGGCTCGGGACCGTCGACCAGCCTGCCCGCCGTATCGGTCCAGGCTTCCGGCTGATCGGCATACGGCACCGCCTCGTCCACCAGCCAGTTCTTGTAGCGCGGCGTCTCTCCGGCGAAACCGACGATCCAGCGCGCCCCCATCGCCCTCGCCAGAAAGCTCAGCCGGTTTTCGCCCATCAGGTAGGCGATGTCGAACCGCCGCTCGGCGAACAAGCGGCGTATGGAAGCGAAATCGCGCGGATGCCAGGGCAAGGGCCGGATACCGTATGGGCGGCTTTCATACAGCTCGGCCTGGCCCGGCGGGCAGGCCAGCGCGATATCGGCATTCGGAAATCGCTGGCGAGCCTTGGCCAGCAGGCTGGTCGCCATCAGCGCGTCGCCCAGCAAGAACTGGTGCAGGATCAGCACCCGCTCCACCGCTTCCGGCTTTGGTTTGCGCCGCAGCCATTGCCATGGCAGCCGGCACAGCAACGCGGCGAAAATCAGTAAGCGGCCGGGAAAACGTCCAGGCCTCATTTCACACTCTCCATCCTTCTCGCCGCCGCTCAGCGGCGGCCTTCCCGTTCCGACAGCAGACGCCGATACAAGGCCAGCATCTGCGCAACCATACTCTCTTCGCTCAGGGCTTCCACCCGCGCGCGCGCGCGGTCGCCCATTTCGCTCCAGCGCCCCCGAGACGCCAGCCAGGAAGCGACATTGCGCTGCCAATGGCCGGCGTCCAGCGCAGGCGCCACCCAGCCGGTTTCCCCTTCTTCCAGCAGTTCGGCGCCACCGCAGCGCGCGCTGGTCAACACCGGCAGCCCGCACGCCATCGCCTCCGCCACTACCGAGCCGAAAGGCTCGTACAGGGTAGGCAGAATGAATCCGTCGGCCATGCCGTAAAATCCGCGCACATCGCGCTGCGGCCCGACGAAGCGGACACGTCCGCCTATGCCCAGCGTCTCGGCCAGCCGACGATAACGCGCCAGCTTCTTGTCGCCTCCCACCACCACGAGCCGCACGGAGGGATGCGCTGCTATCGCATTCAGCGCCTGCGCGACGCCTTTGCGCTCGAAACCTGAGCCCACGTAGACCAGCACCGGCGCATCCTGTTCGATGCCATATCGCTCGCGCAGTTCTGCGCGTGTTCGCCGCGCCTCCCGCGGATGGAAAAACGCGCTGTCCACGCCGTTGTAGATCACTTCGCAGCGCGCGGCCGGCACGCCGAAACGACGCGTCACGTCATTGCGCACCAGCTCTGAATTGCAAATCACCGCCCGCAGCGATGGGTGCAGGAACATCGCCCGCTCGGTGCGCAGCATGTAGTGGTGGTAGGGATTGCAAAACGTCGCCAGCCGCGCCAGCCAGGTCTTCCCTTCCAGCCGGGCCTCCAGCCAGGCCGCATGCACGCCGTCTCCCGCGCGGAAAATGTCGCAGCCGGGAATGCGTTCGTGCGACTGGACCAGATCGGCCCCCGCCTCGCGCCAGGCGCGCCGCGCCGCGCGGGCGAATCCCCAGTCGCGCCAGACGCTGCCCAGATAGAACGGCTTGACCCGCGCGGCCTCGATGCCGTCCACCGCCTCCCAATTACGGGTGATCAGCAGCGGACGCAGACCGCCGCCGCCGCGCAACTGACGCAAGATGGCGCTGACGATGCGCTCGGCGCCGCCGGCTGGATTGTACTTCTGCCGGACGATGGCCAGGCGTTTCATTATGTTTCCTTTTGCAACGCGTCCACCGCCGCCAGCACCCGCGCCACCGGAATGCGCTGCAGGCACTCGCTCTGCCAGCCGCCGCCGCAGCCGGCATTGCCGCATGGGCGACAGGGCATCGGTTCGGTCACGACGCGGTGCAGCACCTGCCACGGCCCCCATTCGATGTCGCCGGACGGGCCGAACAGCGCCACGCAAGGCGTCTTCATCGCCGAGGCGATATGCATGGGCACCGAATCCACGCCGATATACAGACTAGCCTGATCGATGGCGGCCGCCAGCTCCTTCAGGCTGAGCAGCCCGGCCAAGCTGGCTACCGGCCTCGCCAAGCGGCTCTCGATGTCGGCCACCATCGCCAGTTCCTCCCGGCTGGGCGCCGCGGACAAGACCACCGTCTCCCCGCGCGCCGTCAAGGCGTCGATCAGGGCGGCCATCCTGTCCGCCGGCCAGCTCTTGAACGACCAGCGCGAAGTCGGATGCACCAGGATGTAGCGCCCCGCCTCCAGCCCTCGCTCGGCAAGCTTGGCGCGCAGCGTCTCCTCGGCATTGGCGCCCGGCACCAGCGTCAGCTCCCGCTGCGCCTCGGCCGGGTAAACGCCGATTCGGCGCAAGGCGTCCAGATGGATTTCTATGGTGTGGCGGCGGTTGCCCGGCACCTGCAGATAGCGACGGCTGAAGCTTTTCTTGAAGAAGCGGCCATACGGACCGTGCGGCCCCACCGACCAGCGCGGCTTGAGCAGCCTGACCAGCCAGGCGCCGCGATTATGCTCGGTCAACGTGACCACCAGGTCGTAACCGCGCGCCTTCAGGCGGGATAACAGTCCCCACTCCGCGCGCAGTTGCCCCAGCGGCCCCAACTTTTTCCAGCCGCGGTCTATCGTATGCAGCTGGCTGATGGCGGGATGCAGGCTCAGCATCTCGCGGGTATCGTGGTAGACCAGCGCGTCGATTTCCACATGCGGCGCAGCGGCCCTCAGCGCGGAAAACACCGGCGAGGCCAGCAACACGTCGCCATGATGGCGCAGCTTGATCACCAGCGCGCGGCGGACTTGGGATAAATCGACAGGATCGTTCAGCATGGATTGAAAAAGCCGGGCTAGTCACCCGGCTCTGCATTCAGCAGTTGTAACAAATCGGCTATTTTATCAGGGTCTTCCGATCTGAGCATGCGCGCCGCGATCGGCGCGATTTCGTCCAGATGGCTGGTCAGCACCCGCTGCTTGACCGACAGCAGATTGGCCGGATGCATCGAGAACTTGCGCAGCCCCATGCCCAGCAGCAGCCGGGTCAGCCTGGCGTCTCCGGCCATTTCGCCGCACACCGACACCGGCAGATTGGCCTTGATGCCGGTCTTGATGGTATGCAGGATCAGCTTCAGCACAGCCGGGTGGATAGGATCGTACAAATGGCTGACGGTGTCGTCGTTGCGGTCTATCGCCAGCGTGTACTGGATCAGGTCGTTGGTGCCGATGGACAGAAAATCCACGTGCTTGGCCAGGCTGCCGGCCACCAGCGCCGCCGACGGGATTTCTATCATCGCGCCGACTTCCACGTCGTCGGCGTAGCCTATGCCCTCGTCGCGCAGCTCTTCCTTGGCGTACTCGAACTGGGCGATCGCCTGCCTCAATTCCGGCAGCGAGTTCAGCATCGGGAACAGCACCCGTATCCGGCCATGCACCGAGGCGCGCAGCAGCGCCCTCAGCTGGGCGCGGAACATCAAGGGCTCGGCCAGGCACAGCCGGATGCCGGTCAAGCCCAGCGCCGGGTTCTCCGCCTGGCAATGGTTCAGCCACTTCGGACTCTTGTCCGCGCCCAGGTCCATGGTGCGGATGGTGACCGGCATCCCCTTCATCGCGGTCGCCACATGGCGGTAGGCTTCGAATTGCTCATCCTCGGTGGGCAGCGTGTCGCGCCCCAGAAACAGGAATTCGCTGCGGAACAGACCAATGCCCACCACGCCGGACTCGCGCACCTCCTCCACATCCTGCGGCCGCTCGATATTGGCCAACAGCTCGATCACGGAGCCGTCGCGGGTGACGGCGTTGGACTTGCGGATGGACGATAGCTTGCGCCGCGCGCCGCGCCAGGCGCGCAGGCGGCGGCGATACTCGGCCAACACCAGCGCGTCCGGATTGATGATCACCACGCCCTGCTCGCCATCGATGACGATCATCTCGTCCTGGCGGATCAGCTCGCGCGCGTGGTGCAGCGCGATCACCGACGGCAGGTCCAGGCTGCGGCCCAGGATGGCGGTATGCGAAGTGGCGCCGCCGACATCGGTGATGAAGGCGGCGAAGTTGGAATCCTTGAAATAGACCATGTCCGCCGGCGACAGGTCGTGCGCGATCAGGATATGGTCCTCGACCAGATCCTCCGGCGCCGGCAGTTGCGGCGCGTCGCCGTCCAGATTGTTGAAGATGCGCTCGATCACCTGCAGCACGTCGTTCTTGCGCTCGCGCAGATAATCCTCTTCGATGGCGTCGAACTGTTCGACCAGGTGGTCGCACTGCAGCTTCAGCGCCCATTCGGCGTTGCAATGCTGCTTTTCGATGATTTCGCGCGGTTCGCGCGAGATGGTGACGTCGCCCAGCAGCATGATGTGCAGCGACAGAAAGGCGCCCAGCTCGGCCGGCGCGTTCTCCGGGATGCTGCCCCACAGCATTTCCAGTTCCTTGCGCGTGGCTTTCACCGCTTCGTCGAAGCGCGTCTTTTCCGCCGGGACGTCGTCGTCGTCCAGCAGATAGTGCGCAACATCGTCCATGCTGCGCGAAATCAGGTGGGCCCGGCCGATGGCGATGCCGCCGCCGATGGCCACCCCATGCAGGATGATGCTCATTGCCCCCTCCCGGGCAGGCCGGTTTTATTATGCTGTGCCTGCCATTGTCTCCACCCGGAGGCGCCGCTCCGCCCACGCTTTCCGCTGATGCGGCCAGTGGTCTGCGCGTTACGGTCGACAGCCCCAAGCGGGCTCCCTGAAAGCCGGAGGAAACCGGCCTCCCGTCCCGTTACGTCTTACTCCGCCTCGTCGAAGCGGTTGTTGATCAGCGCGGTCAGCGCCTCCAGCGCCTGCTGTTCATCCTCGCCGCTGATCTCCAGCTCCACCTTGGCGCCCTTGGCCGCCGCCAGCATCATCACGCCCATGATGCTCTTGCCGTTGACCCGGCGGTTGTTGCGGGAGATGAAAATATCGCTCTTGTAGCGGCTGGCCAGTTGGGTGAACTTGCTCGACGCGCGCGCGTGCAGCCCCAGCTTGTTGATGATTTCGACTTCAGATCGCAGCATTACCTTCCCCCGGGATTATATAAAGCACACCTTCCAGCCCGCCGGTGATCGCCTTGCTGACGACGATTTCGAGCGGCTGGCTGCTGTAGCACAGCGCGCGCACCAGCATGGGCAGACTGGCGCCGGCCACCGCCTCGACGCGGCCCGGCCGGATCAGCCGGCTGGCGATGTTCGATGGCGTGCCGCCGTACATGTCGGTCAGCACCACCACGCCCTCGCCCTGCTCCAGCTTGTCCACCAGTCCCTGCGCTTCGGCCAGCTTGCGCTCCGGGTCTTCGGTCTTGTCCACCGCCATCACAGCCAGATTGTCCGGCTCTCGGCCCAGGATGTGCTTGGCGCAATCAGCCAGGCTGCGTCCCAGGTCCCCATGTGCAATTATCAGAACACCTACCATGCCCGAGTCTTCGAATTGGTGGGCCGGACGAATCCAGCCGCTTGATTTGAACCGCGCGGCGACGCCGAACCAACCGGCGCGCCGCGCATCCGCGAAATCAATCTTCCTGAATTGTAACAGCTGAATTCTCGCTGCGGCGGTACCAGGCCAGCTTGTCCGCCAATTCCACCACTTCTCCGACGATGATCAGCGCCGGCGACGCGATGCCGTGCGAAGCCATCAGACCGGGCAGCGTGGCCAAAGTGCCGCACACCGTGCGCTGCCTGTCGGTGGTGGCCCACTCCACCGCCGCCGCCGGCGTGGCCGCGGCGCGGCCGTTGTCGACGAAGGCCTGGCACAGCTCGGCTGCGGTGGATACCCCCATGTACACCACCACGGTCTGCTGCGGCCGGGTCAACGCCTGCCAGTCCAGATCCATGCTGCCGTCCTGCTTGTGGCCGGTGACGAAAGTCACCGACTGCGCGTAATCGCGATGAGTCAGCGGAATGCCGGCATAGGCCGCCGCGCCGCTGGCCGAGGTGATGCCGGGCACCACCTCGAAGGCGATGCCCTGCTCCGCCAGGGTGGCGATCTCCTCGCCGCCGCGGCCGAAGGTGAACGGATCGCCGCCCTTGAGCCTGAGCACCCGTTTGCCCTGGCGGGCCAGATCCACCAGCAACTGGTTGATGTCGTCCTGCGGCAACGCATGGTTGGCGCGCGCCTTGCCCACGTAAATCCGCTCCGCGTCGCGCCGCACCAGCTGCAGCAGCTCCGGTGCCACCAGTTTGTCGTACAACACCACGTCGGCCTGCTGCATCAGCCGCAGCGCGCGGAAGGTCAGCAGATCGGGATTGCCGGGGCCGGCGCCCACCAGATAGACCGCGCCGGCGCGGTCGGGGGCGTCCGTCGCGATGCGGCGCGCCATCTCGGCTCGCGCCGCCTCTTCGTCTCCGTTCATCACCATGTCGGCCAGCGGGCCTTCCAGCGCCGTCTCCCAGAAGCGGCGACGAGCGTCGACGTCGGGAAAACGCGCCTTGACCGCGTCGCGGAACGAGGCGCCGAAGCGCGCCAGCCTGCCGTAGCCGGCCGGAATCAGGCTTTCCAGCCGCGCGCGGATCGAGCGCGCCAGCACCGGCACGCTGCCCCCGCTGGCCACCGCGACCATCAAGGGCGAGCGGTCGATGACCGCCGGACTGATGTAGCGCGAGGATTCGGCGTCGTCCACCACGTTCACCAGCACGCCGCGCGCCTCGGCATCGGCGGCCACCCGGCGGTTGGTGTCGGCGTCGTCGGTGGCGGCCACCGCCAACCGCAGCCCGTCCAGCATCGCCGGCTCGTAGCGCCGCGGCAGATGCTCCAGCTCGCCGGCGGCGGCCAGCTCGGCCAGCTCCGGCGCCAGCTCCGGCGCCGCCACCTTCAGCGCGGCGCCCGCCGCCAGCAGCAAGCGCGCCTTGCGCAGCGCCACTTCGCCGCCGCCCACCACCAGACAGGGCTGCTGCCGCAGCTTGAGAAATATCGGGAAGAATTCCATTGCACACTCCACGCCTGAGGCCTGTTGCCGGCCTGTCCGCGCATCGTGCGGCAGGCTTGTCGTTAGCACCCAAGCATACTGTATTTGTTGCGTAAATACGACGCCAAAGCGCGGCTTCGCGCCGCCGCCTGCGGCGCATCCGGCCGCAAGTGTCAAAATTCCCGTTTCGACTCACCTTCGTCGCCCTGGAGCGCTGTTTGATTCTCCGTCCCTTTGCCCGCCGGCCCGCCCTCGCCGCGCTGGTCTGCTTGCCCTTGCTGCTGTCCGTTCCCTTGTCGGCGATGGCGGCCGGCCGCCACGCGCAATGGCTGGGCCAGACAGGCTGGCTGCTGGCCATGGGCTGCGGCGCGTTATGGCTGTACGGCCGCGAGCAGCGGCGCAAGGCCCGCGCCACGCTGCAGGACGCTTGCCTGGGGTTGCTGGAGTTCGATCTGACCCAGCAATACGTTCGCGGCAGCGTCCACACCCTGCAGCGGCTGCTGGGCCTGCCCGCCCACACCCGCGGCATGAACTGCGCGCGTTGGCTGATGCTGCTGCACCCCGAAGACCGCCAACTGTTCTCCAATCTGCTGCTGCACCCGCCCGGCAACCCGGAAACCGGCTACGAGATGCGCATCCGCCACCACAGCGGCCATTGGGAATGGCTGGAAATGAACCTGCAGCCGGCTTGGCGCAACGGCAAGGTGCAGCGGCTCACCGCCATCTGCCGGGTGATCACCGCCCGCAAGCACGACGAGGCGGCGATGCTGCAGCGCGAGCAGCAATTCCGCACCCTGGTGGAAAACGCCGAAGACATCATCGCCCGCTACGATCTGGAGCTGCGCTGCCTGTTCATCAACCGCAGCGTCAGCCGCTTCTCCGAACTGCCTCTGGACGAGCACCTGGGCAAGACGCCGCGCCAGAAAGGCTGGTCGGACGATGCCAGCGACCGCTTCGAGCAGGAGTGCCAGCTGTTGATCAACAACTGGGAGGCGCGCCGCTTCGAACTGGAGCTGCAGCACCGCCAGCAACGCCATATTTTCGAGATCCGCCTGTTCCCGGAGTTCGACAGCGCCGGCATGCTCAAGTCCATCCTGTCGGTGGACCGCGACGTCACCGCCACCCGCCAGGGAGAACGGCTGCTGGCCGAGGAAAACGAGGTGCTGGAAATGATAGCCGGCAACCATCCGCTGCCGCAGACGCTGGAGCAGATCTGCCAGATGATGGAGTCGCAGCAGCCCGGCGGCATGTGCAGCGTGCTGCTGCTGGAAGAGAATGGGCAAGCGCTGCGCTTCGCCGCCGGCATGAGCCTGCCGCCGGCCTACCGCAAGCTGTCCGAGCGCGTGGCGGTCGGCCCCAGCGTCGGCTCCTGCGGCAGCGCCGCCCACTGGAAGCGCGCCATCGTCGTCGACGACATCCTGAACAGCCCCTTGTGGGCCCACGCGCTGGACCGGGTGCGCCCTTTCGGCCTGCGCGCCTGCTGGTCCATTCCCATTTTCTCCAGCGACAGCCAGCTGCTGGGCACGCTGGCCACCTATTACCGCGAGCCGCGGGGCCCCTTGCCGGAAGAGCTGGCGCTGGCGCTGCGCATCACCCGCATCATCGCCATCGCGCTGCAGCGCGACGGCCACGAAAGGCAGCTGTACCGGCTGGCCACCCAGGACGGGCTGACTGAGCTGAACAACCGCCGCCAATTCATCGAGCTGGCCGACCGCGAGATCGAGCGCAGCCGCCGCCACGGCGGGGCGGTGACGGTGCTGATGATGGATCTGGACCGCTTCAAGGACATCAACGATCAATACGGCCACGCCGTCGGCGACGAAGTGATACGCCACTTCTCCCAGGTATGCCGCGAGGTGCTGCGCGCCAGCGACCTGTGCGGCCGGCTGGGCGGAGAAGAGTTCGCCGCGGTGCTGCCGGAAACCGGTATGGACGCCGCGCTGCTGGTGGCGGAACGGCTGCGCGGCCTGGCCGGAGCCGCCCGGCTGGACACTGCTGGCGGCCTGCTGGGTTACACCGTCAGCATCGGCATCGCCGAGCGCCAGCCGGAAGAGTCCGGCATCGACGAGGTGCTGGGCCGCGCCGACCGCCAGCTGTACCGCGCCAAACGCGGCGGCCGCAACCGCGTTTGCGGCGCGGCGCTCGCCCTTTCCAGCTAGAATGCCGGTTTCCAACGCATCCGCCCTCCTTGTGAACCGCTGGCATACCGACTACCTGACGCACCCGCTGTACCGCCCCGTTCGAAGCGTCGTCCCCGTCCTCGCAGACTGGCCGGACCAGGCTGGCTACGACGCGCTGCTGGCGGCGGCGCGCGCCCGGCGCGCGCCGTTGCCGCTCGGACTGCGCTTCGTCCTGGGACTGGAGCCGGACGCCTACTATGAGACCCATATCGGCGATACCGGCGAGGTGCCCACCCGCGCCGGCAACTGGCACGACTGGTTCAACGCGCTGGCCTGGCTGGCCTGGCCGCAGGCCAAGGCGGCGCTGAACCGCCGCCACATCCGGGCCATCGCCCGCGGCGAGGCCAAACGCGGTCCGCTGCGCGACGCCGCCACCTTGTTCGACGAATGCGGCGTCATCGTCGCCGTCTCCGACTCCTTGCTGGGCCGGACGCTGGACGATATGCGCTGGCATGAGCTGTTTCTTGCGCGCCGGCGGGACTGGGGCCGGCGCATCGCCGCGTTCACGCTGGGCCATGCGCTGATGGAAACCGGGCTGGCGCCGCATATAGGCTGGTGCGGCAAGGCGCTGATCGTGGACGTGGAGGAGGATTTCTTCGGACGCGACGAGGACGAGCAGACCGCCAGGCTGGACGCGGAGCTGGCCGCGCGGCTGGATGACGACGCCTTTCTCGCCAGCCCACGCGCGCTGTGCCCGCTGCCGCTGTTGGGCATTCCGGGCTGGTGGCCGGACAACGAGAGCCCGGCCTTCTACGACAATGCCGATTACTTCCGGCCGACGCGCCGCGCCAAATCCGCCACCGTCACCGCCTGCAGCTGATCGGTCAGCGGCCCCAGCAGCTCGGCCAGCGTCGCGTCCAGCGCGTCGCCGCAGCCGGGATCGCGCCGATAGACGAAAATCTGGAACAAATCGGACAGGTTGATCGCCGATGCCCGGCGCATCAGCACCCAGGCGTCGCCGCCGCCCTTCTGCACATAGCCGCGCTGCGCCAGCCGGTCCAGCACCAGGCCCAACTCGTCGTAGCCCACCTTCACCTGCTGCCGCAGCCGGCGCGGCGTCATCGCCTCGCCGCGCTCCTGAGCCGCGTCCAGCAGCAACAGCACCTCCAGCGCGTCCTGAAAGCGGCGGTGCGGCTCGTTGCGGCGGCGCCAGGCGTCGCCTTCCCAATAAGACAGCGCCGACGTGAACACCGCGCCGCCCAGCACCACCAGCCACAGGCAATACACCCACAGCAGGAAGATGGGAATGCTGGCGAAAGCCCCGTACACCAGCTGGTAGCTCGCCACCTGGCCGATGTAGAAGCCGAAGCCGGCCTTGGTGAGCTCCAACAGCACCGCAGTCGCCAGCGCGCCGACGATGGCGTGCTTGATCGGCACGAAGCGGTTGGGCACGATGCGGTACAGCAGCGACAGCACCAGCGCGGTCAGCACGATGGTGCCGCCGGTCTCCACCAGCCCCGCCAGCAGCGGCAGGTTCTTCTCGAAGCGGGTGACGCGGAACAGCCAGCGCCAGGACAGCAGGCTGCCGCCCAGCACCAGCGGACCCAGCGTCAGCACCGTCCAGTACACCATGCTCTGCTGCAGCCACGGCCGGCCGCGGCGCACGCCCCAGATCGCGTTGAAAGTGCGCTCGATGGTGGACATCAGCATCAGCGCGGTGACGCCCAGCATCACGATGCCGGCGGCGGTGAGCTTTTCCGCGTTGTCCGCGAACTGGCGCATGTAGACGGTGATCACCTTGCCGGCGAACTCCGGCACCAGCGTGGACAACAGCATGATCTTGAAGCGGGTGCTGTAGTCGGAAAACACCGGAAACGCCGAAATCACCGACAGCGCGATGGTGAACAGCGGCACCAGCGCCAGCAGCGTGGTGAAGGTCAGGCTGCCCGAAATCTGCAGCACGCGCAGGCAGCTCATGCGGCGCGCGATGAAACGGGCGAAGCCGAAATAGGGTTCTAGGCGTTGGACTTGCATGGCGGCAAAGGTAAAGCCAAAGCCGCCGCGAAGCAAGGGAGGCAAGAGGCGTCGCTTTGCCCTATCATGCGGCGATCGAATCCCGAATAGAGGTCAACATGCTAGACATCCTGGTGCTGTATTACAGCCAGCACGGCGCCACCCGCGAACTGGCCCGGCTGATCGCCCGCGGCGTGGACAGCGTGCCCGGCTGCCAGGCGCGGCTGCGCACCGTGCCCAAAATTTCCGCCGTCAGCGAGGCGGTGGAGCCGGCCATCCCCGACAGCGGCGCGCCCTATGTCGAGCGGCAGGACCTGGTGGATTGCGCCGGCCTGGCGCTGGGCAGCCCCACCCGCTTCGGCAATATGGCCTCGGCGATGAAGTATTTCATCGACGGCACCGGTGGCGAATGGATGCAGGGCACGCTGGCCGGCAAGCCCGCCTGCGTGTTCACCAGCACCTCGTCGCTGCACGGCGGCCAGGAGGCCACGCTGCTGACGATGATGATTCCGCTGCTGCACCACGGCATGGTCATCGCCGGCCTGCCCTATTCCGAAGCCGCGCTGCTCGCCACCCAGACCGGCGGCACGCCGTACGGCGTCAGCCACCTGGCCGGGCCGCAAAGCGACCGGCCGATCAGCGAGCATGAGAAGGCGCTGGCATTGGCGCAGGGGAAGCGGTTGGGGGAGTTGGCGGTGAGGTTGGCGGGAAGATGATGTAGGTGGTCCCCATTAACTGCGGCCCAGTTGAGCGGATCCGCTTGATTTAAATTGAAGTGACGGCGCTTTGTATCTATGGCATCCGCTCCGCGGACACAAGATATGGCGCGCCTCCTCGCCAGGGTGACGCCCCCCAAAGCCTTCAGACCTTGCCCGCGCGCCGCATCCGAAATGGACTGCCATATCGCAGGGAACCTCTGCTCCCGGGCCGCCCTCGAAACACACTCATCCAACATTTCGACGCGAGGCCGCCGGAGGGCGCGGCGCGCCGTCCCCAGCCTGCCTCCCCATCTCGCCGACAAACCGCGGCAGAACGGCGCGCGGCCCAAAAAGGAGACCCAATGCTCAGCACCGAAAACAAATACTTATTGGCGAAAGACGAGCATGGAAATCTGTCCGAGTGGAAAAAGATAGCCTTCCTGAAGCACTTCATCACCAAAGACTTCATCGAAATCGGCGATTACACCTATTACGACGCCAGTTTCACCGACGAAAATCCGGAAGATTTCGAAAACACCAACGTCTTGTACTTCCCGACCAACGGCACCAGATTGCGGATCGGCAAGTTCTGCTGCCTAGCCAACAAATGCAAATTCGCAATGTCCGGTTCGGTGCATCCGATCAACTCCTTCACCGCCTATCCCTTGTTCTGGAATCACTTGTACAACCCGGAGGTCAAAAGTTTCGCCGATATCGACCCCGGCCCGGAGCATTACCACAAGACTTACGGAGATACCGAAATCGGCAACGATGTTTGGGTCGGCTACGATGCGCTGGTTCTGCCTGGCGTGAAGATAGGAGATGGCGCCATCGTCGGCGCGCGCTCGGTGGTGACCAAAGACGTGCCGCCGTATGCGATCGTCGCGGGCAATCCAGCCAAAATCATAAGAAAAAGATTCGACGATCCAACCATACAAAGACTTCTGGAACTCCAGTGGTGGGATTGGCGGATGGACGACATCATGGCGGCCTACGACGCGATCATGCATTGCCGGCTGGACGAGCTCGGGCGCTTCGCCAAACAGCAACGATAAACCCCGAGAATCGAGTTCCCATCCCGCAAAGAAACGCGCGCGGGGCTCTCTCCGCCCCGCAAGCCCGCCTATTCCCCGCCCACAGCATCGACCACCATCCTGCGCCACGCCTGGCCCCGCGACTTTCCAGCATGGCCAAACGCTCCGCGGAGCACTTCGGCGCTTCTCCCGCCTCTCCTCTGCATAAAGCTGCATCAACATATCCTTCCCGCCTTGCCCTCACAGCCAGACCGAAACATGACGGATACGGAGAGGTTCGCGGAGCGGGCGCAAAACCGGCACAGGCGCGGACTGGCTCAACCTTGAGCGTGCCTCAATCACGCGGCGAAGAAACTGCTCGGCGGCGCGCCCAACTCGCGCTTGAACATGGTGGCGAAGGCGCTGGGACTGGCGTAGCCCAAATCCAGCGCCACCTTCAGCACGCTGTCGCCGCAAGCCAGCCGCTGCAGCGCCAGCATCAGCCGCGCCTGCCGCCGCCACTGGCCGAAGCTGAGGCCGGTTTCGCGGCGGAAGCGGCGCTGCAGCGTGCGCGGGTCCAGCGCCAGCTCGCGCGCCCATTCGGCCGCGCCGCGCGCGTCGTCCGGGTGTGCCAGCCAGACATCGCACAGCTGGCGCAGCGCGGCGGACGACGGTTGCGGCAGCGACAGCGGCAGCACCGGCGCGCGGCCGATTTCCTCCAGCAGCAAGCCCATCACCTTCTCGTCGCGCGAGCCCGGCGCGCAGGGGCGCTCCGCCGCCACCGCGGCGACGATCAGCTCGCGCAGCAGCGGCGACACCTCCAGCACGCAGCAGCCGGCAGGCAAGCCTTCCAGCCGGTCGCCGCGCACGTAGATGCTGCGCATCCGCACCGGGCTGACCATGCTCACCTGATGCCAGGTGCCGATCGGCAGCCAGATGGCGCGCGTCGGCGGCACCACCCACTGGCCGCGCTCGGTGCCGACCAGCATCAGCCCCTCCACCGCGTACAAGAGCTGGGCAGTGGGATGGCGATGGCGTTCGGTTTCCTTGCCGGCCGGGTAGTCGCGCGGCTTGCCCACTACCGGCTCCACGCCCAGGTCGAATTCGTCTTGCGGCTCCAGGCTGTCCACTCTGCCCCTTTCGATAAGATGATTGCCTCATTTTCGCAGGACTGGCGGAAATGTGCTTGCTAGCATGGTCCTACCACCCGAAATGAGTATCGCACGATGACCACGAGCAGTTCCTCACTCGCCGCCGCGCAGGACACGCGCTTCCGCGTGCTCGGCGCGATCAGTTTTTCCCACTTTCTCAACGACATGCTGCAGTCGCTGCTGGTGGCGCTGTATCCGCTGCTGAAGGGCAATTACCACCTCAGCTTCGCCGAAATCGGGCTGATGACCTTCACCTATCAGTGCACCGCCTCGCTGCTGCAGCCCTTGGTGGGCATTTATACCGACAAACGCCCCCAGCCCTATTCGCTGGTATTCGGCATGGGTTCGACGCTGATCGGCCTACTGTTGCTGTCCAGCGCCTCCAGTTTTCCCTTGCTGCTGCTGGCCGCCGCATTGGTGGGCACCGGCTCGTCCATCTTCCACCCGGAATCGTCCCGGGTGGCGCGGATGGCCTCGGGCGGCCGCCCCGGTCTCGCCCAATCCATCTTCCAAGTGGGTGGCAACGCCGGCAGCGCCACCGGCCCGCTGCTGGCGGCGCTGATCGTGATCCCGCTGGGCCAGCGCAGCGTAGCCTGGTTCGGCCTGGCCGCGCTGCTGGCGATGTACGTGCTGTTCCGCGTCGGCCAGTGGTACGCGCATCAGCAGCGCCAGGCGA
Organism: Chromobacterium phragmitis; assembly: GCF_003325475.1. Classification (NCBI taxonomy): domain Bacteria; kingdom Pseudomonadati; phylum Pseudomonadota; class Betaproteobacteria; order Neisseriales; family Chromobacteriaceae; genus Chromobacterium; species Chromobacterium phragmitis. Next base: position 1,085,760 of record NZ_CP029495.1, read on the forward strand.
AAAAGGCCGGCGCGGTCAGTCCGCCCGGCCTGTCTCCGACGCGGGTCAAGCTGACGCTGCTGCTGTTGCTGCTGCTGGTGTTTTCCAAGCACTTCTATCTGGCCAGCATCACCAGCTACTACACCTTCTACCTGATCCACCACTTTCAAGTGGGCGTGCAGTCGGCGCAACTTTACTTGTTCCTGTTTCTGTTCGCGGTGGCAGCCGGCACGGTGCTGGGCGGCCCGATCGGCGACGCCATCGGCCGCAAACGGGTGATAGGCTTCTCCATCCTGGGCGTGGCGCCGCTGGCGCTGGCGCTGCCGCACGCCGATCTGTTCTGGACCGCCGCGCTGTCGCTGCCCATCGGCTTCATCCTGGCTTCAGCCTTCCCGGCCATCCTGATCTACGCTCAGGAACTGCTGCCGGGCAAGGTGGGCATGGTATCCGGCATGTTCTTCGGCTTCGCTTTCGGCATCGGCGGCATCGGCGCCGCGGTGTTGGGCGAACTGGCCGACCTCAGGGGCATCGAGTTCGTCTACCAGCTGTGCGCCTTCCTTCCGCTCTTGGGCATCGTCTCGCTGGCGTTGCCGGACCTGCATCGTCAGGGCAGGGTTTGACACCGTCCGCCGCCGCGCCGGATACTGCGCGGCATCGAAAACCCGAACGAGGCGTCTCAGGACGCCTCGCCTATTTGGAAGCGCCGTCATCATGTGTGGAATCGCCGGCTTTTTCTCGCGCCTTCCCGTCAACCCCGCCGTCCCGCAAGCGATGCTGGACGAGTTGCATCGCCGCGGTCCGGACGACGCCAGCCGGTTGCTGCTGGACGGGGAACTGACCCCGGCGGCCGATGACGCCATCCACAACGCGATGCTGCATGCCCGCCTGGCCATCATCGACCCGCGCCCGGCCGCCAACCAGCCGATGGCCAGCGACGACGGCCAGGTCTGGATCTGCTACAACGGCGAAGTCTACGACTGGGAAGCCGGCAAGGCCGAACTAGAAGCCGGCGGCGCCGTCTTCCGCACCCATTCCGACACCGAATTCATCCTGCGCGGCTACCAGGCCTGGGGCATCGAGGGCCTGCTCGCGCGGCTGCGCGGCATGTTCGCCTTCGCCATCCTGGACAAGCGCGGCGGCAAGGTCCACCTGGCCCGCGACCGCATGGGCGAGAAGCCGCTGCTGTACTCGCTGCGGGATGGAAACTTCGCCTACGGCTCGCTAGTGCGCGCGGTGCTGCCCTTCCTGCCGGCCGAGCAGCGCGATTTCAACCCGGCGGCGATAGACGCCTACCTCGCCCACCGCTACATCCCCTCCCCCGCCACCGTATTCAGCCACATCCAGCGGCTGGAAAACGGCTACCGGCTGGAATTCGACCTGAACACCCGCCAGCTGGCCAAGCAGCGCTACTGGCAGCCGCAGGCGGAAGCCGGCGACTGGCTGCCCGAACTGGACCGCGCGGTGGCGATGCGCACCGTCGCCGACCGGCCGCTGGGCGTGCTGCTGTCCGGCGGCATCGACTCCACCGTGATCGCCAGCCGGCTGGCCACCCAACAACTGACCCAGTTCTCCAGCTTCACCGCCGCCTTCCCCGGCACCAGCCTGGACGAGTCCGCCGACGCCGCGGATTCTGCCCGGCGCATGGGCCTGCCCAACGTCAGGGTGGAGATGCCGGAAAATCTGGCGGCCGACTTCGAACGCATCGTCGCCGACCTGGACCAGCCCTTCGCCGATCCGTCCAGCTTCCCCACCTGGTATCTGGCGCGCGAGGTCACCCGGCACGTCAAGGTGGTGCTGGTGGGCGACGGCGGCGACGAGCTGCTGGCCGGCTACAAACGGATGGGCAAGCATCTGCGCACCCGCTGGCGGCAAAACATCCGCCTGCCGTTGCCGATCAAGCCGCAGCTGGACAGCAAGCGCGGCAAGCTGGCCACCGAACTGGCGATGGACTGGACAAGCGCCTATTCGCTGCGTTTCTCCGGCTTCACGCCGGGCCAGCGTCGCTTCCTGCAAGGCGGCCGCAAACTGGAAAAGTTGTGCCACTGGCGCGCGCCCGACGACATCGGACCGGCGCCCAAAGACGGCGCGCCCGGCCTGCACCAGTTGCTGGAGCTGGACTTCGCCAACTATCTGCCCGACTACATCCTGCAAAAGTCCGACCTGTGCACGATGGCCCACGGCCTCGAAGGCCGCGCGCCGCTGCTGGACCACGGCTTCTACCAACGCCTGCTGGCCGCCTCCGCCGCAGAACGCTATACCAAGCCGGCCAAGCAGATCCTCCGCCGCGCCATCCACCCGGCGCTGCCGGCCGACTTCTTCCAGCGCAAGAAGCGCGGCTTCAACCCGCCCTTGTCCGGCTGGCTGCGAACCAGCCTGGCGCCGCGCTTCGACGGACTGGGCGCGCGGCTGGCCGAATCCACCAACGGCCAGCTGGACGCGGCGGCGGTGGACGCCTTCGCCCAGTCCTATCGCGACGGCGCCGGCCACCTGGCCGAGCAGATGCTGCAGTTGCTGATCCTGGACGAAAGCCTGGCTCAACTGCGGCGGCTGTGCCGGACGCTGGGCTGATCATTGCCTTTTGGGCCCGGCATAGCCGGGCCCGCCGCGAACCGTGGGTCGCTTGAAGACAAACGAAACCACTTGCTGATCAATAATTGACAAAGTCATATAAATTCACGATTTTCCCAGTCATTTTCACCCATTTCCGGTTTGCAAACGATAATTACTAGCATTATCATGCATTTCAACGGCCCGCTTTTCAGCCGTACTTCATAAGGAAAACATGATGCGTCGCTTTGTCTGCCAGCTGGCTGTCGCCAGCATCGCCCTGTCCGCCTCCTTCGCCGCCATGGCCAAGGAATATCCGATCGGCAAGCCCGCCCTGAAAAACGGCATGGAAATCGGCGCGGTCTACCTGCAGCCGACCAAGATGGAGCCGGACGGCATGATGCTGAAGCCGGAAGCGTCCGACATCCACCTGGAAGCCGATATCCACGCCACCAAGAACAACCCCAACGGCTTCGAGGAAGGCGCCTGGATGCCCTACCTGGTGGTCAAGTACGAACTGACCAAGGTGGGCGGCAAGACCCAGAAGGGCGAACTGATGCCGATGGTGGCCAACGACGGCCCGCACTACGGCGACAACATCAAGCTGCAAGGCCCGGGCAAGTACAAGCTGAAGTACACCATCCTGCCGCCGACCGCCAACGAGCACGCCCACTTCGGCCGCCACGTGGACAAGGAAACCGGCGTCGCCCCGTGGTTCAAGCCGTTCGACCTCAACTACGAGTTCACCTTCGCCGGCATCGGCAAGAAGGGCGGCTATTGATCCGCATAGTGAGAATGTAAACGCAAAGCATTCTTGACTGCGATACAATGAAACGGCGCGGGCCTGCCGCGCTGTTTCTCATTCGGGACGATGAAACGATGACTGTTCTGCGCCTGTTGGCCGCCGCCATGTTGGCCGGCCTGCTCTCCTCCGCCGCCATGGCCGAGGACATGCCGGTATTCAAGCTGCAAATGAAAGACGGCCAGCTGATTCCCGCCCGCCTGGTGGTGCCGGCCGGCAAGAAGTTCAAGATCGAAGTGATGAACATCGGCAAGACTCCGGCCGAATTCGAAAGCACGCCGCTGCGCAAGGAAAAGGTGCTGGGCCCCGGCGCGGAGTCCTTCCTGATCTTCCAGCCGCTGTCGCCCGGCGAGTACAAGTTCTTCGACGAGTTCCACATGAAGACCGGCCAAGGCGTCATCGTCGCCAAGTAACACAGAGGGAAACGCGAATGGGACAGGTACTCTTCATCGTCTGGCGCGAAAGCGTCGAGGCGCTCTTGGTCGTGGGCATTCTCAATGCCTGGCTGAACCATAATCCGGCCGGCCGCGCCGGCAAGCCCTGGCTGTGGAGCGGCGTGGCGCTGGGCATCGCGATGGCGATCGCGCTGGCGGTGGCGCTGTTCACCGCCGGCAGCCTGATGGCCGGCGCGCAGGACTACTTCCAGACCGCCATGGTGTTCATCGCCGCCGCGCTGATCGTGCAAATGGTGCTGTGGATGCGCGAACATGGCCGCACGCTGAAGAAAGAGCTGGAAAGCGGCTTGTCGGAGAAGGCCGCCAGCGGCAGCTGGTGGGGCGTGACCGTGCTGGCCGCGCTGGCCATCGCCCGCGAAGGCAGCGAGACCGTGGTCTTCCTCTACGGCATGCTGGCGGAAGCCGGCGGCATGGAACTGGTGAAAATGGCCGGCGCCGGCGCGGCCGGCCTGGCGCTCGCCTTCCTCACCTTTTACGTGCTGCAGCTGGGCGGCAAGGTGCTGTCCTGGCGGCTGTTCTTCCGCGTCACCGAGATCATGCTGCTGCTGCTGGGCGCGTCCCTGTTCCTGTCCGGCGTGGAAAAGCTGATCTCGATGGACGTGCTGCCGGCGCTGGTAGACCCGCTGTGGGACAGCTCGGCGCTGCTTGACGACATGAGTCCGGTAGGCGGCGTGGTGGCCGCGCTGACCGGCTACCGCTCGCACCCGGCGCTGACCAGCCTGCTCGCCTACCTGCTGTTCTGGGGCGCGATCTGGTCGCTGTTCCAGTGGCGCAACCGCCGCCAGGCCGCCGCCCCCGCATGAAGCCGCCCCGTCAACCCCGCCCGCCGCAACGGGTGATCCCCATCGTCGCCGCCCCCGCCGGCGGCGGTTCCTGTATGCCAGAGCGCCAGCCGCGCGGCCTGCTGGCGCTCGCGGGCGCCTGGCTGCGCGACCACGCCGCCCTGTTGCGCTGGCTGCAATGGGCGGTGGTGCTGGTCTACGCCTTTCTGCTGATCGTTCCCGCCTGCCTGGAACTGCCGGGCGACGCGGCGCGGATGTGGAACAACCTGACCATCTTCGCCCAGTTCGTGTTCTGGGGCATCTGGTGGCCGTTCGTGCTGCTGTCCATGGTGCTGTTCGGCCGCCTGTGGTGCGGCGTGCTGTGTCCGGAAGGCGCGCTGTCGGAATGGGCGGCGCGCAAGGGCATGGGCCGGCCGATTCCGCGCTGGATGCGCTGGGGCGGCTGGCCTTTCGTCGCCTTCGTGCTGACCACCGTTTACGGCCAGCTGGTCAGCGTCTACCAATATCCCAAGGCGGCGCTGCTGGTGCTGGGCGGCTCCACCGTGGCCGCCGTCGCCGTCGGCTTCGTCTACACCCGCGGCAAGCGCGCCTGGTGCCGCCACCTGTGTCCGGTCAATGGCGTGTTCGGCCTCCTGTCCAAGCTGGCGCCGCTGCATTACCGCGTCGACGAAGCCGCCTGGAAGGCCTCGCATGAGCGGACGCCGGCGGTGGATTGCGCGCCGCTGCAACCCTTGCGCCACATGCAGGGCGGCAGCGGCTGCCATATGTGCGGCCGCTGCAGCGGCCACCGCGGCGCGATCGAGCTCAGCCTGCGCTCGTCCAGCGACGAGGTGGTGCGCGTAGCCGAGAAAGAAGCCGACGGCTGGCAGACCGCGCTGATCGTCTATGGCCTGCTGGGCGTGGCGATGGGCGCCTTCCACTGGACCATGAGTCCCTGGTTCGTCGCGTTGAAGCAGGCCGCCGCCGAGTGGCTGGTGGACCGCGACATCATGTGGCCGCTGGATACCGAAGCCCCATGGTGGCTGCTCACCCACTACCCGATGCACAACGACGTGTTTTCCTGGCTGGACGGCGCGTCGCTGATCGCCTACGTCGCCGCCACCGCGCTGGTGCTCGGCACCGGCATCCTGGCCTCCCTCGCCCTGTCGGTGGCCGTTTCCGGCCGCTGGCGGACGCAGCGTCTGCACCATCTGGCGCAGGCGCTGATCCCGCTGGCCGGCTGCGGCGTGTTTCTCGGCCTGTCGGCGCTGACCGTGACGCTGCTGAAGGCCGAAGGCCTGGACATGCGCTGGGTCAACGATGCCCGCCTCGTCCTGCTCGCCGGCGCCAATCTATGGGCGCTGCGGCTGGCTTTCGGCATCCTCGGCCGCTGGCAGGCCGGCCCGCGCCGCTGGGACGCGCTACTGCCGTTCTGCGGCGCGCTGGCGCTGGTCGACTGCGCCTGGGGCTTCATGTTCTGGTGGTGGTAAAACCTTGGTAGGGGGATGACACTGTGCGATAACTACAGTGTCCCTCCGCTAGGAAAAGCCATGTGGCGTCTGCTGCTATCCGCTCTCGCTTTGTCCTTGGCCTGCCGCGCCCAGGCTGCCGAGCAAACAGTGGACCTAGCCACCGGGGAGTGGCCGCCCTACGTGTCCCAGCAACTCCCGGAACAGGGCGTGTTCACCGAAATCGTCCGCGAGGCCTTCCGCCGCGCCGGCTACCAGGCCCGCATGTCCTTCCAGAGCTGGCCGCAGACAGAGCTGCTGACCAAATCCGGCAAGACCGCCGCGGCCTTCCCCTACCGTCCGACGCCCGAGCGGGAAAAGGACTTCGACTTTTCCGTTCCGCTGATGCACTCCACCAGCTACCTGTTCTATCACAAACCCCACCTGCCGAACCCGCCGCAACAGTTCCAGTCGCTGGACGAATTGCGAAGCTATCGCATCGCCATACAACTGGGCTACTGGTATCTGCCGCTGTTCCAGCGGCATCGGCTCAACACGCTGATGACCAGCGACGAGACCAACGCGCTGCGGCAGCTCTACCTGGGGCATCTGGACTTGGTGCCCATGGTGCTGGAGCGCGGACTCTACCAGATCCACCACGTTTTTCCGGGGCGCGAGAAAGAGTTTGGCTACATCTCAACCCCGCTGGACAAGGAAACGGCGCTGGCGCTGATGTTCTCGCGCAGCTATCCGCAGGCGGAGCGCATCCGCGAAGACTTCGGCCGGGCGCTGGCGCAGATGGAAAAGGACGGCAGCCTGAAGGCGATCTACCAGCGCCACTTCCCAGAGGCTACGCCGCCGCGGTGACCAGCGTAGGCTGCAACACCCGGATCACTTCCCGCGGATCGACGCCGACCAGAAAACCGCGCTTGCCGCCGTTGATGTAAATCACCGGCAGCTCGGCGATGCTGGCCTCCATATACACCGGCATCGGGTGGCGGGTGCCGAAAGGGCTGGTGCCGCCTACCTGGTAGCCGCTGTGCTTGTCCGCGGTTTTCGGATCGCAGGGATGGACTTTCTTGACGCCGATCTGCTTGGCCAGCATGCCGGTGCCCACTTCGCAGTCGCCGTGCATCAGCACGATCAACGGACGCTTGTTCTCGTCCTCCATGATCAGCGTCTTCACCACCGCGTGCTCGTCCACGCCCAGCTCGCGCGCCGACACCGTGGTGCCGCCCTTATCCTCGTACTTGTACAGATGTTCGGTGTAATCCACCTTGTGCTCGCGCAGCGCGCGGATGGCCTGAGTGACCGGGGCTTTTTCCTTGGACATGATGTTTCGCTTGCGATGAAAACAAAACACCCGACTTTAAAACCGCGACCGCCCGCTGCCAAGCCGGGGGATCAAGCTTTGCGCGACCGCCACCACAAGCGCAGCCCCAACAGCAGGACAAGCACCGCGCCATAGATCGCGGGCTGGGTGATGTCCAGTTTCACCAGCCACCAGTAATGAAGCACCGCCAGCACCGCCACCGGATACACCAGACGGTGCAGCTTGCCCCAATTGCGCTTCAGCCGCCTCATCCAGCCCTGGGTGGAGGTCAGCGCCAACGGCGACATCAAAACGATGGCGGCGAAGCCTATGGTAATGAAGGGCCGCTTGGCGATGTCCTTCAAGATATGCTGCCAGTCGAAGAACTGGTCCAGCCAGACATAGGTGGCGAAATGCAGGCTGGCGTAGAAAAAGGCGAACAGGCCCAGCATGCGCCGGCACTTCAAAGGCCAGGCCTGGCCGGTGAAACGGCGCAGCGGCGTCATCGCCAGCGTGGCCAGCAGCCACACCAGCGTCCAGGTGCCGGTGGAACGGGTGATGAACTCGATCGGGTTCACCGCCTCGCCCATCAATACGATCCAGGCAGCCCGCGCCAGCGGCAGCAGACAGGCGATGAACAGCAACGCCTTGCCGATGGCGAGGCGGCGTCCGGCCGGCGCGGCGTGGAGTTTCATGCGCAGCGTCGTCATCAATAGTTCTTCCTCAAGTCCATGCCGCGGTACAAGCCGGCCACCTGGTCGGCGTAGCCGTTGAACGGCAGCGTCTTGCGCTTGAAAAACTCTCCGATGCGGCGTTCGGACGCCTGGCTCCAGCGCGGGTGGTCGACATCCGGATTCACATTGGAATAGAAGCCGTACTCGCGGGCATTGGCCATATTCCAGCTGGTGGCCGGCATCGTTTCCTGCAGCCGGATGCGCACGATGGACTTGATGCTCTTGAAGCCGTACTTCCACGGCACCACCAGCCGGATCGGCGCGCCGTTCTGATTAGGCAGGACATTGCCGTACAAGCCGACGGCGAGAATCGCCAATGGGTGCATGGCCTCGTCGATGCGCAAGCCCTCGCGGTACGGCCAGTCCAGCACCGGAGAGCGCTGGCCGGGCATTTCGCCAGGCCGCTGCAAGGTTTCGAACGCCACGTACTTGGCGCGCGAGGTGGGATTCATCTGCTTGATCAGGCTGGCGAGCGGAAAGCCCACCCAGGGAATGACCATGCTCCAGCCCTCGACGCAGCGCAGCCGGTAGACGCGCTCCTCCAGCGGAAACTTCAGCAGCTCCTCGATGGAGAAATGACGCGGCTTGGCCACCTCGCCGTCCACCAGCACGCTCCAAGGCCGCGTTTTCAAGCTGCCGGCGCTGGCGGCCGGATCGGACTTGCCAGTGCCGAACTCGTAGAAATTGTTGTAGCTGGTGATGTCCTTCAGGCTGTTGGGCTTGTCGTTGGACGCCAGTTGCGACAGCGGGCTCTTTTTGGCGTTGAGGCCGGCCAGCGTCTCGGCGGACAGCAATAACCCGGCGGCGCCCAGCATGAACGCGCGGCGATTGAAATAAACCGATTCGCTGGTGATTTCCGACGGCGAATGGTCGGCGGGTTTGCGGATCAACATGGCGGATCTCCTGTCGTTTCCACTTGGTCGGGCGACCTTCCGGATTCTGACAGTAGTTCATGAAAACAGTTTTGTCCGGCCAGGCGATGCTGACAGAGCCCCGCAAAATGCTTGAGCCGAGGCCAGCCGGCGCGAGCCGCGCGCCGCTAGGGCCGCCAAGCGCGCCCCAGCGCGCTGCCCTGCCCGCCATCCCGCGCCAGCCGCTCCCCTATCGCCTGCAGCGCGGCCCAGCGCGGCCCGCACCAGTCGGGCGCGATCAGCGTCGGCGCCTGGGCGGAGGCCGAAATCCGGTGATAGACGACCTCCGGCGGCGTATGGCGGATCAGATCGGCGGCAAGGTCGGCATAGGCGTCCAGCCCCATCGGCGCGACCTCGCCGCGCCGGTATTGCGCGGCCATACGGCTGCCTCGGACTATCATCAGCGGATGCAGCTTCACCCCCTCCGCGCCGATGTCCAGCACCGTGCGCAGGGTCGCATGGGCATCCTCCGCGTCCTCGCCCGGCAGGCCGGCGATCAGATGCGCGCACACCTTGAGGCCTCTTGCGTGGGCGCGGGCGACGGCGTCGCGGTAGTCGTCCAGCCCATGGCCGCGACGGATCAAGACCTGGGTGCGGTCGTGCGCGGTCTGCAGCCCCAGCTCCAACCATACTTCGGCGCCGCCATCCTGGTACGAGGCCAGAAGGTCCAGCGCGGCGTCCGGCACGCAGTCCGGCCGGGTGCCGACGCATAGCCCCACCACGCCGGCGCCGGCCACCGCCTCGTCATACAGCGCGCGCAGCGTATCCACCTCGGCATAGGTGCTGGTATAGGCCTGAAAATAGGCCAGGTATTTCCGCGCCCGGTCGGTCTTGCCCTTTTCGCGCGCCAGTTGCTGGCTAATGGACAGCTGCGCCGACTCGCGGCCGAAGCTGCGCACATTGCAAAAGGTGCAGCCGCCGCGATCCAGCGTGCCGTCGCGGTTGGGGCAGGTGAAATCGCCGGCCAGCGACAGCTTGTGCACAGTCTCGCCGAAGCGTCGTTTCAGGTAATGGCCGAAGGTGTGGAGGTGGCGGGTGAAATCCATCGGGCTGCCGACAAAAGGCCGCAGTCTAGCGCGGCGGCTGCGATGGCAAAATGCGCCGGATCAAGGACTTGTCGATTCAGATGTTGCGCCAGCCCAGCCAGTACAGCGCGCAGAACAGGCCGGCGCTGACCAGCAGCGCGATGGCCAGCGCGGAGACGAGCTCGTGCACGTTGCGGCGCTGGCTGGGCTTGAGGAACCAGCGGGCGACCGCCCAGGCCAGCAGGCACAGCACGAAGAATTTGAACAGGCGTCCGAACATGATGGGGACCGTGGCGGGGACCCGGCCGATTATCCCGGCGCGCCATACTCCCGCGCAAGCTTATGTTATGGATATAATCAACCGGTAGCCGCAGGAGACCGCGTCACGACATGCCCCGGCAGAGGGCGGCGGGCGCGGACAAATACGAAGAGGCAACCCACTGATGACCGACACCCATTGTTCGGTAGGCATCGTCGCGCCCCAGGATGCCGCGTTCGATGTCCCCCTGCCGCTGGCCAGCGGCGCCGCGCTGCCCGGCTACCAGCTGCGCTTTGAAACCTATGGCGAGCTCAATGCCGACAAGAGCAACGCCATCCTGATCTGCCACGCGCTGTCCGGCCATCATCACGTCGCCGGCCGCCACCATGCCGATGAGAAAACGGCCGGCTGGTGGGACAATATGATAGGCCCCGGCAAACCGATAGACACCGCCCGCTTCTTCGTCGTCGGCGTCAACAATCTGGGCGGCTGCCACGGCAGCACCGGCCCGTCCAGCGTCAACCCGGCCACTGGCCAGCCCTGGGGCTCGGCCTTCCCGGTGGTGACGGTGCCGGACTGGGTCAACGCGCAGGCGCGGCTGGCCGACCGCCTGGGCATTGAGCGCTGGGCGGCGGTGATCGGCGGCTCGCTGGGCGGCATGCAGGCGCTGCACTGGAGCGTCGCCTACCCCGACCGCGTCGCCCACGCGCTGGTGATCGCCTCCGCGCCCAAGCTGTCGGCGCAAAACATCGCCTTCAACGACGTGGCGCGCCAAGCCATCCTCACCGACCCCGATTTCTGCGGCGGCGACTTCTACCAGCAGGGCACCATCCCCCGCCGCGGCCTCAGGCTGGCGCGGATGCTGGGCCACATCACCTATCTGTCCGACGACGGCATGGGCGAGAAATTCGGCCGCATGCTGCGCTCCGGCGAATACCGCTTCGGCTACGACGTGGAATTCGAAATCGAAAGCTATCTGCGCTACCAAGGCGACAAGTTCTCCGACTACTTCGACGCCAACACTTATCTGCTGATGACCAAGGCGCTGGACTACTTCGACCCCGCGGCCGCCCATGGCGGCGACCTGGCCGCCGCGCTGAAGCCGGCGCAGGCGCAGTTTCTGCTAGCCAGCTTCACCAGCGACTGGCGCTTCTCGCCAGAACGCTCGCGCGAGACGGTGCAAGCGCTGATCGCCGCCGGCAAGCGCGTCAGCTACGCCGAAATCGAATCGGCGCACGGCCACGACGCCTTCCTGATGACCGACCAACCATACGTGGACCTGATGCGCGCCTACCTGGACCGCGTGGCCAAGGAGGTGAACGCATGAGCGCCGCCCACACGCTCCGCCCCGACCTCAGACTGATCGCCGACTGGATCTCCCCCCATAGCCGGGTGCTGGATTTGGGCTGCGGCGACGGCCAACTGCTGGCCGCGCTGCAACAAGACAAGCATATCCGCGGCTACGGCGTGGACTTCGACGTCGCCAACGTGGTGCGCTGCGTCGCCGCCGGCGTCAACGCGGTGCAGGGCGATCTGGAAAGCGGCCTGGCCGATTTCGGCGACCACCGCTTTGACCACGTGGTGCTGTCGCAGACGATACAGGCGATGCGGCACACCGAGGCCATCCTCAACGAGATGCTGCGCGTCGGCCGCGAGGCCATCGTCACCTTCCCCAATTTCGGCTACTGGCAGAACCGGCTGCAGATCCTGAAGGGCCATATGCCGGTATCCGACACCATCCCCTACCAGTGGTACGACACCCCCAACATCCACTGGTGCATGCTGGGAGACTTCGAGGAACTCTGCGCCAAGAACGGCATCCGAGTGGTTCAGAGGGTGGTCATGGACAAGGGCAAGCGGGTATCCTTGCTGCCTAATCTGCGCGGCAGCCTGGCCTTCTACCGGGTGGCGCGCGGCTGATTCCGCCTCGCACAAGGAGAGACGCATGCGCCTGTTGCTGGCCATTTTCCTGCCCTGGCTGCAGTTTTTCACCATAGGCCGGCCATTCGCCGGCTTGTTCTGCCTGCTATTGCAACTGACCGTGATAGGCTGGTTGCCTGCCGCGCTGTGGTCGGTGTACGCGCTGAGTCAATACAAGACCGATCAGAAAATTGAGCGGGCGCTGCGGCGCTGACGCCGCGCTCAACCCGCCCTCCGCCCGCGTCCGCCGCGGGCGCTCCTTCCACCACAAGCACAACAAGCACATGACCCTGGCCACCATCCATTGGCGGCGCGACGTGTTCTCGCGCACCATGCTCGTCTGCGTGTTCACCGGCTTCGCCTCCGGCCTGCCGCTGTACACCCTGATCAACCTGTTGCCGGCCTGGCTGCGCAGCGAGGGCGTCGATCTCAAATCCATCGGCCTGTTCGCGCTGATCGGCCTGCCCTACACCTGGAAATTCCTGTGGTCGCCGCTGCTGGACCGCTACGCGCTGCCGCTGCTGGGCCGCCGCCGCGGCTGGATGCTGGCCACCCAGCTGGCGCTGCTGGGAAGCCTGGCGCTGCTGGGCCTGTTCGATCCGCGGCAAGACATCTGGAGCATCGCCGGGCTGGCGCTGACCGTGGCTTTCTTCTCCGCCAGCCAGGACATCGTGCTGGACGCCTTCCGCCGCGAGATCCTCAGCGACGTCCAGCTAGGCCTGGGCAACACCGTCCACATCAACGCCTACCGGCTGGCCGGCCTGGTGCCGGGCTCGCTGTCGCTGATCCTGGCCGACCATCTGGACTGGGGCAGCGTCTTCGTGGTCACAGCGCTGTTCATGCTGCCCGGCGCGCTGATGACGCTGATGGTGAAGGAGCCCGCTCAGGCGCCCGGCAGCCCGAAAACGCTGCGCGAGGCGGTGGTGGAGCCCTTCCACGAATTCCTCACCCGCCAGGGCTGGCAAGGCGCGCTGTGGATATTGGGCTTCATCTTCCTGTACAAGCTGGGCGACAGCATGGCCACCTCGCTGGCCACGCCGTTCTATCTCGACATGGGCTACGCCAAGTCGCAGATCGGCCTGGTGGCCAAGCACGCGGCGCTGTGGCCGGCGGTGATAGGCGGCCTGCTGGGCGGCCTGTGGATGATCAAGCTGGGCATCAACCGCGCGCTGTGGGCCTTCGGCGTGGTGCAGGTGGTGTCGATTCTGGGCTTCGCCTGGCTGTCCAGCTACGGCCGCTTCGACAGCGTGGGCGCAGCGGAACTGTCCATGCTGGCGGTGGTGATAGGCTTCGAGGCGCTGGGCGTCGGCCTGGGCACCGCGGCCTTCGTCGCCTTCATCGCCCGCAGCACCCATCCGGCCTATACCGCGACTCAGTTCGCGCTGTTCACCAGTCTGGCGGCGGTGCCGCGCACGCTGGCCAACGCCGCCACCGGCTATATCGTCGACTCGGTGGGCTGGACCTCGTTCTTCTTCCTGTGCACGGCGCTGGCGCTGCCCGGCATGATGTTGCTGGCTCGGGTCGCCCCCTGGGGAGACGATCCGCTGCCAGAGAAAGCCTGAACGGCTACATCCGGCAGTTCTCAACGCCGCTCTCCTGCCGGCACTGGCGGATATTGCCGTCCTGGTCCAGCTTCAGCAGCCACTCCTCCAGGCCAGAGCCCGTCTTGGGCCTGGCCTCGATGATGAAGCTGGCCTGATCCAGATTTTCCGAGGACGGCGCCAGGCTGCTGAAGCCGATCACGAAGGCGCCGGTCTCCAGCACCGGCAGCTGCGGCCAGGACAGCGTCCCCTCCTGATGATATCCGCCGCGCAGCTGGTACCAACGCTGCATGTAATGGCCGTTTTCCAACAAAGCCGCCCTGGCTTCCGCCAATCGGGCCCGCTGCAGATGCTGACTGTATCCCGGCACCGCCAACGCCAGCAATACCGCCAGGATGGCCATGCAGACAACCAGCTCGGTCAAGGTAAAGCCGCCTCGCCGCCTCATTCCTCCACCTCCCGCCAATCCAGCCGCCGCCCTTCATCCGCCTCCTCTCCGACCCGATACCAGCTTTGCAGCGTCACAGCGTTCTGCGGCTGCCGCCCCCAGGCCCGCACCGTGATGCGGTACAGACGATCCCTGGCGGCATCGCCGAAACGCGGATCTATCAGCTCTACCACGTAGCGGGGATTCCACCAGCCAAACGCGCCGCCTCGCACCCGCTGCGGACAGCCTGTCTGCGGGCCGCCGGGAGACAGCGCGTATTCGCGGCTATTGCCGCAGGGATGCAACAAATCCTGATCATTGACGCGGCGCCGGTGCGGCGGCTCCCTGGGCTCGCACAGACCTTTCCCCTCCGCGCCATCGCAACTGGGCGGAAACAGCCGGCCCTCGCCATACAGCTTGTCCGGATCGGCGGCCGCCAGCGCCAGACGGCGATCCAATCGCCATACCCACTGCTCGGCGCCGAGCAGCGCCTGCCGCGCCTGAGTCTCCGCTCGCTGTCTGTCTTCGGCATTGTCGGCTTGCCTGCCGACTGACTCCAATTGCCGCGATGAAGACAACACCAGCAAACTCACCAACGCGAGCAACGACAATACCAGCGGCAGCGCGCCTCCAGCCTGCCGGCTCACCGTGCCGCTCCGCAGACAGGCGCGGCATCCAGCGCCAACTCCAGCTCCAATTGGCTGACCGGAGTTTCCCTGTCGTCCGGATACCATTCCAGACTCAGCCTGGCCGCTTGCGGAACTTGGCCGGCAGGCCAGGATCCCGGCGCACGCCAGCTCCATCGCGCGGTCTCGCCGCAGCCCTGTCGTTCCAATAACCTCAGTTCCATGCGCTTCACTCCGTCCAGAACCAGCCTCTCCTCGCCATCCGACAAACCGCCCTCCCAATCGCGCACCAGCAGGCGGTATCCACGCCCGACCGCCTCCAGGCGATAACGGCGCTCGCGAGGAAGCCACAGTTGCATCGAGGGCAGATGCACGCCATCCTCCCGCGGCGACAAGGGCAAGGCCGGAGTCAGGCGCAGCTCAGGCGCATCGGAGTCTCCTCGCCATTGCGCCCCGCTTCCGTCCAGCATTCGACCGCTGCCGCAACTTCCCAGCCAGACGCGGCGCCATTGCCGCCAGGTTTCCGGCGCCTGTTTCATCAACTGCATGCCTTCCAGGCTGTCGCCCACTCTCAATGCCCGGATAACGCCAAGCTCCCGCCCCGGCAAACGCAGCCGCCACTCTCCCGCAGAAAAGTCGCTTGGGAGCCATGGCAGGGACTTGCATCCGAGCCGGCCATGAGCGGACAGGTCCCGCGCCAGCAGCCGCAGCACCCATCGCGCATCCTGTGTCCGGCTCATCCTGTGTTCGACGGTCCTCGCGCCCTGCAGCACCGTGATCAGCGCTGTCAGCGATAGCGCAAACACCAATGAGGCAAGCGCAGCGGCAATCAACATGCCCAGCAGCGTCATGCCCTGTTGCCGCCTAAGGTCGCAGCGGCCAGACACCGGCATGCTCCAGCCACTTGCCGCCCAGACGGGCGCGCCAGGCGACGCGCACCGCCCATTCGCCTTTGCCGTCGCAACCGGCATTCGCCAAGGTGGGCCTGACCTTGCTGTCGCCGCGGCAAACGATGCCGCGGGCCCGCACGCTTCTTCCCTCGGCTTGCAAGGCCCGCTTGAAACGGAACAAGGCCGCATCGGCCAACTGTTGCGCCGAACATGCCGTCAGGCAGTCGCCCCCGGACATGTGGTCGTCGTAGCCGCCTTCCAGATAGTGCGGCCAAACGCTTTCCGGACTGGCCTGGATGGCGCTGGCCAAAGCGGCCACGGCATCTCCGACCCGGCCGCCGAACTCCGAGTCCCTCGCCTGCGACAACGACTTGGCCTGGACGGAAACAAGCGCCAGCACCGCCAATGCCCAAATCAATAGCGCCACCTGCGCTTCGACCAGGCTGAACCCGCGCTCACCCGCAATCATTCCTCACCTCTCCCTGCCATACCCTTCCAGTCGCCTCCACCATCAAATCCAGACACTGGCTGCGTCCTTTCAATTGAAAACGCTGCGGCTGCCTGAGCCGCCCCTCCGGCGTCCAGGACAATTGACGCGCCGACGCGAACACCTGGACATGCTCGCCATCGAACATCGCCAGGCTCAATCGCTCGCCGCTATCGTAGTAGCCATTGGCGGCCCCCTGATCGGCATAGATCAGCGCGCCCTCCGGCCAACTCTGGCGGGCTCCTCCCAAGGCTGGCTGACAACCTTGCAGTTCGCGGTTCACTTTCAGATTCGCCGCGCACAGGAAGACCGGCCGATTGAGCCTCAAGGCCTCGCCCCGCGCATGCCGCAAGCTTCCCGTCAGGGCCATGGCGTGGCTGCGCAAGCGCTGCCGCTCCACCATCCGTCCCAGGTCTGGCAAAGCCAGGCTGGCCCCGATGGCGGCTACCGCCAGCGCCGCCATCATTTCCAGCAGGGTCAAACCGGCATGACGCGATCCGCTCATCTCCCGCTCCATTCCCGCATATGGAAGTTTCAGTTTGGAAGGCGGCTCCGGGCCACCTCTCGCACGCCTGTACCAAAGCAGGAGGCGGAGGTTCCCGGCTCATGCCCAAAGAGCAGGTTGCAAACGATGCAAAAACAAAACGGCGCCGAAGGCGCCGTTGGCGGGTGGAACACAGCCGTGCTCAGTGCGCAGCTTCCCAGCTATCGCCGAAACCGACCTCGGCCAGCAACGGCACCTTGAGTTTGGCCGCCTCGGCCATGATCTCAGGCAGCTTGCGCTTGACCCGCTCCAGCTCGGCCTGCGGCACCTCCAGCACCAGTTCGTCGTGCACTTGCATGATCAGCTTGCTTTGCAAACCGTCACGTTCCAGCCAGTCCTGCACCGCGATCATCGCCAGCTTGATCAGGTCGGCCGCGGTACCCTGCATCGGCGCGTTGATCGCCGCGCGTTCGGCGCCGGCGCGGCGGCCCGGATTGCTGAGCTTGATGTCTGGCAAATACAGGCGGCGGCCGAACACGGTTTCCACGTAGCCCTGCTCGCGCGCCTTCTCGCGCGTGGTCTGCATGTATTCGGCCACGCCCGGGTAGCGCATGAAGTAGCGGTCGATGTACTGCTGGGCGGCGCTGCGCTCGATGTCCAGCTGGGCGGCGAGGCCAAACGCGCTCATGCCGTAGATCAGGCCGAAGTTGATCGCCTTGGCCGCGCGGCGCTGGTCCGACGTGACCGCGCCGAGATCGACGCCGAACACCTCCGCCGCGGTGGCGCGGTGGATGTCTTCGCCGCTGGCGAAGGCCTTCAGCATGCCCTCGTCGTCGGACAGGTGGGCCATGATGCGCAGCTCGATCTGCGAATAGTCGGCCGACACGATCTGCCAGCCGGCCGGCGCGATGAAGGCTTCGCGCACGCGGCGGCCCTCGGCGGTGCGCACCGGGATGTTCTGCAGATTGGGATCGTTGCTGGACAAACGGCCAGTGATCGCCACCGCCTGTGCATAAGTCGTGTGCACGCGGCCGGTCTGTGGATAAATCAGCGTCGGCAGCTTGTCGGTATACGTGGACTTCAGCTTGGCCAACCCGCGGTATTCCAGGATGCGTTTGGGCAACGGGTGGTCCAGCGCCAGTTGTTCCAGCACCGACTCGTCGGTGGAATAACCGCCGCTCGGCGTCTTCTTGACCCCCTTGGTCGGGATCGCCAACTTGCCGAACAGGATTTCCTGCAGCTGCTTGGGCGAGTTCAGATTGAAAGGCTGGCCGGCCAATTCGTAAGCCTGCTCCTCCAGCTCCAGCATCTGGCTGCCCAGCTGGTGGCTCTGCGCGGCCAGCTTGTCGCGGTCGATCAGCACGCCATGCCGTTCCATCTTGAACAACACCTCGGCCACCGGCAGCTCGATGTCGCGGTAGACCTTTTCCAGATCGCCGCTCAATTGGCCGGCGAAGTGCTGGTTCAAGCGCAGTGTGATGTCGGCGTCTTCGGCCGCGTAATTGGCGGCGATGTCGACGTCCACCTCGCCGAAACCGATCTGCTTGGCGCCCTTGCCGCAGATGTCCTCGTAGCTGACGGTGTCCTCTCCCAGATGGCGGCGCGCCAGGTCGTCCATATTGTGGCGCTGGTGGCTTTCCAGCACGTAGGAGGCCAACATCGAATCATCGACGATGCCGCGCAGGGCGATGCCGTGATTGGCCAGCACGTGGCTGTCGTACTTCAGGTTCTGTCCGCACTTCTTCTGGCGGGCGTCCTCCAGCCACGGCTTCAGCCTGGCCAGGGCAGCGTCCAGCGGCAATTGTTCCGGCGCGCCGGCGTAATGGTGTCCCAGCGGCAGGTAGGCAGCCTGGCCGGCCTCCACCGAGAAGCTGACGCCGACGATGCGCGCCTGCATTGGGTCCAGGCTGGTGGTTTCGGTGTCGAAGGACACCACCTTGGCTGCCGCCAGCTTGGCCAGCCAGGCATCCAGCTGCGCGTCGGTGAGAATGGTTTCGTAATGGCGCGCCAGCGCGCCTTCAGCCGGGACGGCTTGGGCCGATGGCGCGGCGGCCGGCTCGGCGAACATGTCGCCCTGGGCCTGATCGCCGCGCGGGGCGGCCGGCGCGTCCTCGCCGCGCTGGGCGACCGCCGGCATCTCCGAGCCCGCGGTCACCTCGCGGTAGAAGGTGCGGAAACCCAGGTCCTGGAATAGCTCGGCCAGGCGCGGCTTGTCTTTCTGCCCATGCTGCAGGCCCGGCAGGCCATGCGGCAGGTCCGTCGCTAGGTTCACCTCGCAATCGATGGTGATCAGCCGCCTGCCCATCGGCAGCCAGTCCAGCGCCGCGCGCAGGTTCTCGCCCACCTTGCCGCCGACCCTATCGGCCTGGGCGACGATGGCGTCCAGGCTGCCGTACTCCTCCAGCCACTTCACCGCGGTCTTCGGCCCGCACTTGTCGACGCCGGGCACGTTGTCCACTTTGTCGCCGATCAGGGTCAGGTAGTCGATGATCCGGTTCGGCGGCACCCCGAATTTTTCCTTCACCCCGGCTTCGTCCAGCAGCTCGTTGGTCATGGTGTTGACAAGAGTGACGTCCGCCGTCACCAGCTGCGCCATGTCCTTGTCGCCGGTGGAGACGATCACCTTCATGCCGGCCGCCGCCCCCAGGCGCGCCAGCGTGCCGATCACGTCGTCGGCCTCCACGCCCGGCACCGCCAGCATCGGCCAGCCGGAAGCTTGCACCACGTCGTGGACCGCCGTAATCTGGGAAGCGAGCTCCTCGGGCATCGACGGGCGGTTGGCCTTGTATTCGGGGTACAGGTCGTCGCGGAAAGTCTTGCCCTTCGCGTCGAAGACGCAGGCGCTATAATCGAACTCAACCTCTTTCTCCAGCCGCCTGAGCATGTTGACCATGCCATAGACAGCCCCCACCGGGCGGCCATCCGGAGAACGCAAATCGGGCATCGCGTGAAAGGCGCGGTACAAATAAGAAGAGCCGTCGATCAATAACAATGTTTTCATAAGAGGCAGAAGTATGAGCTTGTCCGATAAGTTACCGCAGACCAGCGATCGTCACGCCATGATGCAGCGCTTTCGTTCGCGCGAAGCCTGGCACGTGATGAAGATACTGTCGGAGTTTGTCGAGTCGGCCGAGGAACTGCAAGGCATCACGCCGGCCGTCAGCATATTCGGCAGCGCGCGCACCCCGCGCGACCACAAGTACTACAAACTGACCGAAGACGTGGCCCGCCGCCTGTCCGACTCCGGCTTCTCGGTGATATCCGGCGGCGGTCCCGGCATCATGGAGGCCGCCAACAAGGGGGCATTCTACGGCAGAAGTCCGTCCGTTGCGCTCAACATCGTGCTGCCGCACGAGCAAAAACCCAATGAGTACCAAGATCTGGCGGTCAAGTTCAATCACTTCTTCAGCCGCAAGGTGATGTTCGTCAAACACGCCATCGCTTACGTGGTCATGCCCGGCGGCTTCGGCACGCTGGACGAGATGTTTGAAGCCTTGACGCTGATCCAGACCGGCAAGAGCCGCAAGATTCCCATCATCCTGTGCTGCCACGAGTTCTGGGCCGGCCTGCTGGATTGGGTCAAGGACCGGCTGGTCAGCGAGGGCATGATCAACCCTGAGGATCTGAACCTGATCCAATTGATCGACGATCCGCAGCAAATCGTCGACACCATTTTCAAACACTACGAAACCCGCGGCTTCGACGCGTTGCCCGAAGAACGCGAACAACTGCTCAACTTGTAATCGCCGCATACCAAAAAGGATAAATCATGCGCCGCCTCTCCCTATTGCTCCTTCTCCTGCCGCTGACGCCCGCCCTGGCAGCGGAAAGCCCCGCCGCCCCCCCCAAGGCGGTAGTGCCGCCGCCGCCGACCATCAGCCCTTCCAACGCCGCGGAGCCGGAACCGGAAGTGCGTCTGATCCAGAAAGGCGACGAGAAGATCGAGGAATACCGGCTGAACGGCCAGCTCTACATGGTCAAGGTCACGCCGTCCCACGGCGTGCCCTATTACCTGATTGACGACAACGGCTCCGGCACCATGAGGCAGATCGATCCCGCCACCCGCATCGTGGTCCCCCGCTGGGTCCTGGTTCGATTCTGACGGAGGCGGCATGTCGGTTTACACCACGGTCAGCCGGGAATCGCTGGAACACTGGCTGCAGGGCTACGCGCTGGGGCAATTGATAGATTTGCAGGGCATAGCAGCCGGAATCACCAATACCAACTATTTCGTCACCACCACGCATGGCCGCTACGTGCTGACGCTGTTCGAAACACTGCAACTGAAAGAGCTGCCCTACTACCTGACGCTGATGAGCCATCTGGCCAAGCACGGCGTGGCCTGCCCGGCGCCGGTCGCCGATCACTCCGACCGCTTCGCCTCCCTGCTCGCAGGCAAGCCTGCATGCCTTGTCAGTTGCCTGTCAGGCGCAGATGTCGACGCCCCCAGCGCCGAGCAATGCCGTGCTGTCGGCGAAACGCTCGCCCAAATGCACAAAGCCGGGGCCACCTTCCCCTTGCTGATGAAAAATCCCCGCGGCCCCAGCTGGTGGAGCCGGACAGCCCAACAGCTGTATCCGCGACTTCCCGAGGACCAGGCCGCGCTGCTGCGCGAGGAAATCCAGTATCAGGACGCCCACCGTTTTGATCATCTGCCCAGCGGCGTCATACACGCGGACCTGTTCCGCGACAATGTGTTGTTGGATGGAAACCACATCAGCGGCTTCATTGATTTTTACTACGCCTGCAACGACATACTGCTGTACGACGTCGCTATCGCGGTCAACGACTGGGCCCGCCTCGACGATGGAGAAATGGATGACAACCGGGCAAGAATCTTCCTAGAAGGCTACCAGTCGGAACGTCCACTGGAAATGGCTGAGCGCAGCTGCTGGCCTGTCATGCTGCGGGCCGCGGCGCTGCGGTTCTGGGTCTCCCGCCTTCAGGATTTGTATCAACCGGCAAGTGGCGAACTGACTTACACCAAGGACCCGATGGTGTTTCAACGGCTGCTGCAAGCGCATCGGCAACGCCAGGACTTCTGGCTAGGCTGATACTGGCCAAAAGCATCATTGCGCAAGCCGTATCGAGAATTCACGATAACGTCATCTCCTCAGACTTGAAAAATGTGAAAAATCACATAACATCAAAGCTGAAGTAGTGGCTGTCAGCGAATTTCCATCGTTCAACTTGAGCAAAGGGTTCACCATGCTGCTGAAAAAAATCTCCGCTTGCCTTCTGATTTCCATGCTGGCCACCCCGGTTCTCGCCGCTGAAGAAGCTGGCGCCGCTGGTTCCGCCGGTTCTGCTGGCGCGGGCACCGCGGGCGCCGCCGGCGCGGGAGCCGCCGGCGCTGGCGTCGCGGGTGTCGCCGGCATCGGGATCGGCACTGTTGCCGCCATCGGCGCTGCTGTCGCCGCTGCTGTTGCCGTCTCCAGCAACTCCAACTCTTCGTCGAGCCACTCCTCAACGACGCACCACTAAAACACCTGTTGGGCATTATCCCCAAGCCAAGCAAGCCGGTACTCAAACCGGGCTGCTTGGCTTGTCCGTCAAACAGATCTTTAAATTCACTTGGCATCTCAGCCATGAATGGCGAGAGCACGCCAAACCCAAACAAAATATCTACAAAAACAAGCAGCACTCTTCAGCTTTGAAATTTGGGGGCCCGCCATCAGTGTTGGCGCGCATATAAGTAGCTTCAGCTACATCCAGTTCGGACTGCAGTGAATGCATAATAAATCCAGCTACCATCTGGTTACGGGGATATTACAAGGAGGGCTGCCGCTTCTCTTCGCGTGCGGTGCGCTGGCTCAGCCATCGCTGACAGGACAAATCGGCTATATCAATATGCCGTCGGCCCGAGTCGGCGATGACGGCACCTTCAGCTTTGGCTACGGCTACGACAAGCCTTACGGCATCCTTTGGACCTCGATCACCGCTCTTCCTTGGCTTGAGGTGTCTGGCCGTTATACCTCCATTTCCGGGATTGCTGGTTTTAGCGATCAGCAATATGGCGGCGCGTATGGCCGCTATAAAGACAAAACAATAGACTTGAAGTTCAAGCTTTGGGATGAATCAAAATGGTTGCCTGGAATCTCGCTAGGCGCCACCGACATCCAAGGCACGCGCCTTTGGAAAGGCACGTATCTGGTAGCCAGTAAAAACATGCTTCCCAATCTGGAAGCCTCTCTTGGCTATGGGAAGGATCGCATCCAAGGCGCATTCGGCGGTGTGCGATTTACTCCCCAAGCCTTGCCCAATTGGTCGCTGATTGCCGAATACGACGCCAACAACTATCGAACCGATCCGTTCTCCAGCCAGACCGCTGCCGCGCAAAGAGAAAAAGGGCTTGCTGTTGGTTTGGAATATCAATGGGGCTGGCTAGGCTTGCAAATTGCCCGGCAAAAGACCCACTCCAGTATCAATGCGAGGATCGACATTCCACTCAACTGGAAAGAGTTCGTCCCCAAAATTCAGGAGCCGCCTTATTTTACCGGCGAATCAGACTTGCCAGCCCGCCCCAGCCTGACTGAGTGGCGTCGTTCGCCTGACAGCGCCAAAGCGCTGGCCACTGCATTAGGGAAACAGGACTTCAAGAACATCCGCATTTCCATGCAAAAAGACAGCTTGGTAATGGAACTGGGCAATAGCAGAATTTCAAATGTAGGCAGAACAGTCGGACGTGCGGTACGCACCGCTTTGTACTTTTCCCCATTGGAAACCCGTGAGATCCGAGTCGTCTATACCGAACTGGAACAGCCGATCGCCACATACAATTTCTATGACCTGCCCATACTGAATGACTATCTCCTAGGAAAAATTGACCGTGACCGTTTCCTGCAAACGGTCAGCATCAAGTCCGGTCGGGACGAAGAAATCAAGCCTCTAGACAGTCAAACGCTTGCCTTGACTTTGCGGGAGGGCATAGATGTCAATTTATTGACAAATCGGGAAGGCGACCTGATTCAGGTTACAAGCGATGACACCGAGGACAATCGCTTCCATCTCGCCCCTAAAATGGGCTTCTATTTCAATGATCCTAGTGGCGCCTTTCATTACGATATAATGGCAGAAGCCAATTATAAACGCAGACTTGCAAAAGGCCTGTATTTAGATAGCGCCTTAAATGTAGATCTGTACAATACCATCACAGCGGTCAAGCAGCCTTCGAACAGCCTGCTCCCGCACGTGCGTTCCGATATTGCGGACTACAAGCGAGTCAAAGCCCCCAAGCTGAATCGACTTCTCCTCAATCAGTATATGACCCTGTCGCCTAATACCTATGCCAGGGTCTCCGCGGGTCTATATGAAGAAATGTTCAGAGGCGTAGGAGGGCAGGTCCTCTATTATCCAAACATCAAGAATTGGGCGGTAGATCTAAACGTAGACGCCTTGCAGCAACGCGACGTGAATGGATGGTTCGGCAAGCGGGACTATCAAACCATCTCAGCCTTGGCATCACTGCATTACCAATTGCCGATGGGCGTCACCGCCACCCTGCGCGCCGGCCGTTTTCTGGCAAAGGACGATGGCGTGCGCATGGAGTTAAAGCGCCGTTTCCGCTCAGGCATAGAGGCCGGTTTCTGGTACACCAAAACCAATGGCAATGATATTACCTCCCCAGGCACGCCCAGCAAGCCCTATAGCGATAAAGGACTTTTCCTCACCATTCCCATCAATAGCCTGCTGACATTCGATACCAAAACCGTCGGAGATTTTTCGCTGTCGCCATGGACCCGAGACGTCGGGCAAATGGTGATGACGCCGGGCGATCTATACGAAATCCTCAGCAATCCGAAACGCGACATCGACAGCTATGATGGGCTGGGAAATTTCGCGGAGCGAGCGGATGAGCAGGCATTGCCGGCAGTGACACCGCCGCTGCCCAGTTATCACCCATGGCCAACGATCAAGCTTAGATTGGAAGACAGCGGCAACCACTGGCTTGAAATGGATGACAAAACCGCGGCGCTCGCCGCGGCTTCCGTCGTCTCCCTGGCCGCAATCGGACTGGACAAACCGGTCAACCGCGCGTTCGACAATCATCAAGACAATCGCGCAGTCAAAGAATGGGGGAAATGGGGCAAGAACCTCCCCATCGCCAGCATCGCCTTGTCCGGCGCCGCATTCGCGCTTGGAGACGAGAGGCTGAGCAATACCGGGCTCATTGCGCTCGAGTCCAGCGTAGCCGCAGTCGCGGGAAGCTCGGTCCTCAAGCTGGCTGCCAATCGAGCGCGCCCCAGCAGCAGCGACAGCCCATGGCGCAAGCAAGCCGCCGGCGAGTCCCGGCTGCAAAGCAGCTTCACCTCCAATCACTCTGCGGTTCTATTCGCGTCCGTCACGCCTTTCGCCAAGGAATACGATCAACCCTGGCTATACGGCGCTGCCGCGCTTGGCTCGGTCGGCCGCATCGCCAGCCGCGATCACTGGCTGTCCGACATCACCGTTGGGGGGCTGCTCGGGTATGCTATGGGCAGTTGGCTCTGGCAATCCCAACGCGACGATTCCCGTTACCGCAGCAAATTGATCGCCACGCCCCAACAGGTTGGCGTGCAAATCGATGTCCCCATCCGATAAGTCCGAACAACAGGAACCCCGCACATGACTGCCAACATCCTGAAATCGTATAGCCGACCTCTTCTTGGATTATGGCTATTGGCAAGCAGCGCCAGCCTATTGGCCGCGACCTCCGGGACCAATGATGGATCGGTCAACTATCCCAGCCCCAATATGCCCGGTTATGAGACCGACAACATCAATGGTCAGCCATCCATCAACAGCATGCCGATGAATGCGACGCAGCCGTCCCAGACGATGGACAAGGGCCAGCAAAATGCTCGCCAGCAGAATAATCCCTACAACTCGCAACAACAGCCCTTGATCCGTTTGGACGAAAACGGCTATGCGATCAATCCGCTCGATGGCAAACCCAAGCTGCCGCCCTTCCCCTCCTATGTGCAAAAAGCGACCGACCAGATCCTGCCCATGTTCGGCAGCAAATTGTTTCGTGCGCCCAGCAACCGCTTCGAAGCGCCGGACGCGGTCCAGGTCAATCCTGACTACGTAATCGGCAGCGGCGACCAGTTGCAGGTCAAAGGCTGGGGCATGGTGGACATCGACCTCACCCTCACCGTAGATCGCAATGGAACGATCTATTTGCCCCGCGTCGGAAGCATTTCCGTCGCAGGAGTCCACTACCGCGATCTGCAAGCCACGCTGAAAAAAAGCGTCAGCCGCGTCTTCAACAATTTCGACCTCAGCGTCAGCCTGTTGCAAAGCCGGGCGGTCCAAGTCTACGTGGTAGGCCATGCCCGCCAACCGGGCAGCTATACGCTGAATGCGATGAGCACGTTGTTCAATGCCGTATTAAGGGCCGGCGGCCCTGACGACAGCGGCAGCCTGCGGAACGTCACCCTGATGCGGGATGGGCGGCCGATAGCCAAAGTCGACCTGTACGCCATTCTGGTGAACGGCGACAAGTCTTCGGATCAGACGCTGCGCGACGGCGACGTCATCCAGATTCCGACCGCCGGCCCCCGAGTCGCCTTGCTCGGCGACATCAAGACGCCCGCCATATATGAATTCCGCCCCGGAGAAACCGCCAGCGACTTGCTGCGCTGGGCCGGGGGGCTGGAGTCCGCCGCGGAAGGCAAAGAGTTGCTGCTGGAAAAGAGCGTCGATAACCGTTTCGTCAATCTATTCCGCGGCCAGAACTCCACTCAAAGCCTGAGCGCCATCACCTTGGGCGCCGGAGACATCTTCCGGCTGTACGTGCCAGGGGCCCAGGCTGTCAGCGTGCTGCGCGGCGACGAGTTCGTGACCATAGGCGGAGAGGCAAAACAAACCGGAACCTTTCAAATTCGACGCGGCGAAACGCTGCGGCAACTGGTGATGCGACTGGGAGGCACGAACGATGACGGGTACGTTTACGCCACCACGCTGAAACGAGAAAGCATACGGTCAATGCAGCAGCAAAAACTGGATGAAGTCGCTACCCGCTTTGAAAAAGAACTCGAACAAAACGTCTCGATACGATTGGCCAAGCTAACCGACAAGGACACCATCGCCGCCGTCACGGCGGAAGCCGAAGGGCAGCGGCAGTTGGCAAAGAAAATGCGCGGGATCAAAGCGGAGGGCCGCATCGTTCTGGAACTGAAAGACTCCGATGCCCAGGCAAAGGATCTGCCCGATATCGAACTGCAAGATGGCGACCAGATCGAAATTCCGCGCCGCCCCGGCACGGTCAATGTGCTGGGCGCCGTCTATCAGACCAATGCCTTCATCTACCGCCCCCAGCGTTCTGTTGGAGACTATCTGGGACTGGCTGGCGGCGTTAGCGATAGCGGCGACAAGTCTGCCACTTACATATTGCGGGCGGACGGCACGGTGACCAGCAACAACTCCGGCGGTTGGTTCTCCAGCGTGAATGGCAAGAAGGTCAATCCAGGCGATAGCATCGTGGTTCCGGAGGAGCTCAGCAAAGGCAGCTGGACGCAATCCCTGAAAGAATGGACCAGCATCCTGTATCAGTTCGGCCTTGGCGCAGCCGGTCTGAAAGTCCTGAAATGACAATCTGTTCCTGCATGAGGAAATGAAAATGTCGAACGAAGCAAACATGCGGACTGATAATGAGCTGGACTTGCTGGCCTTGTTGTCCACCTTGCTCAGCTACAAACTCTGGATACTGGCCTGCACGTCGCTGTTTGGAGCGATTGCGCTGATCTACTGCTTGTCGGCCACGCCGATCTTCACCGCTTCCAGCTCCATCATGCCCCCGCAGCAGCAAAGCAACGGCATGTCTGCCTTGCTGGGACAGTTAGGGGGGCTGGAGGGCGCCGCGGGCGGGATGGCCGGTTTGAAAAACCCGAATGGCTTGTATATCGGCATGCTTAAAAGCCGCACCATCCAGGATCATCTGATCAAGCAGCTTCACCTGAAAGAACGCTACGGTCAGAAAACGCAAGACGGCACCCGCCAAACGCTGGCTGGTCAGACCAACATCGCTAATGGCAAAGACGGTCTGATCACCATCAGCGTCGACGATCCGGACCCGAAGTTCGCGGCCGCGCTGGCGAACGCCTATGTCGAGGAATTGAAAAAGCTCAATCAGACTCTTGCCGTCACCGACGCCGCCAAGCGACGCCTTTTCTTCGAGCAGCAATTGAGGCAGACCAAGGAGCAATTGAACGAAGCGGAGATCGCGCTCCGGCACACCCAGGAAAAAACAGGCTTGATACAGCCGGAAGGCCAGCTCCCCGTCATCGTCAACTCCATCACGCAGCTGCGCGCCACCGTCGCCGCCAAGGAGGTGCAACTGGAGGCCATGCGCAGCTACGCCACCGCGCAAAACCCCATGTACATCCGCACGGAGCAGGAGCTCAACGGGCTGCGGGAACAATTGACCAAGCTGGAAACCGGCAAAGGCAATGGCAGCGACCTGATGGTTCCCACCGGCAAGGTGGCGCAAAGCGGGCTGGAATACTTGCGCCGGCTGCGGGAGGTCAAATATCAGGAGACCATATTCGATCTGCTGGCCAAGCAATACGAACTCGCAAAAATCGACGAGGCAAAGGATTCGTCGCTGATCCAGGTTCTGGACCCAGCGGTGCCGCCGGAACTGAAGAGCAGGCCAAAACGCAGCATCATCATGGTCCTGTCCGTGCTGGCCGGTTTTCTGGTCGGCGCCCTCGGCGCTTTGCTGCATTCTCAACTGACGCAAAACAGGCGCCAATCGCCAAGCGCGCCTGCCGCGCTAGCCCTTCGCAGCGAGAACCGGTAGCGCTCAGTGCTGCTGGCTGCGAATGCGCCAACGATAGCCCATCCGGCAAACAAAGCCCAAAATTAGCAGCCCGTTCATCACCAGGGCCAGCCTCAAGGGGCTGGCCCAGGCCAACGGCGCGACGACGCCGGCCACCAGGCTGGACACCATGGTCTGGCAAAACCCCTGCAGGGACGACGCCGTGCCGCGCAGGGCGGGAAACTGATCCATCAGGTTCAGCGTAATAGACGGCGCCGCCAGCGACATGCCGGTAGTGTAGAGCGCCAGCGGCAACACCGCCCACGGCAGCGCCTGTTCGGCGGCGAACAGATTGTAGGCGAGGTTGGCCAACGCGGCGGCGAACATCAGCGCATAACCTCGCGACACGATCTCTCTGGGCGAGAAGTGCCCCGCCATCCGCCCGGACAGATACGCGCCGAACATGATGCCCGACACCGCCGGACCGAACAGCCACAGAAACTGGGTCGGCCCCAGATGCAGATGCTGCATCAGGAACACCGGCGCAGACGGCACATACAGGAAGAAGCCGGCGAAATTCAAGGATACCGCCGCCGTCAGCAGCTGGAAGTTGACGGTGCGGCCCACCCGCCAGTAGCTGGACAGCAGGTTGCGCGCCCGCAGCGGCTGCCTCGCCTCCCGCGGATGGGTTTCCGGCAAGCCGAACCAGCACATGGCGAACAGCGCGAACCCCACCAGCGCCATGAACACAAAAATGGAGTGCCAGCCGAACGCGCCGAACAGCCAGCCGCCGACCACCGGCGCGATCGCCGGCGACAGCGAGAACAGCATGGTCACCTGCGACATCAAGCGCTGGGCGGCCGCCCCCTCAAGCCGGTCCCGGATGATGGCGCGTCCCACCACCAGGCCAGCGCCGCCGCACAAGCCCTGCAGCGCGCGGAACAGCAGCAGCGCGCCCAGGCTGTCTGACAGCGCGCAGCCGACCGAGGCCAGCCCGAACAGCAGCGTGGTGGCGAGTATCACCGGCCGACGGCCGACGGCGTCGGAAATCGAACCGTGCCACAACATCATCAGCGCATAGCAGAACAGATAAACCGTCAATGCCTGTTGCATTTCCAGCGGAGACGCGGACAAGGTATCGCCGATAGCCCGCATCGCGGGCAGAAAGGTGTCGATCGAGAACGGGCCCAGCGTGGACAGCGCCGCCAGCAAGACGGCCAGGCCAAAGTGATTGCGAGAGGTACGAGGCATGACGGAGGAATCTCGGATAATGTTCGCATGTTAACGTTTGCCGCGCCGCTTGCCAAACCGCGGCCGTCGCCTTGGGCAAGCCTGCGCACCGCCAGAATTCGCCCCTTCTCAAGCCATGGGGCGCGGGTTATGCTGCCAGCACCGTCTCCGCTCAGGATCCATCGCAAGGGAGAAGCCATATGATCCGCCTCTACCACAACCCCAAATGCTCGAAGTCCCGCGCCGCCCTCAGCCTGCTTGAAGAAGCCGGCGCCGAGGTCGAAGTCATCGAATACCTGAAACACCCGCCCAGCCATGAAGAGCTGGACCGGCTGCTGGACATGCTGGGCCTGGAGCCGCGCGAACTGATGCGCCAGAAAGAGGAAGAGTACGCAGATCTCTATCTGGACGACATCACGCTGGAACGCAAGCACCTGATCGCCGCCATGGTGGACAATCCCAATCTGATCGAGCGCCCCATCGCCGTATCCGGCGAACGCGCCGTGATCGGCCGCCCGCCAGAGCAGGTGCTGAGCTTGCTGGGCAAATAAGCGCGGCGGCAGCCCCTCCTCCCCTTCTCGCGCCCCCTTGGCCATGCTCGTCAGAAGGCCTCGGCGGCGCGGTCCCATCCTGATCGGACAAGCTCCCGCCCCGCCGTCGCAACCTGGTAGATGCCGTCGCCAGACAACTCCATTGTCATTTCGCCACACTTCAGCCAGACATTTTATTAATAAGGTTATTATTACTTGCAAAATAATACCGCACGTTACTAAAATGGCCGAATGAGTCCGAACAAGTCCTTTTCCCAGTTAGAGCAGGCGATCAGCCATGTCGAAACTCGCTTTCCAGGCGTTCCTCGCCAGGAAGTGATCCTGACCCGGCTGATCTTCCACATCGTGCCTCGCCTGACCGCCCATCTGGGCGAATGCCTGAAACAGCATGGTCTGAACGAGACAGTGTGGATGGCGCTGCTGGCGCTGTACGCCTGTCCGAGCCAGATGCTGAATCCCTCGGATATCAGCGAAACGCTGGACTCCTCGCGCACCAACGCCACCCGCATCGCCGACGAACTGGTGAAAAACGGTTGGGCCGCGCGCTCCACCAGCGTGGAGGACCGCCGCAAGATCGTGCTGGAGCTGACGCCCGCGGGCGTGGCGCTGGTTGAAAGCTTGCTGCCTTATTCCCGCGAGATCCATCGCTCGCTGTGGTCGGACTTCGAACCCGATGAGAAAGCCGAACTGGAACGGCTGATGCGCAAGCTGCTGAGCAAGCTCGGCGGCTGAGCCTGCGCTTTTTTCGCTCAAATAATAACTGCCGTGATTATCACATGCTTAATCACGCCCAGATCATCATCACGCATTACTGATGGAGACCGACAGGTGAACAAGAAATCCTGGCCTCAAGCCGCCGGGGTGTTGCTGATCAGCGCCGTGCTGAGCGGCTGCGCCAGCTTCGGCCCTGATGCCGCGCCCGACCGCATGACGGACGCCGACCAGCTCAAGCTGGCCGTCTCCGCGCAGCAAAACATCCGCGCCGACTGGTGGCGCCAATTGAACGACGCCGAACTCGACAAGCTGGTAGACGCCGCGTTGCAAGACTCGCCCTCCCTGAAACTGGCCGCCGCGCGCCTGCGCCAGGCCCGGGCCGCCGTCGGCATCGTGGAAAGCAAGGACGGGCCGCAGCTGGACGCCATGGCCAATATGGCGCAGATCCACGCCGACCCGATCAAGGCGCTCCCTCATAACGACAAGAACTACATCAACGCCTATACCGCGGCGCTGGTGGGCAGCTGGGAGTTCGATTTCTGGGGCAAGAACCACGCCGCGGTCAGCGCCGCGCTGGGCCAACAGCAAGCCGTCGCCTACGAAGGCCAGCAAACCCGTCTGCTGCTGACCCAGGCCGTGGTCGCCCAATATACCCAGCTGCAACGCAGCCAGGCTCAAGCCGAGCTGCTGACGCAGCGGCTGGCCATCGCCCAAAGCCGTCAGAAACTGACCCAGGCCCGCATCAACGCGGGGCTGCTGCCGGGCGACAACCAGCGCGGCAACGAAGTGTCGATCGAACGGCTGCAACAGCAGAAGAGCGCGTTGGACAACGACATCGCCCGCAGCCGCCATGCGCTGGCCGCGCTGACCGGCCAGGGTCCAGAACAGCAAAACGCGCCGAGCCCCGCCAAGCTCGCCGCCGCGCCGGAGCCGGCGCTGGATCGACTGGACGCCAATCTGCTGGGCCGCCGACCGGACATCGCCGCCCAACGCGCGCGCGTGGAGTCGATGTCCGCCTCGGTCAAGGAGGCTCGCGCCGAGTTCTACCCCAATGTGAAGCTGACCGCCTTCGCCGGCCAGAGCTCGCTGGAGCTGGACCAATTGTGGAAGAGAGGGTCTTCGTTGTGGGGCTTCATGCCGGCCATCAGCCTGCCCTTATTCCATTCCGGCCAACTGCAGTCGAATCTGGCCCGCCAGCAAGCCGGCTACGACATGGCGGTGCAGCAATACAACCAGACCGTTTTCGACGCGCTGCGCGACGCCGCCGACGCGGTATCCGGCTGGCAGAACAGTCAACGCCAGCTGCAACAATCCGACCGCGCGCTGCAGTCCAGCCGCAAGGCCAATGAGGCGATGGCAGCCCGATTGCGCGCCGGCCTGGTCAACAAGCTATCGCTGCTGGACGCGCAGGACGCGTTGCTGAGCCAGCAATCCGCCAATATCGACGCCAAGGCGGCCGCGCGCCTGGCCTGGGCCACCCTGAACACCGCATTGGGCGGCGGCTTCGACCAGCAGCCCGCCCCCCGCTAAGGACGCAGAAACAATGGACAAGAAACTGGAAACCGCGAAAAGCCGCAAGCGCAATCTGATGGTGGCCACCACGCTGTTCGCCGCCATCGCCATCGGCTATGGCGCCTACTGGGCACTGGTGCTCAGCCATCAGGAAGACACTGACGACGCCTATGTCGGCGGCCACCTGGTGCAAGTCACCCCGGAAGTGGGCGGCACCGTCGCCAAGGTGCTTGTGGACGACACCGTGGCAGTCAAGGCCGGCCAGGTGCTGCTCAGCTACGACGACAGCGACGCCAAGCTCGCATTCGAGCGCGCCCGCAACGAATTCGCCCAGACCGTGCGCCAGACCCGCCAGCTGATGGCCAACAGCCAGCAGCTGGATGCCCAGGTGGCGCTGCGCCAGGCCGAGCTGTCCCGCGCCGAAGCCGACCTGAAGCGCCGCAAGCAGCTGGCCGGCAGCGAGGCGATGTCGGCCGAGGAACTGGGCCACGCCGCCGCCGCCGCCGCCGCCGCCCAGGCCGCGCTGGCCGCCGCCCAGGAACAGGCCAAGGCCGGCCTGGCGCTGGTGGGCAAGGACCAACTGGCGCAGCAGCCGGCGGTGAAAGCCGCCGCCAGCCGCCTGAAGGAAGCGTGGCTCGCGCTGCAGCGCACCGAGATCAAATCGCCGGTGAACGGCACCATCGCCCGCCGCAACGTGCAGGTGGGCCAACGCGTCGCCGCCGGCACGCCGCTGATGGCGGTGGTGCCGCTGGAGCACCTGTGGGTGGACGCCAACTTC
This sequence comes from Chromobacterium phragmitis, assembly GCF_003325475.1. NCBI lineage: Bacteria > Pseudomonadati > Pseudomonadota > Betaproteobacteria > Neisseriales > Chromobacteriaceae > Chromobacterium > Chromobacterium phragmitis. Next base: position 1,118,893 of record NZ_CP029495.1, read on the forward strand.
AAGGAAGGCCAGCTGGCCAAGATCCGCATCGGCCAGCCAGTGGAGCTGAAGTCCGACCTCTACGGCGGCAAGGTGGTCTACCACGGCAAGGTGCAGGGCCTGTCGGCCGGCACCGGCAGCGCCTTCTCGCTGCTGCCGGCGCAAAACGCCACCGGCAACTGGATCAAGGTGGTGCAGCGGGTGCCGGTGCGCGTCGCGCTGGACCCGGAGGACCTGAAGCAGCATCCGCTGCGCGTAGGCCTGTCGATGGACGCGGTAGTAGACACCAGCAACCAGGACGGCAAGTCGCTGGCCGAGTCCGCGCCCGCCGCGCGCGCCAGCGAGAACAACAGCGCGCTGCCCGACCTGAAGCAGGCCGACAAGCTGGTCGCCGAAATCCTGGCCGCCAACGCCGGCCAGTAAGGACCCTCCATGAACCATCCGCCACTGACCGGCTCGAAACTGGTCTGGATCACGCTGGCGCTGTCGATGTCGGTGTTCATGCAGGTGCTGGACACCACCATCGCCAACGTGGCGCTGCCCACCATTTCGGGCAACCTCGGCGCCGCCACCAGCCAGGGCACCTGGGTGATCACTTCCTTCGGCGTGGCCAACGCCATCGCGGTGCCGCTGACCGGCTGGCTGGCCAAGCGCTTCGGCGAGGTGAAGCTGTTCACCGCGTCCACGCTGCTGTTCGTGCTGACCTCCTGGCTGTGCGGCATGTCCAGCAGCCTGGAAATGCTGATCGCCTTCCGCGTGCTGCAAGGCGCGGTGGCCGGCCCGATGATTCCGCTGTCGCAAAGCCTGCTGCTGTCGTGTTATCCGCCGGCCAAGAAAAGCATGGCGCTGGCGCTATGGGCGATGACGGTGATCGTCGCGCCGGTGTTCGGGCCCATTCTGGGCGGCGTCATCAGCGACAACTGGCACTGGGGCTGGATCTTCTTCATCAACGTGCCGGTGGGCCTCGTCGCCGCCTTCATCTCCTGGCGCATCCTGAAGCCGCGCGAAACCGATACCGTGGACCTGCCCATCGACAAGATCGGCCTGGCGCTCTTGGTGATAGGCGTGGGCTCGCTGCAGATGGTGCTGGACCGCGGCAAGGAGCTGGACTGGTTCAACTCCGCCGAGATCATCACCCTGGCGGTGGTCGCCTTCCTGGCGCTGACTTATCTGGTGATCTGGGAGCTGGGCGAGGAACACCCCATCGTCGATCTGTCGCTGTTCAGCTACCGCAACTTCACCGTCGGCACCGTCGCCATCAGCCTGGGCTTCATGCTGTATTTCGGCGCCGTGGTGCTGCTGCCCTTGATGCTGCAGACCCAGATGGGCTACACCGCCACCTGGGCCGGCTTGGCCGCCGCGCCGATCGGCCTGATCCCGGTCGTGCTGTCGCCCATCATCGGCAAGAACGCGCACCGCTGGGACATGCGCTGGATCGTCACCGTCAGCTTCAGCGTGTACGCGATCTGCTTCTTCTGGCGCAGCACCTTCTCGCCGGACATGGACTTTTCCTACGTGGTGTGGCCGCAAGTGGTGCAAGGCATAGGCGTGGCCTGCTTCTTCATGCCGCTGACCGCGATCACGCTGTCCGGCCTGCATCCGTCGCGCATCGCCAGCGCGTCCAGCCTGTCCAACTTCCTGCGCATTCTGGCGGGCAGCATAGGCACCTCGATCACCACCACGATGTGGGACCGCCGCGAGGCGCTGCACCACTCCAAGCTCACCGAGCACGTGACGCAGTACGATCCGGCCTCGGTATCCTGGTTCAGCGCGATGGGCAAGCTGGGCTTGAACACCAGCCAGCAGCAGGCGCTGACCCAGTTGCAGATCACCAAGCAGGGTTACATCATGGCCGCCAACGAGATCTTCTGGATCTGCGGCATTCTGTTCGTGCTGCTGATCGGCCTGGTATGGTTCGCCAAGCCGCCGTTCACCGCCTCGGGCGGCGACAGCGGCGCGCACTAGGAAGCCATGGAAGAAGGCCCGGCGCCCCCCCCCCCGGCATCGGGCTTTTTTCAGCCTATTCGGCGTCGGATGAAAGACGGGCAAGACCTCGCGGTCTTGTCCGCTTTCATTTCAGATGGCGGTCGAAGGCCGCCATCCCGCGGCCGATCGCCTTGTCGCGGTGCTGAATGCGGTACAGCGTCCGGGTCAGGAGCGGCAGATCGGCGTCCACCTCCACCACGCTGCCGGCAGCCAGCATATCGGCCACCACGTGCCGCGACAGGCAGCTGACGCCCAGCCCCGCCGCCACCGCGTGCTTGATCGCCTCCGAGTGGCCCAGCTCCATGCTGATGGCCAGTCGGTTCAAGTGAGGCAGCAGCACCCGCTCCACTTCTTCCCGGGTGCCGGAGCCGGCCTCGCGCAATATCCACTCCGCCTCGGCCAGCTCCGCCGCCGCCACCTTGCGGCCGGCCAAGGGATGCGACACGGCGGCGAACACCAGCAACGCATCCTGCCGCCACGGGCTGGCCAGCAGTTCCGGATGGTGGCAGGGGCCCTCGATCAGGCCGAAATCGACGCGGAACGCCGCCACCGACTCGACGATGTCGCGGGTATTGGCCACTTCCAACTCTAGCCGCGCCTGCGGCCAATCCTTGCGGAAGGCCGCCAGCAGCGGCGGCAGCAGGTAGTTGGCGATGGTGGTGCTGGCGCCGATGCGCAGCGCCAGTCCGCCGCCGTCGAACAGGCTCTGGACATCGCCGGCGGCGTCCAGCAGCGCGCGGGCGCGCGGCAACAGCAGATGGCCGTGCTCGTTGATCAGCAGCCGGCGGCCGACGCGGTCGAACAACTTGGCCCCCAGCCCCTGCTCCAGCTTGTCCAGCGCCTGGCTGGCGGCCGACTGCGTCAGCGCCACCCGTTCGGCCGCGCGCGTCACCGTGTCCAGTTCCGCCACCGCGACGAACACCTCCAGCTCTCTCAGGCTGATGCGCAGGCTCATGCCGCCTCCTAAGCGATTTTTTTAATGATATCTATTAATTTTATATGTTTTTTTACTTATAAACAGTGGCGTATCGTGGGCATATACCAAAGAGGCATTAGCATATGACCAATTATCGCAACCTGATTCCTGGCCTGGCCTTGTCGCTGGGCTTGGCCATCGCGGCCATCTGGGCCGCGGAGCTGCCGGCGATGAAAAATCTGGGCCTGTCCGCCCTCACTCTCGCCATCGTCGGCGGCATGATCGTCGGCAACACGGTCTACCGTTTCGTCGCCGGCCCCAGCCACCACGGCGTGACCTTTTCCAAACAGAAGCTGCTGCGCGCCGGCATCATCCTGTTCGGCTTCAAGCTGACTTTCCAGGACATCGCCGCAGTCGGCTTCTCCGGCGTGCTGATCGACGCGCTGGTGCTGACGTCCACCTTCTTCCTCGCTTTCTGGCTGGGCCGCAAAAAACTGGGCCTGGATGAGCAAAGCGTGATCCTGATCGGCGCCGGCAGCTCGATCTGCGGCGCGGCCGCGGTGCTGGCCACCGAACCGGTGATCAAGGCCCACGCGGAAAAGGTGGCCGTCGCGGTGGCCACCGTGGTGGTGTTCGGCACCGCCGCGATGTTCCTGTGGCCGCTGATGTACGACGCGGTGCGCCATCTGGGCATCTCCGAATTCAGCTACGGCCTGTTCGCCGGCTCCACCATCCATGAAGTGGCGCAGGCCGTCGCCGCCGGCAAGTCGGTCAGCGACGCGGCGATGAACACCGCGGTGATCGCCAAGATGATCCGCGTGATGATGTTGGCGCCGTTCCTGATCGCGCTGTCCGCCTGGCTGGCCGCCAAGCATAGCGGAGGCAAAACGCAGAGGCAGCCCCTCTCCATCCCCTGGTTCGCCGTCGCCTTCCTCGCCGTGGCCGGCTTCAACTCCTTCGACCTGCTGCCGCGCGCGCTGCTGCAACAGATCATCTCGCTGGACAACCTGCTGCTGGCCGCCGCGATGGGCGCGCTGGGCCTGACCACCCACATCTCGGCCATCCGCCAGGCCGGCGCCAAGCCGCTGCTGCTGGCCAGCGCGCTGTTCGGCTGGCTGATCGTCGGCGGCGGGCTGATCAATGCCGGAGTGGCCATGCTGGTTCGCTGAGCCCGGCCGCTCCCTGCGCAAACGCCTGTCCGCAGGCGTTTTTTTGCCGCTGGCGATCGGCAAGCGCGCAATTTACCCGGAGACGACTGTCATATAAGATATTTCCAATTTATTGACATAGACTTCCGCATGAGACATTGGATTCTTGCCCTGCTAGGACTCTTGCTGGGCATCGCCATAGACGGTTTTTCGCTGGGTTTGAGCCTGGCCGTGCTTGGCGGCGTGGTCAGCCTGGCTTTGGGAAAATCCGGCGGCGCCACAGGAAAAGACGGCTCCCCGCCCAGCCAGCACGCCTCCCGGTCGATGACCCTGTGGCAATTGCAACAGCGGCTGGAGGCGCTGGAAATAGAAGTGCAGCTGCTTCGCGAGCAAGCCCGCTCTCAGGCTGGGGCCGCCCCCGCTCCAGAAGCTGCCTGGCAAGCCGAGCCTCCGTCCCCGCCCCCCTCTGAGCCCGCGCCGGCAACGCCGCCTCCACAAGAAGCAAGCCCACCCGAGCCGCAAGTCTCTATCGAATGGGAAGCCACGCCGCCCCGGCCCGAGCCGGAACGCCTCCCGGCCGCCGAAACGCCCCAGGCGCCGGCCATGCCGCGCATCGCCGCGCCTACCGAACCCACATTGCTGGATCGCGGCTGGCGCTACGCGCGCGACTGGCTGCTGGGCGGCAACGCCGTGGTGCGCGTCGGCATGCTGCTGCTGTTCTTCGGCTTCGCCTTCCTATTGAAATACGCGGCAGACAACAGCTTGCTGCCGATAGAGCTGCGCCTGGCCGGCGTGGCGCTGGGAGGCTGCGCGCTGCTGGCCGCTGGCTGGAAGCTGCGGCTGAAACGCCGCGGCTACGCCCTGATCCTGCAGGGCGGCGGCGTGGGCACGCTGTACATCACCGCTTTCGTCACGCTGAAATTCTTCCAGTTGCTGCCGCCGGGCCTGACACTCGCCTTCCTGATCCTGCTCGGCGTGGCCAGCGCCTTGCTGGCCGTGCGCCAGGATGCGCCGTCGCTGGCCGGGATGGGCATCACCGGCGGCTTTCTCGCGCCCATCCTCACCGCCACCGGCGGCGGCAGCCACATCGTGCTGTTCGGCTATTACGCGCTGCTCAACGCCGGCATTTTCGGCATCGCCTGGCGCAAATCCTGGCGCAGCCTGAACCTGCTGGGTTTCGCCTTCACCTTCGTCATCGCCACCGCCTGGGGCGCCTTGCAATACCGGCCGGAGCTGCTGGCCACCACCTTGCCCTTCCTCGCGCTGTTCTTCGCCTTCTACCTGGGCATTTCGCTCCTGTACGCGCTGCGCCAGAGACTGGCCTTGCGCCATTACGTGGACGGCACCCTGGTTTTCGGCACCCCGCTGGCGGCGTCGGGCCTGGCCGCAGGCCTGCTGCGCCATGCTCCGTTGGGCATGGCTTGGTGCGCGGTGGCGCTGGCTTCGGTCTACCTGCTGCTGACCATCTGGCTGCGGCGGCGGCATCGCGCCGCGCTGCCGCTGCTGGCCGACGCCTTTCTCGCTCTGGGCGTGATTTTCGCCACCTTGGCGGTGCCGCTCGCCTTCGATGGCCGCACCACCACCGCCTTGTGGGCGGTGGAAGGCGCGGGCCTGCTCTGGATCAGCCTGCGCCAGCAGCGCCTCCTGGGACGTTGGTTCGCATTGGGCCTGCAACTATGCGCCGGCATCGCCTGCCTGGCGAACCTGGAGCATGCGGCCGGCGCGCTGCCGGCGCTGAACAGCGCCTTCATCGCCTGCCTGCTGCTCGCGCTGTCAGGCTTGTTCAGCGGCTGGCAGCTGCATCGCCGGGCGGAATCCGATGAGGCTCTGCCGGCCTTGCTGGCCATCTGGGGCGGCTTGTGGTGGCTGGGAGGCGGCGTCCGCGAGCTCGGCCTGTTCCTGCCGGATCGAGACTTCATCGACGGCGTGATGCTGTTCCTCAGCCTCAGCCTGGCGCTATGCGGCCTGCTGCGCCGCAAGCTGGACTGGAAACTGCTGGCCTATCCAGCCCTGTCCCTGCCCGCCTTGACCATGGGCTGGAGCCTGCTCGGCTGGCTGTTGCACGCCCATCCGCTGTCCGGGCTGGGCGCAGTCGCGGTCCCGGCCTCGCTGGCGATTTCGCTATGGTTGTTGCGCCGCCATGAAGAGGATGCCGATAACGCCAGCTGGCTGCACGCCTGCTGGCTCTGGGCCTTCGCCGCGCTGCTGACGCGCGAGGCCGGCTGGTGGCTATGGCAATGGCTGCCGGCAGGCGTCTGGCGCGCCACGGCCCTCCCCGCGGCCGCCAGCGCGCTGCTCCTGCTGCTGAGCGGGCCGCTGCAAAAACTGGAATGGCCGATCCGCCGCCACGCGGCTGCCTATCTCGGCTACGGCCCCGCCCCATTGTTCCCGGCGCTGGCCGGCTGGATGCTGTGGTCGCTGCTGTCCGACGGCAATCCCTCGCCCTTGCCCTGGCTGCCGCTGCTCAATCCGCTGGACCTCGCCATCGGCTTCAGCCTGCTCGCCCTGTGCGCCTGGCTGCGGCGCCTGAACCGGCCCACCACAACTGCGGCCTGGTTGTTGTGCCCGGCGATCTTGCTGGCGGTCAGCGCAGACGTGCTGCGCGCTTTCCATCACTGGGGCGGCATGCCGTATTCGCTGAAAGTGTTGTGGAGCGACGCCGACAGCCGCGTCGTTTTGGCGCTGTGCTGGTGCGCGCTGGCGCTTGCCGCGCCGCTGCTGGCCGCCAGGCGCGAAGGCAGCCGCGTCGTATCCGTGTGGAGCGCCGCCGTCGGCGCAACCTTGCTGCTGTGGATGCTGCTGGCCAACCTGGAAGCAGGCGCGCCGCTGCTGCTGCCCTGGCTGCCCTTGCTCAATCCGCTGGAACTGGCGCAACTGGCGGTGTTGGCTTGCGTGGGGATCAACTGGCGCCGCGCGGGCTTTCCCCGTCCGGCCTCCTGGCCATGGCTGGACTACGCGATTGCCGCCTGGCTGATCGGCTTCGGCTGCGCCATCGTGATGCGCGCCTTCCACCATTGGCAGGGCATGGCGTACCGGCTGGACGCGGTACTGGCCTCGCCGCTGCCGCTCGCCACGCTGATGCTGTGCTGGGCGCTGCTGGCGTTGATCGCGCCGCGCTTGGCGGCCAATCGGCCCGGCGCGTCCCGCGTGGTGGCCTGCCTGCTGCGCGCGATCAGCCCCGTCCTGTTGCTGTGGAGCGTCCTGGCCAATCTGGAAGGCGCCCGCTTGCTGCCGCTGCCCCACATACCGCTGCTCAATCCGCTGGAGCTCGCCCAACTGGCTGTTTTCGCCGCCTGCTGGCGGAACTGGAAGCGGGGGCCGCTGCGCTTCGCCCCGCTGGCGCCCTGGCTACGCTGGCTGGCCGGCGGCTGGCTGTTCCTGTTCGGCAACGCGGTCGCCTTGCGCAGCCTGCATCACTGGCTGGACATCCCCTACCGCTTCGACGCGCTGCTGCATTCCACCCTTGCCCAGGCGACGCTGTCGCTGGGCTGGACCCTGGCGGCGCTGGGCCTGATGGTGGCCGCCACCCGCCGCGGCCTGCGTCTGCCTTGGCTATGCGGCGGAGCCTTGCTGGCGCTGGTGGTGGCCAAGTTATTCCTGGTGGATCTGGCCTCGGTAGGCAGCATCGCCCGCATCATCAGCTTCATCGGCGTGGGCCTGTTGTTCCTGTTGATAGGCTACCTGTCGCCGCTGCCTCCCCGCGCGCCGGAGCCGGAAAAGGAGCCGGCATGAGACGGATCGCGTCAGCCTTGCTCGCGCTGTCGGCGCTGCCGGTTCTGGCCTCGCCGACGGCGGCCGAGTTCGCCCGCCGCCAACCCATCGTTCTGGGCGCCGGGCCAGCTGCGCTGCATCGTCTGGATCTTCCCGCCGATGTATACCGTTTCAGCGCACGACGCGATGTGTCCGACCTCCAGGTCTTCAACGCCGCGGGCGAAGCCGTTCCCTGGGCGATCTCGCCCGCGCATGGCCAACCCCGGCCCGCCCGAGACTACCCGCTGCCCGCATTTCCGCTTCCCTCGCTGGCCAAGGCCAACCGCTCAGCCGGCATCGTGCTGGACAGCCGGGGGCTGCCGGCATCGAATCGAGCCTACCTGGCCTTGGAACTGGAACAGAGCGCCTACCGCGGCAGAGTCGCTTTGTCGGCCAGCGATGACGGGGAGCGCTGGCAGCCGCTGGAGAGCCGCGAACTCTTGCAGCTGTCCGGCAGCGCGCTGCGCCTTGACCTGCATGGCGATGGCAGCCGTTACCTGCGGCTGGACTGGCTGGACAAGCCCTTCAAGCTGCGCCGGGCATCGCTGCATGTCGGCCCCGGCGCCGCGGAGCCGCTGCTGCAAAGCGGCGACTGGATTGCCGCCAAACCGGGCGCCGCGGGAGAGTATCTATTCGACCTGGGCATGCGCGCGCCGCTGCGGCGGCTGGAGTTGGCATTGCCCAACCCCAACACCAGCGCCCGCGGCGTCTGGTACAAGCGGGAGCGGCCGGACCAGCCCTGGCAAAACGCGTTCAGCAGCGAACTGACCCAATTGGGGCAAGCTTCAACCTTGCTGCTGGAGAACTTGGACGGCGATTCGGACCGCTATTGGCGCTTGGTGGTCGACACCCGGCAAGGCGGCCTCGGCGCCGGGCTACCGCGGCTGCGCGCGTCCTGGCCGCGGCAACAGCTGACGTTCGCCGCCCGCGGCCAGCCGCCGTTCATGCTGGCTTACGGTCATCCCAGCTTCTTCATCACAGACCAGGCGAACACGCTGCTGAACAGCCCCGAGCCCGCGCAGCCCGCCGCGCTGGGGCCTGCCTTGGCCGGCGGCGTAAGACCGGCGCCCCCGGCGCAGGCTCCGATGCCGAAAAAATCGCCATGGCTGTGGGGGAGCCTGCTGCTGGCGGTCGGTTTGCTGGGCTGGATCAGCTATCGGCTGATCAAAGAGCCTGCGCCGTCGGACACTCAATAAAAAATCGCCCGGCAACTGTCGGGCGATTGTCATGCGGCGGCTAACGGCATTCGGCCGCGCGCGCGCGATGCTTAGGCGCTTTTTTTCAGCGCGGCAAACGGATTCCACCCATTCTGGCCGCGTACCTGCTTCAGGTAATAGAGGTAGTTGACCGACATCGCGGCCAACACCGAAACCGCCATGCCCAGTCCACGGCTGACAACCTCCGGCAACCCCAAGATCGCGACGAGGGTGCCAAGCAGGATAGCAATGCCCAGCAAGGACAGCATCGCTCGCCACAGTCCCAGCACCAGGAAATGGATGGGCCAGAACAGCAGGGAAACAAAGTTGAGATGAACCGTCAACCGGCGCCCCAAAGGCAAGGCCTTCAACGCCTGCTGATGCTCGGACCGGCCCGGGCCGCCGTGCTGGTCGAAGAAGGAAAAACGCTCCTGCCACTTCGGCTTGTAATTTTCGTAGGAATTTGACATCTGGAAAATCCATATTTAAAACGGCAAGCATACTAACACGATCAATGCCAATTCGATAACGCGTCACGACAAAATAGAACGCCCGGTTACCCCGGGCGTTCTGGCAATCAACTGCGAACCATCAGCACGGACACTTCTTCACCCCCTTGCCGCCGTAACGCTGTTCCTGGCAATAGCGGAAAAATTCCTCGCGGCTCATCACCTGGGCCTCGGCATCGAAACGGCGGCGGCGACTGACATAGACGTCGTAGTCGCGCTGCCCCACCATCAGCCGGGCGGCCGCCACCGCAGCTCTCCATAACTCAACCATTGGCGCCCTCCTGCCGATATACCGCCGGCACTTCCTTGGCCGTCACCCATTTCACCGCCAGCGACTTGCGGATCACATGGATGCCGAACACCAGCATCGCCAACACCACCGCCATGAACAGCGCGGTCAGCGTGGCGTCCACATAATCATTGAAGATGATTTGATGCATCTGCGCCATATTCTTGGCCGGGGCCAGCAGCTCTCCCTTGGCCGCTGCGGCGGAGAACTTGTCGGCATGGGCGAGGAAGCTGATTTTAGGGCTGGCGTGGAACAGTTTTTGCCAACCGGCGGTCAACGTCACCACCAGCAGCCAGGCGGTCGGCAACGCGGTCACCCACACGTAGCGGGTCTTTTGCATCTTCACCAGCACCACTGTGGCCAGCGTCAGCGCGATGCCGGCCAGCATCTGGTTGGCGATGCCGAACAGCGGCCACAAGGTATTGATGCCGCCCAGCGGATCCACCACGCCCTGATACAGGAAATACCCCCAGGCGGATACCGCGAGACCGGTGGCCACCAGGTTGGCGGTCCAGGACTCGGTATTGGCCATCGGCTTGATGAATACGCCCAGCAGGTCCTGGATCATGAAGCGCAGCACGCGGGTGCCGGCATCCACGGTGGTGAGAATGAACAGCGCCTCGAACAGGATGGCGAAGTGGTACCAGAACGCCATCATGGTCTTGCCGCCGATCACGCCGGACAGGATGTGGGCCATGCCTACCGCCAGGGTCGGCGCGCCGCCGGCGCGCGACAGCACGGTGTGCTCGCCCACGTCGGCTGCCAACTGGGTCAGCGCGTCCGGTGTGATGACGAAGCCCCAGCCGGAAATCACCTGGGCGGCATCCGCCGCGGTCTTGCCGATCAAGGCCGCCGGGCTGTTCATCGCGAAATAGACGCCCGGGTCCAGCACGCAGGCGGCGATCAAGGCCATGATGGCGACGAAGCTCTCCACCAGCATGGCGCCGTAACCCACCATCCGGGCGTGGGACTCGTTCTCGATCAGCTTGGGCGTGGTGCCGGAAGCGACCAGCGAATGGAAGCCGGACACCGCGCCGCAGGCGATGGTGATGAACAGGAAGGGGAACAGGTTGCCGGCGAACACCGGGCCGCTGCCGTCTATGAACTGGGTGACCGACGGCATGTGCAGCGGCGGCGCCACGATCAGGATGCCGATGGCCAGCCCGGCGATGGTGCCGATCTTCAGGAAGGTGGACAAGTAGTCGCGCGGCGCCAGCAGCAGCCACACCGGCAACACCGAAGCGATGAAGCCGTAGCCTATCAACGTCCAGGCCAGCGTGGTGCCCTTCAGCGTGAACAGCGGCGCCAGCGTGGCGCTCTTGGCGACATCGCCGCCGTAAACGATGGCCAGCATCAGCAGGATGAAGCCGATCACCGACACCTCGCCGATCTTGCCCGGGCGAATGAAACGGGAGTACACGCCCATGAACAGCGCGATCGGTATCGTGCAGGCGATGGTGAAGGTGCCCCACGGGCTGTCGGCCAGCGCCTTGACCACCACCAGGGCCAGCACCGCCAGCAGGATCACCATGATCATCAACACGCCGATGGAGGCGATGACGCCGGCCACCTCGCCCATTTCCTGTCGTATCATCTCGCCCAGCGACTTGCCATCGCGACGCATCGACAGGAACAGCACCAAGAAGTCCTGCACCGCGCCGGCGATCATCACGCCGACCAGTATCCACAGCGTGCCCGGCAAATACCCCATCTGCGCGGCCAGCACCGGCCCCACCAGCGGCCCCGCGCCGGCGATGGCGGCGAAGTGGTGGCCGAACACCACCCACTTGTTGGTGGGCACGTAATCCAGCCCATCGTTGAACTTCTCGGCCGGCGTCAGCCGGCGCGCGCTCAGCTCCAGCACCTTGTCGGCGATGAAGCGGCTATAGAAGCGGTAGGCGATCGCGTACACCGACAAGGCCGCCACCACCAGCCATACCGCGTTGATCGTCTCGCCGCGGTTCAGCGCCACCATGGCGAAGGCCGTCGCCCCCGCCAGCGCCACCAACAGCCAGACCACGCACTGTTTGATCTGTTGCATAAGGGTATCCCTGTTCTCTCTATTTCTCCCGGCTCCCGCCGCGACAGCCCATCTGTCCGCGACGATCCGGTCTTGGGCACTGCGTCTTTGATTCTGTCGGCATGAAGGTCTAAACACAAGCCTGTCAGGCCGAACGGCCCGTGTTACTATTTTTGCTGAGAAATCGGACCCCCTCGCTATGGCACAACACATTCTGATCGTCGAGGACGACGCCAGGCTGGCCGAACTGATCGCCGCCTACCTGACCAAACACGGTTACCAAGTCAGCCTGCACGGCCGCGGCGACACCGCGCCCGCATTCATTTTGGAAACCCGTCCCGACCTGGTGGTGCTGGACGTGATGCTGCCGGGCAAGGAAGGCTTCGACGTCTGCCGCGAGGTGCGCCCGCACTACGGCGGCCGCATCCTGATGATGACGGCGCGCGACGAAGACGTGGACGAAATCCTGGGCCTGGAACTGGGCGCCGACGACTACCTGGCCAAGCCGGTGGAACCGCGCCGGCTGCTGGCCCGCGTGCGCGCGCTGTTGCGCCGCAGCGGCGCCCGCGCCGAAAACGGCGCCGTCGCAGTGGAAAACGACTGCATCGCCTTCGGCCAGTTCAATATCAGCCAGGCCACGCGCGAAGCGCTGCTGGGAGACGAGCAGATCGAGCTGACCACCGCCGAGTTCGACCTGTTGTGGCTGCTGGCCACCCACGCCGGCCAGGTGCTGTCGCGCGACGACATCATGAGCGAGCTGCGCGGCATCGGCTTCGATGGGTTGGATCGCTCGATCGACGCGCGCATCTCGCGGCTGCGCCGCAAGCTGGGCGACAACCCGGACGCGCCGGCCCGGATCAAGACCGTGCGCGGCAAGGGCTATCTGTTCTCGCGCAGCGACTGGGAATAAACGATGCCGTCTCCCAAGCCGCGCGGATGGTTCGTACCGTCGCTGGGTTCGCTGTTCGCCCGTTATTTCCTGATCACCATGCTGATCCAGTTGCTGATCATCATCGGCTTCGGCTTCCTGGTGACCAAGCTTTACGCCAGCAGCGACCAGGCTGGCAAGACCCTGTTCATGCGCGGCACGGTGTCGCTGCTGCAAGACCGGCTGCGCGAGCGGCCGCCAGAGCGCTGGGATGCGGAGCTGGAAGCCGCCACCAAACGCTTCAGTTATCCGGTCCGGCTATTGGAGCGGCCGCCGGCCGAATTGGGCGACAAGGCGCTGGCGGTGCTGGGCCACGGACAATCCTATCTGGACGCCGACAACCAGATTCTCTACGCGCCGGCGCCATCCAGCTCCAGACTGTTGGCGCTGGGTCCGCTGGACGAGCAAGCCAACGACAGCACCTGGATCAGCGAGGACATCGAAATATTGCTGATCTGGATGCTGCTGTCCGGCGCCACGCTCGGCACGCTGCTCTACTTCATTCTGCGGCCGCTGTGGACCGACCTGCTGGAGGTCCGCCGCACCGCCGAAGTGTTCGCCGAAGGCGATTTCACCGCCCGCGCCCGCTCGGCCAAGAGCCGGCTGTTCGCGCCGCTGCCGCTGGCCTTCAACAGCATGGCCTCCCGGCTGGAGCGGCAGATGGAGACGCGCCAGGCGCTGTCGCACGCCATCGCCCACGAAATCCGCACGCCCATCGCCCGGCTGCGATTCGGCCTCACCATGCTGGAAGAGGAGGAGGACGCGGGAGAGTGGAAGCGCTACCGGGACGGCATGGAGCGCGACCTGCAAGAGCTGGAGGAACTGATCAGCACCAGCATGGAGTTCGCCAAGCTCAAGCGCAGCGAAGTGCCGCTGCATCTGGAAACCATCGACCTGTTCGACTGGTTCGACGACCTGATCGATCTGGTCACCCCGCTGAAGCCGCCTCACCTGGCGCTGACGCTGGACTGTCCGCGCGAAGACGGCGCCTTCGACCGCAAGCTGATGTACATCGCCAGCCGCAACCTGCTCCTCAATGCATTCAAATACGCGCAGTCCCAAGTGCGGATGCGGGTCTATCACCAAGGCTCGCAGCTGATCGTCGAGGTCGACGACGATGGCTGCGGCATTCCCGAGGCGGATCGCGACAAGGTATTCGAGCCCTTCCTCAGGCTGGACCGCAGCCGCGACCGCGCCACCGGCGGTCATGGCCTGGGCCTGTCCTTCGTCCGCCTGATCGCCGAGCACCACCACGGCCACGCCAGCGCCGGCTCCAGCGACCTGGGCGGCGCCCGCTTCCGCATGATCATTGCGCAACCTGCCCCTTGCGGGCAATAAGTCACTCATTGTCACAAAGCATCGACAGGAAGCCAACAGACCCCATTGTCCTGATTCCCGATAATACCCATCATCGAACAATCAGGAATATGCAGAATGGTTTCCACACGACCGGCGGCGCTGCTGGTGCATGGACTCGGCGGCACCGCTTATGATCTGGGCGCGTTGGGCCGCACGCTGGAAGACGCCGACATCGTTACCCACTCCCCCGCGTTGCCCGGCCATGGCGGCACGCCGGAGGATCTGCTCGGCGTGCGCTGGCAGGAGTGGGTGGAAAGCATTCGCGCCGAATACCGCGCGCTGAAGGCCAAGCACAAGGTGGTGCATCTGGCCGGCGTCTGCCTGGGCGGCCTGGTGGCCCTGGAAGTCGCGCGGCTGGAAAAACACCAGGACAAGCTGGCGCTGTACGCGCCCCCGATGTTCTTGGACGGCTGGAGCCTGCCCAAGCTGACCTGGCTACGCCATGCGGTCTACCATATTCCCGGCCTTGCCAAGAAAATGCGCGTGCCGGAAGTTTCGCCATTCGGCATCAAGAACGCTCGCATCCGCCGAGCCATCCAACAGCGCTTCGAGCGCGGCGACCGCTTCCACTACGCCTATATTCCGCTGGCCTGCATCCGCGAAGTGGATGGCCTGCGCCGCCAGTTGATGCGCCACCTGCCGGAAATCACCTGTCCGACGCTGATCGTCCACGCCGACGAGGACGACATCACCAGCCCGCGCTCCGCGCACCATCTGATGCAGTATCTGGGCGGCCCGGTCGATTTCATGCCGCTGTCCAACAGCTACCACATGGTGATGGTGGACAACGAGCGCGCCGAAGTGCTGCAGCGCAGCCTGAAGTTCTTCAACGCGCCGCCGCGGCCGCAACCGGTAGAGCAATCCTGCGGCTGGACCGCCTTCGCCGCCGCCTGAGCCACCTCCCATGAAATCCAAACCGCCCGTTATCGGGCGGTTTGTTTTTCCACCAAAGGCATAAGTTCATGTCGAATAATTCATGTAAGAATGATTTTACATATCGTTACACAACTCTTCCATAGCACATCACAATCACGTACATACGAGATGCGGCAATAGCTTGCAGAATGGCGGTTGATTCATCAACTTAAGCAGTGAACCCGTCATGAAAAAAATCATCGCAGCCTCCGTGTTGAGCCTGGCAGCTCTTTCCGCCCACGCCGCAGAACAAGGCGCCTACGTATTCGGCAATCTGGGCTACAATTTCGCCAAGCCGAAGAAATTGGACACCCATGGCATTGAAGGCCTCAGCTCGAGCCATTCCGCAGCCGGCGGCAGCTGGGAACTGGGCGGCGGCTACCGCTTCAACGACCATTTCGCCCTCGAGGCCTCTTATGCCGACTTCGGCAAGGCCAAGACCTCGGTAGCCGCGCGCACAGACGATGCCAACGGCAACGCGGGCGTCGCGCTGGAAACTACCGCCCTGCGCCTGGCCGCAGTCGGCATCCTGCCGGTCACCAGCGAACTGGACCTCTTCGGCAAAGTCACGCTGAACCAGATGTACTTCAACGCTTCTGCCAACGCCAGCGTCAGCATCCCGAAACTGGGCTTTGAAACCGCCGGCTCCGCCAGCGAAAAACAAAGCCGCCTGCGCCCCGGCATCGGCCTCGGCGCCGCATACAAGATCAACAAGCAACTGTCGCTGCGCGGCGAATACGAATATGTATCGCTGCCGAACTGGGCGGTGAACGGCCAAAGCGTCATGCAGACGGGCATGCACGTCCTCAAAGCCGGCGTGAACTATAGCTTCTAAGCCTTGCCGATCAGGACAGCCCGCCTTGCGGGCTGTTTTTGTTTTCCGCCAGCTGAACGTCATGCCTCAATCACTCTGTTACAATTCCCGCCAACTTTGTGAT
This sequence comes from Chromobacterium phragmitis, assembly GCF_003325475.1. NCBI lineage: Bacteria > Pseudomonadati > Pseudomonadota > Betaproteobacteria > Neisseriales > Chromobacteriaceae > Chromobacterium > Chromobacterium phragmitis. The sequence goes on from NZ_CP029495.1 coordinate 1,134,826, forward strand.
CTGGATACCGCAATGAGCCACCCGCACAGCGACGCCGTGAAATCCTTCCTGCTGGACCTGCAAGACCGCATCTGCGCGGCGCTGGAACAGGCCGACGGCAAAGCCCAGTTCGCCGAGGACGCCTGGAGCCGCGAGGCCGGCGGCGGCGGGCGCAGCCGGGTGCTGAAGGATGGCGAGGTGTTCGAGCAAGCCGGCGTCAATTTTTCCCACGTCCACGGCGACGCGTTGCCAGCGTCCGCCACCGCGCACCGGCCGGAGCTGGCCGGCCGCCGCTTCGAGGCGATGGGCGTATCGCTAGTGATCCATCCGTCCAATCCGCACGTGCCCACCAGCCACGCCAACGTGCGCTTCTTCATCGCGGAAAAGGACGGCGAGGCGCCGGTGTGGTGGTTCGGCGGCGGCTTCGACCTGACCCCTTATTACCCGCAAGAAGAAGACGCCGTGCACTGGCATACGGTGGCGCGCGACCTGTGCGCGCCGTTTGGCGGCGAGGTCTATCCGCGCTACAAGACATGGTGCGACGAATACTTCCACCTGAAGCACCGCAACGAAGCCCGCGGCATCGGCGGCCTGTTCTTCGACGACCTCAACGAATGGGGCTTCGACAAGAGCTTCGCCTTCACCCGCGCCGTCGGCGACGGCTACCTGAACGCCTACCTGCCCATCGTCGCGCGGCGCAAGGAACAGGCCTGGGGCGACCGCGAACGCCAGTTCCAGCTATACCGCCGCGGCCGCTACGTCGAATTCAACCTGGTCTGGGACCGCGGCACGCTGTTCGGCCTGCAGTCGGGCGGCCGCACCGAATCGATACTGATGTCGATGCCGCCGCTGGTCCGCTGGGAATACGGCTACCAGCCAGAGCCGGGCAGCCCGGAAGCCAGGCTGTACACCGACTTCCTGCCGCCGCGCGATTGGGTGTGATCAGGCCGGCGTGGCTGGCGGCTTGGGAATGTGCCGCAGCCAGCGCAGCGTCCTGTCTTTCTCCTCAGGCGAGCACCCCCGACGCGCCCCGGCAATCGTGATGACGCAGCCCTGCTCGGTCCATTGCAACTCGCTGCGCCGCCCATTTTCCTCCACGCTCATCGCAAGCCAGGCGCCCGTGCCAAACCGCGGGGCGGCGCCTGCGGCGTCCACTTTCCCCTGCACAGACAGCGTGATCTGCCGGCCATCCGCCTGATAACGGTACTCCTGACTCGCAGCGCGCTGCTCCGCGGGCACCGGCGGGGGCAACGGGGGGGGATTGCCGATTGCGGCCATCTATCTCTCCTTGTCTTATGCTTAAAAAACGCCCAGGCGATCAAAGCCCAGATTGAACTTGGCGAACAACACATGGCTACGGACGGCGCTTTCCGTTCCGCCCATTCCGGCCTGTACGCCATCCAGGCCTTGCCCCACGCCCAAATACAGCGATGAGCGCGGTGTCGGCAACCAGGTCAGCATCACTTGCCAATCCCGGCTACGCTCGCTGGCATTGAATCCGCCCGGAGTCTCGTAGCGGGGCAGAGAGCGCTCCAGTTGCCACCATCTCACAATTGCGCGCAGATACAGCCTAGGGCTCCAGAAGTAATAGCCGCGCGCATCATTCGCCGTTTCGCGGCTCACCTTGCTGCCCGCCACGTGGAGCTCGCGCCAGTTGCGCTGCCATTCCAGCCGCACCGACTGCCAGGGGGCGACGCTCAGATCGAACTTCCATCGCTGCTGTCGTCCCTGGCGCGCATTTTCGCGGTCGATATCCCCGCTGAACACCGCCCCACCGCTCAGGCTCCAGTGTTCGCTGGGCGCGGCCGCCGCAACCCACTCCACACCGCTGAGCGAATAATCCTGCCCCTGAAAACGGCGCCGCTTGTCCATCAACCATACCGTAGCGTTGCTTTGACCGATGCCTGACATTGACAGCCACAACTGCGCGTTTCGCTCGATAGGCTCATCCTCCAGCGTGCGCCGCCGCGACCAATCCAGGCCGGCATCGTACTCATTGATCGCCGCACCAGGCTGCTGCCTGAAAATGCGCTTGAACGCCATGCCTTGTTGCTGCATGTCCACCCGGGGCATATACCCCAGGTCGGCACGGAAATCCGGCGTGATGCGCTGCCACCACAGCTTGTTGTCCCAGTCATCCGTCGAGTAGCCCAGCCGGGCATGCCAGGCCCTGCCTGCATGGCTTTGCGCATCTCGCCACGGCTCTTCGCTGCGCGAAGCCAGCACAGAGCCGTCCACCCAGAGCGAACGACCCAACCCCGCTTTGCCATCCATGCCCAACAGCCGGTTGCTGTAATCCCCGGCCTCTCGTCCCGTCAAGGTCAGCCCGAGCCATGTGTCGTTATTGACAACCTGGCGATAGCGCACGGCCAAGTTGCGGCTGGCCTGCTCCGCGCCGTCCATTTTCCGGTAAGCAAAGTTGTTGGAGCCGAACGGCCCCGGCTGCAGCATCTGGGTATGCTTGTCATCGGCGTAAAACCAGGCAAGCGATTGTCGCTGCAGATTCAACTGCCCGGACAAGGCCAGCTCTGGCTCCCCGATCGCGCGCGAGTAAAAAGGCCGCAGCAGCTGCGTGAACGGCTGGCCGGCATCGACGAAAAAAGCCCGTTTCTCGTCATAATCGAAGGCGTCGATCGCACCGCCCGATAAACGCAAGGAATCCGACTCGATCTGCGAAAAATCCGGCCGCCAAGTCAGCGCCGCGTTAAAACCGGGTCGAGGCCGCCAATTCAGGTCAAGCCCGCCATGCCAACGAGTCCTCGCTCCCATGCAGGAACCGTCGTCTCCGCGTTGCCCCTGCAAGGAAAGCCTGCCCTCAATCTGCCCCATATCCCAATCATCGCCAAGCCGGACCGGTACGGACTGCATGGCGCAGACAAAACAAGATTCACCTGGCTGCCGGGATATGCTGGATAGGCGATGCCGCACTTCCCGAGGCCACCAGCGGACCAGCTCCACGGCCCACTGCGGTTCTGTTTCCGCCGTTAACGGCAGCTGCGACAAGGGTATGCGGAAACTGGCCCGCCAACCGTTGGCTTCGCGCTCCACGCCGGACCACCACTTGCCATTCCAATCGGCGTTCCACTCCCGGCGCGCTTCGCTCCAATGCTCATCCATCTGCACACCGCCCGCCGATACGTAAAAAGCGAACGCCTCTCCGCCGGTGCGTCCCGCAGGCGCGAGCACGATGCCTACCGCATCTTCCCCATCGATGTTGTCACGCTCCCGCGGATGGGCGCGCAGCAAAGCCATGTCGCGTTCCTCCGCCTGGAAACGCAGCCACAGAACCCCATCCTGTACCTTGAACTCCCCCCGTGTTGCCACCGCTGCCGGAAGATTGACCCCCGGCTCAGTCTCGTAGGCCAGATCGAACGAATGGGCATCGGACCAATCGACAGCCGGCTCCGGAGCCTCCTTCCCTTGGACAGCACAAGATAAAAGCGACATAAACATCAGCGCGCGCCATTGCGGGCCGCGCCTCACCCATGCCCCCCCGCATCCGCCGCTGCGCACCGCTGCTTATCGCAGAACGCCCTCAACAGCGCATCGAATCGCCCTGTATCCCAGGTGCTGGATATGAAATGGCTGAACGAGGCAAAGCAAACGCTTTCGCCATTGATAAAATAGAGAATTTCCCCAAAACAGCCGCCCAATGCGCGCGTGATCGACACACTCGCCTCGCCAAGCCAGGAAGGAATGGCGATGTCACCGCAAGGCTGGAACAAGACGCCGTCGCCCAGCACCGCGCATGCCACCGGAACGCCTTCGGGACGCTCTACAGAAAAGGTATGCCACAAGGCATCCGGCCGCTTATTCGGTTTCCAGCTGCGCGAATCGAATGGCGACTTGTACACCACAGAAGAAAAATCACGGACCTCGGGATACGATCTGCCAAACGCATAGTCGTATCGCGGCGTGGCCAAAGGAAACGGCAGGCTCCGCGCTCGCTTCCACTGCAGGAATAACGGCAAATAATCCCCGCACAGCGCATACATGCCGGGACGGGAGGAACAAGACGCCACCTCGGCCAACGCCTGCCGAAAATACACCTCGATTTCCGTCTGCGCGGCCACCGCATCGCCCGACGCCAACTCAAACAGCTTCTGGCTCATGAAAAGCCGGTTGATCAGAAAGACGCCATCCGGGACGACGGCTCCTGAATGCGAACCCCGCAGGAAAGACAGCCCGCGGTCGTCAACCTCGCATGACACGCCTGCCAGCATGTCTTCCGCCGCCAATGCTTCCAACTCCCATGCGACATCCATCCGCAGCAAGGAATTGACTACCTCATCCTGCGCATGCCGCGAGAAAAGAACTGCCATTCTTTTCATACCACGTCCTCTTTCAAGATTTCATTCAGGCATACGCGGCGCGGACATCGTCAGACATCACCCGGTACAAATCAAACAGCCAGGAAGGAGACTTGCCGCACTCGCGCAGGCAAGCATCCAGATGCTCCAGACGGAATCCGCGCGCGCATTTCGCCAGCAGGCTTTCCACCCGGCGCCTGTCGAATTCGGCGCTCGTCCGATACAACTTGAGATAAAAATGGAACAGCGCGAAGTAAATCAGAATGGCATGCGTGAACGCATTGTAAGGAATGGGGTTGCCCGACCAAGGCGAAACCGGTCGCAACTGCGCGGACTGCTCGTAAGCGACGAAAGAGCCATGCTGCAACTCATACATCGCAAAAAAATTATGCAGCGACTCATGAATCAACGTATCCACAAGGTCCACCACGGTATAGCGATCAAGCTGCGGATTCAGAATCCTCAACTCGCCGATATCGTTCGGATCGGTTTCCGCCGCCAGGATATCCAGTGAATGCTTTCTGCAAATGATTGTCCGCGTCGCATTGCGAATCAAGCGCCCGGCCAAGGGGGCCGCGGCATCGATCATCGCGAGCGCGGCTTGCAGCTTGTCAAAAACCCGCTCGCGCTGTTCATCGCTGAACGCCTCGGCCGGCAATGACATGGTGCTGCTGCCTATTTCCATTCGACGGCAGATGTCGCTATCGAAATCCACCTCTATCGAATCGCCCAGCATCCATGGCGACCGATCCCGCTTCTCCGCGGCGGCAATGGCCTGGATAGCCGTCCGGCAACCATGCTCGCTCAGCCCTGATGTCGCCTCCTTGAGCCGATGAAATACCCAAGGATCCAATAGCGTTCGCTCATCAGGTTCGACATCGCGATTCGTCTGCCACGCATGGTCCAAGCCATTGCAAGATGCGAACCAGAAGAGCTCCCTGGTCCAAGAACGCATCTTATGCAGATGCGCGACCAGCACATCATCCACAATAGGAGGTGTGCCCGCCTCCCATTTCAATAGGTAAAACAGCTGCGTAGCGCTCAAGTTCCAACGTCTCCAGCCTAAGAAATCAAATGGGCCACATGACGGTGGCCCACTCTCTGCTACGTCTCGGCCTTAGGCGTCAAAGCCGCTATTGCTGACGGATTGCAACAGCACGCCGCCATCCTCTCCAATCAGCGATTGCTGCTGCTGTTGCTGTTGCTGTTGCTGGCTTTCCTGAGCGCCGTGGTGCACGGCTTGCTCCACCGAGGCAACCATCGTGCTCTTCGCGGCAGCTTGCGCCGGAGCGACGCTCATAACGGATGCAGCCGCCAGCAATGCGGGAATCAGTACTTTTTTCATGAATTTCTCCTAAGTTTTTCGAATTATTCACACTGTGCGCTGCCAATTGCGCAAAAAAATACTAATTTATGACATATGACTAAGTCAACGCATTTCTTACTGCTTCAAACTGCATCAGTGCGGAAATCCTTCGCCCTTGAAAGTGCAATCCAGTGACTCCAGGCAAAACCGCAAGCCGGCAGCAATGACAACTACGATCGCATCGCCATGCGCCACCACGAGAAGCCACTAACCCAAGCGCAAGCTTGTCTCGTCACACAGCGCACACTTACAAAGGGTGGGGGATGAGGTATCCTAGCGGATTGGTACAACCACTAAGCACACGCCATCCTCTCATTTACGATGAGCCAGACTTCCGCTATTCATCCCCGCCCCATTTCCCGCAAGATCGAGACCGCGCTATGGCTGCTGTTCGCGCTGATCTGGTTCGGCAGCCTGGGCTACCGCGGCCTGATCCACGCCGATGAAGGCCGCTACGCGACGATCTCGCTGTTCATGCTGCACAGCGGCGACTGGATCACGCCCCGCCTCAACGGCCTGCTCTATTTCGAGAAACCCGTCCTGCAATACTGGATGGGGGCGTTGAGCTTCGCCGCCTTCGGCGTCAACGAGTTCGCCGCCCGCTTCTGGCCGGGACTGACCGGCTTCCTCAGCGTGGCGGCGGTGTCGCTGACCGCGCGGCGGCTGTGGGGCACCGACGCCGGGCGCTACGCGGCGCTGGCTGCCGGCGGCATGGCCTGGATCGTCGCCAATAGCCATTTCCTGTCGCTGGACATGGGCGTGAGCTTCTTCCTGACCGTGGCGCTGTGCGGCTTCCTGCTGGCGCAACGCGAGGACGCCGGCCACGAGGAAACCCGCTGGGCGATGTGGCTGACCTGGGCGGCGATGGCCGGCGCCACGCTGAGCAAGGGCCTGATCGGCCTGCTGATCCCCGGCGCCGCCCTGGTGCTGTACAGCCTGGTCAACTGGCAATGGGCGTTCTGGAAACGGATGCACTGGCTCAGCGGCCTGGCGCTGTTCTTCGCGCTCACCGCGCCGTGGTTCGTGCTGGTTTCGGAGCGCAATCCGGACTTCGCCCACTTTTTCTTCATCCGCGAGCACTTCGAGCGCTTCCTCACCACCGAGCACAAACGCACCGGCGCGCCGTGGTACTTCGTGCCCTATTTGATCCTGGGCCTGCTGCCGTGGACCACGCTGCTGCCGCGCATGGTCAAGGATGCCTGGGCCGACCGCGCCGCCGGCCTGCGCATCGGCCGCCTGCTGCTGATCTGGTGTGTGTTCATCTTCGCCTTCTTCAGCAAGTCCAGCTCCAAGCTGCCGTCCTACATCCTGCCGATGTTCCCGGCGCTGGCGCTGATGCTGGCCCATAGCCTCAGCCGGATGCAGCCGGCCGAGCTGAAGAAACACATCCTGCTGCCTGCGCTGCTATGGCTGGCGCTGCTCGCCGCCTGGCCGTTCGCCGGCCGCTTCGCCAGCGTCGACTCGCCGCCTGACGTGATCCTGCCCTTCGCCCATTTCATCGCCGCCGGCGCGGCGGCGTTCCTGATCGCGGCGGTCTTGGCCTGGCGCGCGCTGGGGAAACAGCGGATGCTGGCCGCCCTCGCCGCGCTGTCCTTCGGCAGCCTGATCGCGGTGACGCTGGCGGCCAGCGGCCACGACAGCTACGGCCGCCTGAAAGGCAGCAAGGAAATCGTCGCCCAGATCCAGCCCTACCTGACGCCGGACAGCGAAATCTACTCGGTCCGCTACTACGATCAGACCTTCCCCTACTACGTGGGCCGTCCGGTGACGCTGGTGGATTTCGTCGACGAGTTCGAATTCGGCGAGGGTCAGGAGCCTCAGCGCTGGATGCCGCGGCTGGAACAGTTCGCCGCCGCCTGGCGCGCCGCGCCCAAAGCGGTGGCGATGATGACGGACAGCACCTTCCAAGAGCTGCGCAAGCAAGGCTTGCCGATGAAGGTGATTTATCAGGATCCGCGGCGAATGGCGGTCGCCAAGCCATAGTCCGCGGGACCGGCCGCGTTTTGAAAGCGAGTGCATGAAGCTGATTGAATTCGGATTGATACTGTTCGGCGTGTTGCTCAACGCCGCCGCGCAGCTGTGTTTGAAGGCCGGCGTGCGCCAGATCGGCCATTTCGACTTTTCCGTGGCGAACGCCTGGCCGATAGGCTGGTCGCTGGCCACCAACCTGCCCATCATCGGCGGCCTATCCTGCTACGTGGTCAGCGTGATGGTATGGATCATGGCGCTGTCGCGCGTGGAGGTCAGCATCGCCTACCCGATGCTGTCCATCGGCTATGTGGTCAACGCGCTGCTTGCCTACTGGATGTTCGGCGAGGCGCTCACCGCGCAAAAGCTGATCGGCATCGCCGTCATCATCGTCGGCGTGGTGCTGGTCGCCCGCAGCTGAGATAAAGGTTAGACATGGAATTCCTGCCCTTCACCCGCCCCGCGATAGACGAGGACACCATCGCCGCCGTCGGCGAGGTATTGCGTTCCGGCTGGATCACCACCGGCCCGCGCTGCCAGCAACTGGAAGCCGAGCTGTCCGCCTTCTGCGGCGGCCGCCCGGTGCGGCTGGCGGCGTCGGCCACCGCCGCGCTGGAAATGGCGCTGCAGATCGCCGGCGTCGGTCCCGGCGACGAAGTCATCACTTGCCCGCTGAGCTGGATCGCCACCGCCAACGTCATCATGAAGGTGGGCGCGACGCCGGTGTTCGTCGACGCCGATCCGGCCACCCGCAACATCGACCTGGCCAAGATCGAAGCCGCGATCACGCCGCGCACCCGCGCCATCATCCCGGTGGACCTGGCCGGCCTGCCGGTGGACCGCGACCGGCTGTACGGCATCGCCCGCCGCCACAAGCTGCGCGTGGTCGAAGACGCCGCCCAAGCCATGGGCGCCGGCTGGAACGGCCAGGCCATCGGCCGCGGCGGCGATCTGGTGTCGTTCAGCTTCCACGCCAACAAGAACATGACCAGCGGCGAAGGCGGCTGCCTGGTGCTGAACAACGCGGAAGAAGCGCGGCTGTTCGAGAAGCTGCGGCTGCAGGGCGTCACCCGGCTGCCGGACGGCACCATGGACGTGGACGTGCTGGGCGGCAAGGCCAATATGACCGACATCGCCGCTGTGATCGGCCTCGGCCAGCTGAAACAGCTGGATGGCTTCAACGCCCGCCGCCGCGAGCTGGCCCGGCTGTATTTCCAGCATTTCGACCGCTCGCTGGGCTGCGAACTGCCGCCGGAAGACTTTGCGAACAGCAACTGGCACATGTTCCAGCCGCTGCTGCCGCTGGAGCGCATGAGCATCAGCCGCGGCGAATTCATCGCGCGCATGAAGGCCGAGCACATCGGCGTCGGCGTCCACTATCCAGCGATGCACCTGTTCGCCTTGTTCCGCGACAAAGGCTACGCCGAAGGGCAATATCCCGTAGCCGAAGACATCGGCGCCCGCACCGTCACGCTGCCGCTGTTCCCCGCGATGCGCGACGAAGACGTGCTCCGCGTCTGCCAAACCTTCAGCGCCGCGCTGCGCGCCGTTTTACACTAAGAGACATGAATACCGCCATCAACCTTTCCGTCGTCATCCCGGTCTACAACGAGCAGGACGTGCTGCAGGCGCTGTTCGACCGCCTGTACCCGGCGCTGGACGCGCTGAACCTGCGCTATGAGATCGTGTTCGTCAACGATGGCAGCCGCGACAAGAGCGCGGCCATGCTGGCCGACCAATTCGGCCTGCGGCCCGACGTCACCCGCGTGGTGCTGTTCAACGGCAACTTCGGCCAGCACCGCGCCATCCTCGCCGGCTTCGAGCACAGCCGCGGCGAGCGCGTGGTGACGCTGGACGCCGATCTGCAGAATCCGCCGGAAGACATCCAGCTGCTGTTGGCCGAGATGGACAAGGGCCATGACTACGTCGGCTCCATCCGCCGCCAGCGCAACGACAGCATGTGGCGCCACCTGGCCAGCCGGGCGATGAACCGCCTGCGCGAGAAGCTGACCCGGATCAAGATGACCGACCAGGGCTGCATGATGCGCGCCTACAGCCGCCGCATCATCGACACCATCAATCAGTGCAACGAGCTGCATACCTTCATCCCGGCGCTGGCCTACCAGTTCGCGCAGCATCCGACCGAGGTGGTCGTCGGCCATGAAGAGCGCTTCGCCGGCGAGTCCAAATACTCGCTGTACAGCCTGATCCGCCTGAACTTCGACCTGATGACCGGCTTCTCCATCGTGCCGCTGCAATGGTTTTCGCTGATGGGCATGGCGGTGTCGGCCGGCTCGGGCATCCTGGTGGCATACCTGGTCCTGCGCCGCCTGATCATCGGTCCGGAAGAAGGCGGCCTGTTCACGCTGTTCGCCATCGCCTTCTTCCTGATCGGCATCGCGCTGTTCGGCATCGGCCTGTTGGGCGAATACATCGGCCGCATCTACCAGGAAGTGCGCTCGCGGCCTCGCTACGTGATCCAGGCGGTGCTGGAACAGAAGGAGAAACAGGCATGAGCCGCGCCGTCGTCTTCGCCTACCACAACGTCGGCGTGCGCTGCCTGAAAGCGCTGATCGGCCGCGGCGTGGATGTCGCGCTGGTGGTGACCCACCAGGACAACCCCAACGAAAACATCTGGTTCTCCAGCGTGGCCCAGACGGCGCGCGAATACGGCATCCCGGTCATCACGCCGGACGACCCGAATGCGCCGGAGGTGGTGGAACAGGTCCAGGCCTGCCAGGCGGATTTCCTGTTCTCCTTCTACTACCGCCACATGCTGAAAGCGCCGCTGTTGGAGGCCGTCAAACGCGGCGCCTACAATATGCACGGCTCGCTGCTGCCCAAGTACCGCGGCCGCGTGCCGATCAACTGGGCGATCATCCACGGCGAAGCCGAAACCGGCGCCACGCTGCACCAGATGAACGTCAAGCCGGACAACGGCCCCGTCGTCGACCAGATGGCGGTGCCCATCCTGCCGGACGACAGCGCCGACGAAGTGTTCGCCAAGGTGACGGTGGCGGCGGAAATGGTGCTGTGGCGCAGCCTGCCCGGCCTGATGGACGGCAGCGCCCCGCATGCGCAGCAGGATCTAAGCCTGGGCGGCTATTTCGGCGGCCGCAAGCCGGAAGACGGCCGCATCGACGGACAAGCTTCCGCGGCAGCTTTGCACAACTTCGCGCGCGCGCTGGCCCGGCCCTTCCCCGGCGCCTTCGCCGATACCCAGGCCGGCCGCCTGCTATTGTGGAAAACACTGCGCGCCGGCATCGATTCGCCTGTTGAGCGCGCCGAAATTTATGCCGCCGACGGCAGGCTGTGGCTGCGCTGCGCCGATGGCGGCCGCCTGACGGTGCTGGAGGCGGAGCTAGACGGGCAGCCTCTGACCGCCGGCAATTTCTCCGCCCGCGTCGAAGCTGGCGCACTAAGGCTGTGAACGATTACCGAATTCGATTTTCCGCCTGCGGGCGAGTAAGGACTTGATAATGAAAAAAGTACTGATCCTGGGCGTGAACGGCTTCATCGGCCACCACCTGACCAAGCGCATCATCGAAACCACCGACTGGCACATCTACGGCATGGACATGCACGATGACCGCGTGGCCGAATGGAAAGACCACCCCCGCTTCCACTTCTTCGAAGGCGACATCACCATCAACAAGGAGTGGATCGAATACCACGTCAAGAAGTGCGATGTGGTGCTGCCGCTGGTAGCCATCGCCACCCCGTCCACCTACGTCAACAACCCGCTGCGCGTGTTCGAGCTGGACTTCGAGGCCAACCTGCCCATCGTCCGCCAGTGCGTGCAGTACAAGAAGCACCTGGTGTTCCCGTCCACCTCGGAAGTCTACGGCATGTGCCACGACGACGAGTTCGACCCTGAAAACTCCGAACTGATCTGCGGCCCGATCAGCAAGCCGCGCTGGATCTACTCCTGCTCCAAGCAGTTGATGGACCGCGTGATCCACGCCTACGGCATGCAGGAAGGCTTGAATTACACGCTGTTCCGCCCGTTCAACTGGATCGGCGGCGGCCTGGACAACATCAACACGCCGAAGGAAGGCTCCAGCCGCGTGATCACCCAGTTCCTGGGACACATCGTGCGCGGCGAGACCATCAAGCTGGTCGACGGCGGCCACCAGAAGCGCGCGTTCACCTACGTCGACGACGGCATCGCCGCGCTGATGAAAATCATCGAAAACCAGGACGGCAAAGCCAGCGGCCAGATCTACAACATCGGCAACCCGAGCAACAACTACTCCATCCGCGAACTGTCGCAAATGATGCTGGACCTGGCGCGCGTCTACCCGGAATACCAACTGAACGCCGACAAGGTGCAAGTGGTGGAAACCACCTCCGGCGCCTACTATGGCAACGGTTACCAGGACGTGCAGAACCGCGTGCCGAAGATCGCCAACACCATGGCCGACCTGGACTGGAAGCCGAGCGTGACCATGCAGGACGCGCTCAAGGGCATCTACGACTACTACCGCGACCAGGTGGCGGCCAGCCGCGACCTGTCGCAGTAAATACCGCCTCGCCGATCACGCCCCGGCCCGCCGGGGCGTTTTGCTTTATGGCCAAAGCGCACGGCAAGCCCGCCGCGCGGTAAAATTGCCCGCGATTCCGAACACTTGAAGCCAGCACAACAATGAAAAAACTCGCCCTGAAGATAGACGTCGACACCTGGCGCGGCACCCGCGAAGGCGTGCCGCGGCTGATGGAGGCGCTGAAGCGGCATGACGCCGGCGCCACCTTTCTGTTCAGCCTGGGCCCGGACCATACCGGCCGCGCGATCAAGCGCGTATTCCGGCCCGGCTTCCTGTCCAAGGTATCGCGCACGTCAGTCGTAGAACACTATGGCATCCGCACGCTGCTGTACGGCACCGTGCTGCCGGGACCGGACATCGGCCGCCGCGAAGCCGCGCTGCTGCGCTCGGTTCGCGACGCCGGCTTCGAGGTGGGCATCCACTGCTGGGACCACATCAAGTGGCAGGACCACGTGGCAGCCAAGGACGCGGTGTGGACGCGCGCCGAGATGCACAAGGCATCCAAACGCTTCCGGGAAATTTTCGGCGAAGATGCGCGCACTCACGGCGCCGCCGGATGGCAGATCAACGACGCCGCGCTGGCCTATCAGCAGGAGCTGGGCATGCGCTACGCGTCCGATGGCCGCGGCAGCCATCCGTTCCAGCCGCTGGACGCCGCCGGCCGCCCGCTGGGCGTGCCGCAGCTGCCCACCACGCTGCCGACGCTGGACGAGCTGATCGGCCTGGACGGCCTGACCAACGACAACGTCCACGAGCATCTGCTGAAACTGACCGAGGCCGAAACCGCCACCGGCCATGTCTACACCCTGCACGCCGAGCTGGAAGGCATGCGGCTGCTGGAAGTGTTCGAGCGGCTGCTCGCCGGCTGGAAGCGGCAAGGCTACCAGCTGGTTAGCTGCCTGGACCTGTTCAACAGCCAGGATCTCGCCAGCCTGCCGGCTGGCCGGGTGGTGATGGGAGAGATACCCGGCCGCAGCGGCACGCTGGCGCTGCAGGCCTGAGCCATATCGATTCATTCATAAAAAAACCCGCCACCGGCGGGTTTTTCGCGCCGCGAAAGCAGCGATCACGCGGCCTTCGGGGAGGCGCCGAATTGGTTGTCGCCTTGCTGGCTGTCCATCACGGTGAACACGAACAGGATGATGCCGCCCACCAGCGGCACGCAACTGATCAGCATCCACCAGCCGCTGCGGCCGATATCGTGCAGGCGGCGCACCAGCACGCCCCAGGCCGGCAGGATGGTGCCCAGCGCATACACTACGGTCAGGATGGGCACAGCCTGGCGCAGCACGACTTGGTCAAGCACTGCCAGCACGATGAGGGCGATCATCTGGAATAGTTGGAAAAGCCAGTATTCGCGGCGGCGCGCGCGGCCGCTGAAGTCGCAATATTTTTTCAGCGCGGTCAGATACCAGTTCATGGGGAGCCTTTTTCTATTGAAATGTGCAAGAGAATAATTTCAAACAAAACAACAAGAGCATTAATTTGCCCGAACAGCATGATAATAGGCTTGTAAGTCAATGTAAATTGTCCATTATGGAACTGTTCAAATTGCCATACAGGATTGAGGCCATGACTGAAATCCGGCTCGAACAAGTATTGCTGTACAGCACCATCTTCCACTATCTGGTGCTGATCCTGTGGTTCTGCCTGTTCTTCTACGCCCACGACGCGCTGTTCCGGCTGCAGCGCCGCTGGTTCCGCATCACCGAACCCGCATTCGATCTGCTCAACTACGGCGGCATCGGTCTCTACAAGATCCTGGTGTTCGTGTTCAATGTGGCGCCGTTGCTGGCGCTATGGCTGGCTTCGCGCTGAGCGCTTCCCGCGAAAAGCCGCTGACAAAATCCCTGATCCTGCGTTGCGCCCCTTGGCGTATGACTGGCTCATCCTGCGTCGACGCGCTTTGGTTCAGGTTCTCGGCGAGAGTTTGTTCACGGCGCTAGCGGCGCCCTCAATTTTCTTACGCCTCCAGGCAGACAGCCCCGCCGAGCCCAAACTGCGCCGCTCCTTTCCAGTCACCTCTGCCACCCACAGCATGCATGGCCTCGGCGCGCTCGCTCGATTCACCGTCCCAAGCTCGCAATATTTACATGGGTTAATTGTTGAAAATAAAATATCCTTCTGTGATCATCATCGCCTTCATGGAGGATGCACATGCTTAATGCAATCAGCCAACAGCCGATCCCCATAACGGCAAGCTCGCCTAGCGAAGCAGCCAAACCCGCCAAGCCGACAGACATCTCAAATCCAAGCAGCGTGGAAACCCAGATTTCTCCGCTTGCGCGCCTGCTTGGCGACAGCATGTCCTTGATGAAACAGCGTGAAAGCACGCTGAGCCGCGGCGAAATGGCCGGCATCGCCAATTCCGCGCTGAACACGATTTGCGGCCCGGGCTACGATGCGCTCAAGTCCCTCCATTACCAGCAAAAACCATCCGATCCCGATCCGGCCAGACAGAAACTGGCGGCCGACGCCAACGCATTTCTCGAGGCGGATGGAAAAAACAGCCAACACGCGCTGAACCCGTTTGCCGGGCTCAGCCGCGAGGAGCTGGATGCGGTGGCGTCAGACGATAGCGGCCGCTACACCGTGAATGAACGACGCGCCGCTTATTTGGAGGCTTATGACATGGAACAGGCCTGGCGCCGGCAAGTCATGGCCGCGGGCCAGGCTGAGCGCGAGGCCACGGGGTCCCGGCGTCATTTCTACGAAGAAATATTGAATCATTACCAGGCCTTGCCCCCACTGGAACAATCCCTCTATCCGGCAAGCTACAGCCAGAAATTACAGGCCCATATCCAGAGAGAGCCGGCCGTCGAAGACGACAGTTTCGACTGGTACCAAAAATTTCCACTAGCCGCCGACAACAAGACCCCCACCTAATCCACTGACAAAAGACGATATGCACAAGATCACGCTTGCCGCTGCACTGCTTGGATTAAGTTCCAGCATCGCCCTTGCCGGCCCCACCGTTACCGTCACCTTCAAAAACCAGGGCAAAACCGATGTCCGATACCAGGTGATCGGCAAAAATGAAATCGAAACCCAGGCGAACGCCTCGCCGAAACCCGTCTCCGTAGTGCCGGCAGGCCGCAGCGACACTTACTATATCGCCAGCCCGCTCAGCCCTGACGTCAACTACGCCTTCGTTCGCTACACCGACGGCGCGCGCCAGTGCGAATTCCGCACCACCTTCGTCAATGCGCCCAAGCCCGGCGGCCTGTTGAACAATGGCGTGATTCCCAAAGTGCCGCAGTGGAACAAGACCGCCACCGGCAGCGGCGGCGCATTCTGCAATGCCGAAATCACCTACTACAACATGGCCACGCTGGAGTGGTCGGTCGAGTTCACCATGCGTTGAGGCGCGCAGCCGAGCAAACGCAAACGGCGGCGGTCATGTGACCGCCGCCGTTTTGTTTCGGCTCCAGCAGGCTTACTGCTCTCGCTTGTTCAGGAACAGCGTCAGGCTGAGGCCGCCTTCGCCATCGTTTTGCGACTGGATGTTCTTCAGGGTGATGCCGGACGGCAACAGCACGCTGATGCCGTGGCCGACGCCGTAGCGCGACAGCGTCTTCTCCAGTTGCTTGGCCACGCCCTTGGCCGGCAGCCTGGCTTCGTCGTCCAGCTCGAAGCCGTACGATTCCGCCGCGCTGCCCAGCGCCACCTCCACCTGCTCGCGCGGCACGAAACGCTCGGCGGCGGCGGTCAGCGCCTTGGCCTGCACCTCCTCCGGCTGGCTTTCCACCAGCGTCAGCAACTCGTCCTTGAAGCGAGCCTGCTGCATCGGGTCTTCGATCTCGCTGGACAACTGCTCCACCACGCTGGCCAGCATCTTGCTGCTGGATGCCTTGTCCGGCACCCGCAGCGCCTTCAGGAAATCGTCCAGCCAGAACTTGGCCTCTCGGCTCAGCCGGTCCACCGCGTACACGGTGGGACCGTGCTCCAGGATCAGCGCGCCCTTGTCGATCAGCCGCGGATTGATGCCGGAAGCGTGGCTGATGTCGAACACGCCGCCGCCCTCGATGATGGTGAGGAAGTCGTCGCGGATCTCGGACTTGAACACGCCCAGCGCGCGCACTTCGCGATCGCCGTCGGACAGGCCGGCGAACTGGATCACCAGCAAATCGCCGGCGCTGATATTAGGATGTTGCGAGCGGCCGTACAGATGCTTGGCGATGCGCTGCGACACCTCGAGGAAATCCACCTCCCCGCGGAAAAACTGGCGGGTGTAATGGTAGATCTCGTTCAGGTTGAGATCGGTCTCGTGGACGAACTGGTGCTTCTTGCGATCGGATACGATGCCTTTCAGGTAGCCGTCCAGCAGCAGGCCGGATACCGCCTCGTCCACCGCCGTGGTGCGCTCGGACAACTGCAGCGGCTCGCCGCGCGTGGGGTTGCCCACCCGATGCACCACCATGCATTCCACTCTAGATTCCGCTATCACCATCGCCGCGCTCCCGCAAAAGAATGCGCGATTATTGTCGCGGACCGCCGCCTTGGCAAGCATCCGCGCCCAGGCTGGCGGCCAGGAAATCCACCAGCAGCCTCACCTTGGGGCTGAGCTGGCGGTTGTGCGGATACAGCGCCCAGATGCCCTCCTCCTCTTCCGCGTAATCGGCCAGCACCTCCACCAGCGCGCCGCTCGCCAGATGCGCGGCCACGTAGTAATCCGGCAGCTGCGCCAGGCCCATGCCGCGTACCGCGGCCTCGGCCAGCGGCGCGGCCGTGCTGCAGCGCAGCCGTCCCTGGACGCGGAAGCTCTGCCGCTTGCCGTTCACCCGCAGATGCCAGCCCTCGTTGCCGATCTGCAGGCATTGGTGGCGCAGCAGGTCCTGCGGCCGCCTGGGCTCGCCGCAGCGGGCCAGATAGTCCGGCGACGCGCAGACATGGTGGCGGCGCTGCGCCAGCTTGCGCGCCATCAGCGAAGAGTCGGTCAGGCGGCCTATCCGTATCGCCAGGTCGTAGCCGTCGTGCACCAGGTCTTTCACTTGGTTGGACAGGTCCAGGCTCACCTCCAGTTGCGGGTAGCGCTGCATGAAATCCAGCACCAGGGGAGAGATGTGGCTGTGGCCGTAGGCCAGCGGGGCGGTCAACTTCAGTTGGCCCTGCGGCGCCGCCTGCAGCTGCGACACCGCCTGCTCGGCGTCGGCCAGCGACTCCAACAGCTGGCGGCAATGCGCCAGATACAGCTCGCCGGCCTCGGTCAGGCTGAGCTGGCGGGTGGTTCGATACAGCAGCCGCGCGCCCAGCCTTTCCTCCAGCAACCCCACTTGGCGGCTGACATGGGCAATGGAAATCCCCAGCCTCCGCGCCGCCCGGGTAAAGCTGCCGCTGTCGGCGACGGCGGCGAATTCCTGCATCCCTTCCCAACTGGCCATTTTTTCTCCATGGAAAAAATCATTTACTGATTTAGCCGATTATCGATTGAGCGCAAAAAAATACAATGGCCGATTACCCTAAAGACATCGCCTACGCGAACAAGGAGACGCAGATGAGCCAGGACATCATCCGCTGCAAGGCCGCCGTGGCCTGGGCCGCCGGCCAGCCGTTGAGCATCGAGGAAATCGAGGTGCATCCGCCCAAGGCCGGCGAAGTGCGCGTGAGGATGGTGGCCACCGGCGTCTGCCACACCGACGCCTACACCCTGTCCGGCGCGGACCCGGAAGGCGTGTTCCCCTGCATTCTGGGCCACGAGGGCGGCGGCATCGTCGAATCAGTGGGAGAAGGCGTCAGCAGCGTGGCGGTGGGCGATCACGTGATCCCGCTGTACACGCCGGAATGCCGCGAGTGCAAGTTCTGTCTGTCCGGCAAAACCAATCTGTGCCAGAAGATCCGCGCCACCCAGGGCAAGGGCCTGATGCCGGACGGCACCAGCCGCTTCTCCAAGGACGGCCAGCCCATCTACCACTACATGGGCACCTCCACTTTCAGCGAATACACGGTGCTGCCGGAAATCTCGCTGGCCAAGGTGAACAAGGCCGCGCCGCTGGAAGAAGTGTGCCTGCTGGGCTGCGGCGTCACCACCGGCATGGGCGCGGTGGTCAACACCGCCAAGGTCAAGACCGGCGACAGCGTGGCCATCTTCGGCCTGGGCGGCATCGGCCTGTCCGCCATCATCGGCGCGCGCATGGCCGGCGCCGGCCGCATCATCGGCATCGACATCAACGAGAGCAAGTTCGCGCTGGCCAAGAAACTGGGCGCCACCGACTGCGTCAACCCCAGCCATTTCGACAAGCCGATCCAGGACGTGATCGTGGACATGACCGACGGCGGCGTCGACTTCTCCTTCGAGTGCATCGGCAACGTCAAGGTGATGCGCGCGGCGCTGGAATGCTGCCACAAGGGCTGGGGCGAATCGGTGATCATCGGCGTGGCCGGCGCCGGCCAGGAAATCGCCACCCGCCCGTTCCAGCTGGTCACCGGCCGGGTGTGGCGCGGCTCCGCCTTCGGCGGCGTGCGCGGCCGCAGCGAGCTGCCGGACTACGTCGAGCGCTATCTGAAAGGCGAATTCCGCCTGGACGACTTCATCACCCACACCATGCCGCTGGAGCGCGTCAACGAAGCCTTCGACCTGATGCACGAAGGCAAGAGCATCCGTTCGGTGATCCACTACGCGGCGGAGCCGGCATGAATGGATTGCAGAAAATAGCCGACAGCCTGGCTTTCGGCGGCCACCAGCAACAATGGCAGCATGATTCTGAAACCTTGTCCTGCCGGATGCGCTTCAGCGTGTTCCTGCCGCCGGCGGCCGAACACGGCAAGCTGCCGTGGCTGCTATGGCTGTCCGGCCTCACCTGCACCGACGAGAACTTCAGCCACAAGGCCGGCGCGCAGCGGCTGGCGGCCGAGCTGGGCATCGCGCTGGTGATGCCGGACACCAGCCCGCGCGGCGAAGGCGTGGCCGACGATCCGGCCTACGATCTGGGCCAGGGCGCCGGCTTCTATGTCAACGCCGAGCGCGAGCCATGGCGCCGCCACTACCGGATGTACGACTACGTCAGTCAGGAACTGCCGGCGCTGCTGCGCCGCCATTTCCCGCTCAACGGCCGCTGCGCCATCGCCGGCCACTCGATGGGCGGCCATGGCGCGCTGGTCTGCGCCATCCGCCGGCCGCAGGACTACGTGTCGGCGTCGGCGTTCAGCCCGATCAGCCATCCCAGCCAGGCGCCGTGGGGCCGCAAGGCCTTCGCCGCCTATCTGGGCGACGACGAAGCCGCCTGGGCCGAATGGGACGCCAGCCTGCTGCTGGCAGAACGCGGCTGCCCGCTGCCGCTGAGGGTGGACATCGGCCTGGCCGACACCTTCCTCGCCGAGCAATTGCGGCCGGACGCGCTGCAAAAAGCCGCCCGCGCCGGCGATGCGCGGCTGGATCTGCACCGCCACGCCGGCTACGACCACGGCTACTACTTCGTCGCCAGCTTCATCGACCAGCACCTGCGCTTCCACGCCCGCCACCTGCTGGCCTGAGGCCGCCCCGGAACGCAAAAAAGCCAGGCTCGAGAGCCTGGCTTTTTTGTTCGCGTCTGGTGGAGGGAGAAGGATTCGAACCTTCGAAGGCTTAGCCGCCGGATTTACAGTCCGGACCCGTTGACCGCTGGGGTAACCCCTCCAAGAGCTGCGCATTTTATTAGCGCAGTCCTCCGCCGTCAAGCGGTCCGCGACACGCCGCCGCCGCCGCAAACCACGCCCCGAACCATTCACACCGCATGAATTGCAGCGTTTTCCGCTTAGAGCAAATACAGCGCCGCAGGCTTAGGACATGATGCCGTTCGCATTTCATGTCAACCACCCCCTCGCCGCCAAGACCACACCATGCGGAAAACCATGTCCAACCACGCCATCGCCTCGATCCCCCCCGCCACGCAGCCTGACGGCATGCAGCAACTCAGCGCGCTGCCGCTGCTGCAAGGCTTGCCGCAGCCGTTGCTGCTGCATCTGCAAAAACACGCACTGCCGCTGCAAGGCCGGCAACAGAAGCTCTTGTTCTGGAAAGGCGAACCGGCCAGCTTCATCGCGCTGGTGACGCAGGGCGTGGTGCACCATACCCTGGACGAGCCGGATGGCAAGGAAGTCATCATCGACCGCAGCCAGCGCGGCGAGCTGGTCGGAGAAAGCGCGCTGCTGCAAACCGGCTCGCGCAGCAGCAACGCCCTGCTCAGCGCCGATGCCAGGCTGCTGCTGCTGCACCAGCCGCATTTCGCCTTGCTGCAACAAGAACCCGTCTTCATGGCCCGAGTACAGGCCCAGTTATGCCTGCGGCTGCAGCGGCTGAGCAACTTCGTAGAAACCGTCTGCCTGTACCGGCTGGAAGCCCGCCTCGCCCGCCACCTGCTGGCGGAAATGGCGCTCAAAGGCCAAGCCGGGCCTGACGGCATCTGGCTGCCAATGCAATGCAACCAGAGCACCCTGGCCGCCATGCTCAACGCCAGCCGCCCCCGGCTCAACGCCCAGCTCAAGGAATGGCAGCGCAGCGGCTTGATCCAGCCATCACGCCGCGCCCTGCAAATCAAAGACCCGGAACGGCTGCGGCGTATCGCTCAGCAAAGTGGCGCGCCCCCCTGATTATTTAAATTATTTAATTTCATTTGTCACGCAAGAAACAGAATAAAGGCATGAATCCGGCAATCCTTTAGTTCCATTTGTCATTAAAGGCAATCAAATGAAACTCAAAAAGGATGAAAATGCCCAGTCGCCGCTGGCCGCCGCATGGCGGGAAATTCAGCCCAAGCTGCAACGCCGCGCCCGCCATCTGTGCAAGGGCGACAGCCACCGCGCCGACGAACTGCTGTCTGACACCGCGTTGAAAGTGCATCTGTATCTGCAGCACTCCGCCAGCCGAGTGCAAAACCTGGCCGGCTTCATTTTCCTGGTGCTCAACCACGCGTTCTTGGACGCCACTCGCCGCCGCGGCCGCGAAAACCGGGTGTTCGATCGCGATTGCGACTGGGATGCGGACCACATCATCGAATACGCCAGCGGCAACGCCACACCGGAACAGCAGCTGGATCTCAAACAGCAACTGGACGGCATGGCGCAAGCGCGCGCCGCGCTCAACCCGCAACAACAGCAGCTGTTCACGCTGAAATTCGAGCAAGACCAGTCCTATCCTGAAATCGCCAGCGCGCTGGGCATCAACCAGGCCTTGGCGCGCAAGCGCGTGGAGCTGCTGCGCAAGAAACTGCGCAACGAAATGGCCTGAGCTTGCGTTCACGCGCGCGCGGCGGCCGCGTCCCTATCGACAAGCGCCACGCCGCGCGCGCTCTCAACCACTTATCTCACAGGAAACATCATGGCAGACAACACCGCAGTCAACGGCCAGATCACCGACGCCGTCACCCAGACCAATGTCAAGGTGGTGGCCGAAGCGCCCGCCCAGGCCATCGCCTCGCTGTATCAGGTGGCCAGCCACTCCGCCGGCCTGTCGCTGCAAAACGCGGTGCATAGCCAGCAGGCGCTGAACCAGATCTCCAATGCGGTGGTGTCCAAGGCGGTCACCATGATCTTGTCGGTCGGCGAATAGGGCTGACCTCAACCAGGAGAATAAAGCATGGCCCTGAAAGACTTTTTCGCGTCCAAATCCTCTCCGGCGACGGACGCCGCGCCCGCAAGCGCCAGTCCTGCGCCTGATGCCAACGCCGCCGTTCCTCCCGCAACCGAACCACCTTCTGCGCGCGAAGCCGCGCCGCCGCCCAGAAGCGCGCTGGGCAAGCTGGACGGGTTGCTGGGCGGCCCGGATGGCAGCCCGGAAACCGGCGCGCTCAACAGCCAGATCGTGCAGGCGGTGCAACTGAGCAACAAGGAAACCGCCGCCTACGCCGCCAGCCAGATCGCGGTGCCGCCCAATATGATGATCACCCAGGCGAGCGGCCTGGTGGCGCAATCGGCCGCCAACTATTTTGACGGCGCCAGCAAGCTGGCGCTGGCCAGCAAGAGCGTGCTGCTGAAGAACATGACCGAGAAATTCGCGGCGGAAGACATCAAGGGCGCGGCGGAAGACGCGCTGGGGATTCTGATCACCGACCTGCTGGTCGGCACTGCCGCGGCGGTGGCAGCGGCGGCGGGAGCAATCGAAGGAGAAGGCGCCAGTTTTGCTTTGGACAAGATCGATCAGAGCTTGGAGAAATACCGGACGCTCTTGAATCACGAGCAATCCGTCAAGTAAGACCGAATAAATCCCTCTTTACTCTATTAACGGCTTTGTTGCATAAATCAAAAACATGCCAAGAAATTACTGTGTTTTTGTAAAAAGTTGCGTTTATATGGCGGTAATTTTCAGTAACTTATCAGACAAAAAGCGCAATTAATTTCATTAATACAACAAAGCCTCTATTAACCACAAAAAACACACAATCGGATAATAACCCCTACATGAATATGCCAGAAGGAGCACCCGTACCATGAAAAACATCATATGCATGATCATCACAGATAAAGGTGATTATGATATATATGAATCATCCATTTCGCTATTCCACAAGCTAACCAAAATAAAGGAGGAAAATACAATTCTTTATCGAATTAGCTATACAGAAGAACATGAAAAATGGATAGAACTAGGCGACAAGATTGTTATTGAAAAAGTACTCGAATCATTACCCAAGGAAGGTTTAGATAATTCAATTAATCTATACATTAATGCACATGGCGCCAATGATGGCAAAATAAAAAATAGCCCTCCTGGAGAATGGGCAAAGGCGATAATTGAAAAAACACCATTAAAAGAATTTACATTTCAAAAAATAGTTTTTCTAGCATGTCATCAAGGACGGAAATTAGATGACAAGGGTAAAGAAAATATAGAGAATATATTAAGCAACATAGCCGAGTACAGCATAAAAAAAATTACCCTATACACAGGCGCGATGACCATATTCAGTGCACGAAATCTAAATTTCGTACAGGATTTAAAACAACTCACACCAAGATACTTGAATAAAGAAAAATTGAGCGAAGAACATATAAAAAAAATAGAAGAAATAAAAAAAGTAGAAGGAAATATTGACGAAATAGAAGTAAAACATTTCAACAAAGAACAGATAAAAACAATAGGCACAATAATAAAAGCAGAAGGAAATCTTGGCAAAATAAAAAATATACATTTGAAAATTATTCAAAACATTAAAGATACTAAATTATTAAAAGACATATTTGAAGATAAAAAATACTGGAGCAATGAAGAAGCGACAGGTAGAACCTTTTCATACAAGCTCTCTACATACAACGAGAAATTTGAAAATATTAAAGACCTATTGGGCCATGCAGAAACTGAGAGCAAGGACAAATATATAATTGGCAGACGAATATCCATGCAAACAGATGATAAAAATCAATTTCACATCCACGTCCCCATCCTAAAGGATAAGAGTATTGATAAGCTGTATTTTTCCGACAAGAAAACAGATGCCAAGTCCTTTCTTTCAGAAATCAAGAATGGAAAAATGTCTGAATACAATATGAAAGGGAAAATTATTTGGGAAATAAATGAAGAAGCCGTCAAACAAATCTAAATGAAATAAATATATATACAAGAATGGAGAAGATCAAAAAATAATCATACCTTTTAAAATTACCAATCCAAATAGGCATAATTTCAAATCCGTACCAGAACATTTTCCACCCAAATGGAGATCTCAATGGGAACTACCTTTTTCGATACCATTTTCAATCTCATGATTGAAAATAATTTGATATCCGCCTCGCAAATCAACATCCTGTTGCGTAGCGATCCATTGCAAAGCAAGCAGCTGTTGGAATATACCAATGCCGGCGCCAAAATAATTGACGACAATCGCATTTCATTCATGGTTTGTTTCTTCAATGCATTGAATGGCATGGGTGCGAAATACAATGAACCTGGTTGGAATTTCGACAATGTCAACATGCCCGCCTCACACATCGATTCGGTGAAAAAGCATTGCAACCGCATCATGCAGCTGGCCATGACCACCGCTTTCGAACCTCAGAAAGCCATGAATGGCCTGCTGGCGATGATGTACGAGACCAATCCCAGCCGCGCGCAGCCAAACTGACCCCCGCGCCAGGCGGCCGCGCGACCGGCCGCCGCCCTGCTTTCTCCCCTTCACGCCCTCCTCTCTAAATCGTCCTCCCTACGGCCACGCCGCTGCGGCGCCAGCCATAGCAGCTACATGCTGGCCTTTGCAACAACCCGCGAGCGCAAGCGCAACGCCGCCAAACATGGCGACGCTAGCAAGCTTCGCATTCACCCAACCCAAGGAGCCAACATGAGCGAACCATCTCTCGCCTCCGGCCTGCGCGACATCGCGCAAGAGTATCTAGGACGGGAGCTTCAGGAACAGGAGCAACAACAGTTGCTGCAGTTTCAGATCAGCCTGCAGACGCAGCATCCCGCCGGAGAGAGCTCGCAGCTCGTCAGGCAGGCGCAGCAGGTCATTGAACAGGGCGGCGCCCGCACCCGATCGCAGATCCAAAACATCCTGGAGTCGATCCAGCAAAGCTCGCAGCAGGCGCTGCAAGTGCAAAAGAAGGAAGAGCAGGCCATCGTCAAGCTGCTGGAAGGCAGCCAGGCGCTGGCGGACCTGCGCCCCGGCCAGTTGAAGTCCGGCATGGCCGGCTTGCAGCCCGGCAGCCAGCTGGCGCTGACGCAAATCGCCGAACTGCTGGCCAACCTGGCGAAGAAGGAAGTGGAAACCTGCTTCAACCAGTACTTCGGACCGCTGACCCAGCAGCTGCGCGATGTGCTGGAACGCCTGCAGACGCCGCCAAGCATGCCGGCCGCCGCCCCAGCGATGGACGAAACCGCCGGCGACATTCACATCGACTCCGCCGCCGCGTCCCCAGATCAGCACGACGCGCAAGCTGACGCTCCCGCGGAAGCGCCGCGGAAAAACCAGCGGCATCGTGCCGATCCTTCAACCTGAAACACCAGGAGTTAACACATGGCATTCCCGACTTCCGTAAACGACCAGATCACCGACGCCGTCACCCAGTCCAACGTCAAGGTGCTGGCCGAATCCCCGGCGATGGCGATGGGCTCGCTGTTCCAGACCATGGCCCACTCCACCGGCATCCTGTTCGAAAACGCCATCTCGGCGCAACAACAGCAAAATACGCTGACCCAGGCTTCCACCAATATGGGCGTGATGCAGATCTACAGCATGGACACCATGGCGGGCGCGGCCGGCACCGAGAAAGTGTCGCAAGGCGGCATCGCCGACAACCTGACCAGCCTGCTGACAGTTCTGCAGTCGTTCCGCCGCTAAGCCGTCGCCAGCACAGGAACTAGACAATGGCCTATCCCACCGCGGTAAACAACCAGATCACCGACGCCGTCACCCAGACCAACGTCAAGGTGCTGGGGGAAAGCCCCGCCATGGCCATGGCGGCGATGTTCCAGACCATGTCCCACTCCACCGGCATCCTGTTTGAAAACTCCACCGCGGCGCAGCAACAGCAGAACACGCTGTCGCAAGCCGCGGCCAATACCGGAGTGATGCAGGTTTACAGCGTGGACACCATGGCCGACGCCGCCGCCACCGAAAAGGTCAGCCAGGCGGGCTTGCCGGACCACCTGACCGGCATGCTGACCGCGCTGCAAGCCTTCAAGCCGCGCGGCTGATTTTGGACCCCAATCATTCATTTAGGAGACTTTCATGGCATACCCCACCGCAGTCAACAACCAGATCACCGACGCCGTCACCCAATCCAACGTCAAAGTGCTGGGCGAAGCGCCGGCCATGGCGATGGGCTCGATTTACCAGACCATGGCCCACTCGACCGGCATCCTGTTCGAGAACGCGGTGTCGGCGCAGCAACAGCAAAACACTCTGGCCCAAGCCGCGGCCAACCAGGGCGTCATGCAGATCTACAGCATGAACACCATGGCCGGCGCGGCCGCCACCGAGAAAGTGGGGCAAGGCGGCATCGCCGACAACCTGACCAGCCTGCTGACCGTTTTGCAAAGCTTCCAGAACCGCAGCGGCTTGTAAGCCTCCCCGGCATCTCTCCTCTGCAGTGTTTTCGCCCCGGCAACGGGGCTTTTTTTCGCCCGGCCCGCGCCTTCACGGCCGCTCGCGCCCGGCGTTCCATCAAGATCCGGCGCGCGGCTTGCCGCTCCCGTTTCCACCAAACCGTTCATTCACCGAGACGCCATGGGTACTGCCGACCAGGATACTCTCCCCACCGCGCCGCCGCCGGGCATCCTGCGCGGCAGCATCCCAGAACTGGGCAAAAGCCCGGTGCACCTGTTGTCCGCCATCGTGGCGCTGGCCGCCGACAAGCTATGGGACCTGCTGCTGCTGGACATGGCCAAGACGATGGCGTTGCCGGACAAGATCCGTTTCTTCTTGCTGGCCGGACTGCTGTTGCTGCTGCTCACCACAGCCAGCGCCGCGCTGACCCAGCGCTGGGTGGATGGGGACGATACCGGCATGGCCCTGGCCAAAGGGCTGGCCATGGGGGTGCTGGCGGGTCTGCCATACTCATTCGGCACCACCGAATTGGGGCTGATCTTCATAGGCTGGTCAGGCATCAACGAGTTGCAGAAGTTGGAGAAGTAGGCTTCATCACCACTCAGGAGACCCAAACCATGCATTCCAAACATTCGTTTGCGCGCCTGTCGCGCGCCTCGCCCTGGCTGGCGGCCCTCGCCGCAGGGCAGGCGCTGGCCGCCAGCGCGCCGCCCTTGCCCGCGCTAGGCGCCGATCCCACGCAGAACACGGTGTCGGGCTTGTCGTCCGGCGCCTTCATGGCCGCGCAATACAGCGTCACCTATTCGGCCAGCGTGGCCGGCGCCGGCATCGTCGCCGGCGGTCCCTTCTATTGCGCCGGACTCAACAAGCTGGGCGGCCCCGACCGCTTCATGATGACCGCCAGCAACCAGTGCATGCGGCCCCAGGGCGCGGCGCCCTCCGGCGCCGCCGCTTGGAAGGAGGCCCAGCTATTCGCCAGGCAGGGCGTGATAGATCCGGTGGATAACATCAAGCGCCAGCGGCTATACATTTTCACAGGCCAGGCCGACAGCGTGGTGTATCCCAAGGTGGTGGCTCAGACTCGGGCGTTCTACCTCAGCGCCGGCGTGTCGCCCTCCCAGATCCGCTACGTCGACAACGTCAACGCCGGCCACGCGCTGCTCACAGCCAACCCCGGCGACGAAGCCTGCCCGGCCAACGTCTCTCCCGCCGCCGGCAGCACCAAGACCAACCTCAACAACTGCGGCTTCATGCAATCCCGAGACATCCTCGGCCAGTTGTACGGCGACCTGAAGCCGCCCGCAGGCCGGCTGGGAGGCGAGCTGCTGGATTTCGATCAGACCAAATTCGGCAAAGGCGCGTATACCGGCCTGTCCGACGTCGGCCACGTTTACATCCCCGCCGACTGCCGCCAGCAAACCTGCCGGGTGCATGTGGTGTTCCACGGCTGCACCCAGGAGGACAGCCGCATCGGCAACCGCTATTACACCAGCACCGGCTTCAACGAAGTGGCGGACAGCAACCGGATCGTGGTGCTGTATCCGCAGATCCGCACCGACCGCAAGCGAAATCCCCAGGGCTGCTGGGATTTCTGGGGCTACAGCAGCGCAAACCCGTCCAAACCCGATTACTACACCCGAACCGCGCCGCAGATGTCGGCCATCCGCGCGATGGTGGAACGACTGAACGCGCCGCGTCCATGATAAGGAAAAACGTTATGGAACCTCATCCGCTGAACGCCTGGCTGCAAGGCGGCGAGGCCGGCTGGCAGGCCTGGGCGCCCTTGCTGCGCCAGTTCTCCTTCGCCGGCATTCCCCACCACGAGCGCTGGAAAGCCGGCCTGCGCAGCGGGCTGGAGCAGCGCCAGAACCTGGGAGACTGGCAGCGCGGCGAAAGCCAGCAATGGCGAGAAGCCTGGCGGCGGCACCTCGACGCCGACGGCTGGCTGGACTACTGCCAGCAATGCCAGGACATCGGCCAGCAGTTCGGCCAACAGTTGCTGAACTGGAACCTCAAGCTGGCGCAACAATGGCGGCAGCAAAGCTACGAACTGCTGCGCAATCTGCTGGACTCCCGCGGCGGCGCGGATGACCTGCTGGCCTTCAACGCCCTGCAGCAAAGCGTCAAGGAAACCATGGGCGTGCATCAGGAGGACCTGCAGCAGTTGCTGACCGGCTTCTCGCCGGCCCTGCAAGACTGCCTGCAGCAATTCCTGACGCCCAAGGCCGATCCCTCCGCCTCCTGACCTTCTGCCGGTCGGCGCGCCGCGCTGACCGGCTTCAACTGCCCGCCCCTTCCCCGCTCCGGCATACTGTCGCTTCCCATTCGCCAACGCCCGCGTTCACGACGCCACGACCTCCCCATCCCTACGATACTCGCCCGCCCTGCGGCGGCGCGCCCTCTATTCCGCACAAGGACTCCCCCCATGCACATCAATGCCGCCGGTCTCAGCCTGATCAAGCAATTCGAAGGACTGCGCCTCATCGCTTACCAGGACGCTGTGGGCATCTGGACCATAGGCTACGGACATACCGGGCCCGACGTGGCGCCGGGCAAGGCCATCACCCAGCCCCAGGCCGACCAACTGCTTCAAAACGATCTGGCGCGCTTTGAAAGCGGCGTTTCCAACTTGGTCAAGGTGCCGCTGAACGCCAACCAGTTCTCGGCCCTGGTCAGCTTCAGCTACAACCTGGGGCTGGGCAACCTGCAAAGCTCCACGCTGCTGCGCTTGCTGAACCAGCGCGACTACGCCGGCGCGGCCGGACAATTCCCCCACTGGGACAAGGCCGGCGGCCGTGTCCTGCCGGGCCTGAGCCGGCGCCGCCTCGCAGAGCAGGCGCTGTTCCAGGCCCCCGCCTCCTGATCGTCACAAGCCATCTTTCCGCGCGTTCCTGCAAACAGCCCGCCGGCCTGGCCCACGGGCTGTTTTCCCTTCCATCCGACGGAGACGCGCCATACAAGAAGAACTGAACCACCTGCACGACACCGCTACCCAATTGCTGGGCGAACACCTGGGCAATTGGGCCGAATCCTTGCTCAACGCGGGAGGCGGCCATTCATCGAGGCGCTGCACGCGCTGCTGACTGTGCGCGCCGCGCTGGCACCGCTGGTAGGCAATGCCCAGGACGCCAGCCATGGCTGACCAGACGCTATCCCCCGCCCTGCGCCAAACGGCCGAGCAATATCTGGGCCGGCCGCTTGAAGCGCAAGAAGAACAGCAATTGCTCCTGCTGCAGCAAAACATCCAGAGCCAGCAACCCGCCCTTTCCGGCGCCGTGCAGCAAGCCAGGCAGCAGCAGAACACGCTGGCGATGGCCGCCGCCAACCAGGGCGTGATGCAGATTTACAGCCTGAACACCATGGCCGGCGCCGCCGCCACGGAAAAGGTGGCCCAGGGCGGCATCGCCGACAACCTGACCAGCCTGCTGACCGTGCTGCAAAGCTTCATCAACCGCTGATTACCCGCAACGCTCCGCGGTCTTACCCCTTCGCCCCGGCAACGGGGCGTCTTTTTGGGGGGCATCGAAACCGGCGGCCACCGCCTCGATCGCCGCTCGCACCCGCGCAGCTTTCTGCAGGTCCGGATGTGGCACCCGCCACATGTCAACCGGATCGGTCCGCTCCGGCCACATCGGCTCCAACCCGGACTCATGGCCGGCAAGGAAGCAGGACAGCATGGCGATGCCCATGCCGGCCAGCGCGGCCTGCCTCGTCGTCAACTCCGCCTGGGCTGCCCGCCGGCTGCCGCTGACGCGGCCAGCGGAAGACCAAGCCGGCGCCGGAATCAGAAGAACACGCGCCGGACTTCGGCCTCCCCATGCCGCCGCAGGCAGAAGCGGCGGCGCTGCGCGGTCTCGCGTTGAAACAGAATGGGGTACAGGCGGTAGAGGTATCGCATCGCCAGCCTCGCTTTCTTGAAAATGCCGTTGTCGATGCGTGCTAGGATAGTTTTCAAATCACTGCGGATAAACGGTGAAATCCGGAAAGATTGTCCTGATATGAAAACAATGCCCTCGCCAGACAATCTGCTGGCCTTCGACGCGCTGGCGCGCGCCGGCAGCTTCACCGCCGCCGCCGATCTGCTGGATTGCCACAAGAGCCTGGTCAGCGCGCGGATCAAGGAACTGGAGCGGGAAATGGGCGCGGCGCTGGTGCTGCGCACCACGCGCAGGGTGGCGCTGACCGAGGCCGGCGAGCGGCTGCGGCCGCACGCGGCCCGGCTGCGCGAAACGCTGTCCCAGGCGCGGATGGCGGTGGATGAAACCCAGCAGGACATGGCAGGCCCGCTGACCATCAGCACCACCTCGTCGCTGGCCCAGTACGTGCTGGGCCCGATCCTGAGCGAGCTGGCCGCCCGCCATCCGGCGCTGCGGCTATCGCTGCAGGTCAACAACCAGCTGCAGGACCCGGTGGCCGACGTGCTGGATTTCTGTCTGCGCTCGGCAAGGATGGGCAAGCTGCACGACGACAGCCTGGTCGGCCGCCTGGCCGGCTACGCCAGCGAGCATCTGTACGCGTCGCCCGGCTATCTGGCGCGCCACCCGCCCATCCTGCAGCCGGCCGATCTGCAGCGGCACCGCTTGCTGCTGATGCCGGACGAGCAGCTGGGCGGCCTGGCGCTCCAGCGCGAGGGCCGCTCGCTGCGCCAGCCGGTGGAGGCCCAGCTTTACCTGAACCATTACCCGCTGCGGGCGGAGCTGGCGCTGGCCGGCCAGGGCATCACCCTGCTGGCCGACTACACGGTGGGGCGCTACCTGGCGCGCGGCGAGCTGGCCAGAGTGTTGCCGGAATGGCAGTGCGACCATTGGCCGATCTACTTGGTCCATCCCTTCCGCACGCCCTTGTCGCGCAAGTACCAGACCTTCATCGACTTCGTCTTGCCCCGGCTGCGGGCGGCGCTGCCCGGCATCGCCGAAACCACCGAGGCTCAAACCGGCCGCGCCAGCATCACCCGGTAGAACTCGACGAAGGCGCGCGCCGCCGCCGGCGCGTGGCGGCCGGGCGGGAACACCGCGTAGACGCCGCCCTTGGGCAAGGTCCATTGCGGCAGCAGGTGGATCAGCCGTCCCTGGCGCAGATCCTCCTGCACGCTGAACGAATCCAGCACCGACATCCCGGCTCCGGCCAGCAGCAGCGAGCGCAGCGAGGCGGCGGAGTCCACCTTGATCCGCGCGCGCATCCGCACCGTCTCCTCCCCGCCGTCCCTGCCGGCGAAGCGCCAGGTCAGCGGCGTCTTCAGCAGCGTCAGCGCCACCCAGTCGTGCCCGGCCAACTCGCCGGGGTGGCCAGGCACGCCCCGCTCGCGCAGATAGGCCGGCGACGCCACCAGTTGCTGGGCGAACTCCCCCAGCTTCAGCGCCCTGAGCGAGGAATCGCGCAGCGTCCCCAGCCGAATGGCCAGATCCATGCCCTCGGCCACCAGGTCCACCATGCGGTCGATCGCGTGCAGCTCCAGCTGCAAGCCAGAATGTTGACGGACGAACTGGGTGGCCGCCGGCGCGACGGACTCCGCCATATGGCTGACCGGCGCGGTCAGCCGCAACGTGCCGGACAGCTCCGCCGAACCGTGGCCGGCCTGCAGCAGCGCGTCGCGCAAGGCGGCCAGCGCCGGCTGCGCGTCCAGGTACAAGGCCTGGCCGGCTTCGGTCAGCTTCACCCGCCGCGTGGTGCGGGTGAACAGCGTCGCGCCCAGTTGCGCCTCCAGCCTGCCCACCTGCAGGCTGACGTTGGCCTTGGTCATCCCCAACCGCTCGGCGGCGGCGGTGAAGCCGCCGGCCTCCGCCACCGCCACGAAGATCTGCAGCCCTTCCAGATTGTTCTCTACGCCTCTCGCCATATCAACTGTCAATTTTTCAATAACAATCAATTATGGTTTCAGCCGTTTATCGGATCAATCGAAAAGCGCATCATGCATTCCATCAGCGCTGCGACGCGGCGCCTCAAACCCGATACCCAAGCAAG
Source organism: Chromobacterium phragmitis (assembly GCF_003325475.1). Classification (NCBI taxonomy): domain Bacteria; kingdom Pseudomonadati; phylum Pseudomonadota; class Betaproteobacteria; order Neisseriales; family Chromobacteriaceae; genus Chromobacterium; species Chromobacterium phragmitis. The sequence goes on from NZ_CP029495.1 coordinate 1,166,906, forward strand.
GAGTCACCCCATGAAAATCGCACTGATCGGCGCCAGCGGCTATGTCGGTTCCGCCCTGTTGAAAGAAGCCCTGTCCCGCGGCCACCACGTCACCGCGCTGGTTTCCCGCCCGGAACGCCTCGAAGCGCAAGCCAACCTGGCCGCCGCCAAAGTCGACGTGCAGGACAGCGCCCAGCTGGCCGAACAACTGAAGGGCTTCGACGCCGTGCTCAGCGCCTTCAGCGGCCACGCCCAGGCCGAGCAGTTCGACTATTTCGTCAAGGGCATCCGCTCCATCATCGCCGCGGCCAAGGCCGCCCAGGCGCCGCGCCTGTTGGTGGTCGGCGGCGCCGGCAGCCTGGAAGTGGCCCCCGGCGTGCAGCTGGTGGACACGCCGGAATTCCCGGAACAATGGAAGGCCTCGGCGCTGGGTGCCCGCGAAGCGCTGAACCTGCTGCGCGCCGAAACCGAGTTGAACTGGACCCTGCTGAGCCCGTCGGCGATGCTGGAGCCGGGCCAGCGCACCGGCCAATTCCGCCTGGGCAAGGACCAGCTGCTGGCCGATGCAAACGGCGACAGCCGCATCTCGGTGGAAGACTACGCCGTCGCCATGATCGACGAGCTGGAAAAAGGCGCGCATCCGCGCAGCCGCTTCACCGTCGGCTACTGATCGTCCGCCGGCAAAATCAAACCGCTCCCCTGGGAGCGGTTTTTCTTTGCGCAAGCGAAGGCTTACAGCTTGAAGCGGGACACCAGCCCCTCCAGCGACTGCGACAAGCGCTCCAGATCGGCCACCACCTGGCCGGCGCGGCCGATCTCGGCGTCCGACTGCAGCGCCTGCGACGACATCTGCTCGGCGGCGCGCGCCATGTCCTCGGTGGCCTTGGACTGCTCGCTGGCGGCGTCGCGGATCTCGGCCGCCTGGCGCACCACCAACTGCATGCTGGACTGGATTTCGGAGATCTGGCGCTGCGCCTCCTCGGCCAGCTCCACGCCGCCCTGCACCGCGCCGTAGGTCTGCGCCACGCGCTCCCGCGCCTGGCCCGAGCCCTGCTGCATGCCGCCGACCATGTCGTCGATCTCCACCGTGGCCTGGCTGGTGCGCTCGGCGAGCTTCCTCACCTCGTCGGCCACCACGGCGAAGCCGCGGCCCTGCTCGCCGGCGCGCGCCGCCTCGATCGCCGCGTTCAGCGCCAACAGATTGGTCTGATCGGCGATGTCCTTGATCACGCCGGCGATGCTGCCCACTTGGGCCGAGCGGCGCTCCAGCTCCTCCATCACCGTCTTCACCTCGTCCATCGACGATGCGACCGAGCCGATCTCGACGCTGACCTTGCCCACCGCCTCCGCGCTCTGCGACGACAGCGCGCCGGCCTGCTGCACCGCCTCGGCGGTGCCATGGCAGTTGCCGGCGATGTGGCTGACGCTGACCGACAGCTGCTCGATGGTGGCCGCCGTGGTTTCGCTGAGGTCGGCATTGTGGCGCGAACCGGCCGACAAGCGCTCGGTCATCCGCGCCAGCTCGCCGGCGCTGCGGTGCAGCTGACCGCTTTGTTCGCGCACCTGCTGGAACATGCCGCGCAGCTGCTCCATGAACTGGTTGAACGCCGCCGCCACCTGGCCGGTTTCGTCGCGGCTGTCGGCCGGCAGACGCATGGTCAGGTCGCCGTGGCCGGAGCTGAGCGCGCGCATCGCGTCGCGCAGCTGCACCAGCGGCCGGCTGATGAAGCCGGACACCTGCCAGATCACCAGCAGCGACAGCAGCAGCACCACCGCGTCCACCGCCGCCACCCACCAGATGGTGCGCGTCACCGCGCCATACACTTCGCCCGCGTCCATCTCCACCACCACGAACCAGTCGGCGTTGGGCATATAGCTGGAGGCGGCGATGGTCGGGCCGTTCGGACCGTCGAAATGCGCCAGGTTGAAGCCGGATTTGTTCAGCAGCTGCGGCGCGATCGCCGACAGGCCGGGTAGGTCGGCCAGCAGGGTTTTCTTCTGCATCGCCGCCGGATCGCGGTGCAGCCGCACCTGGCCGGCGGCATCCACCACGTAGACCTGGCCGCGCTCGCCCACCGCCATCTTGCGCACGCGCTCGGCCATCTGTGTGACGTCGAAGCCCAGCGCCGCCACCGCCCTGTGGCCGGTCTGGCCCTTGTTGGCCAGCACGTTGACGAACATCATCACCTGTTGCTTGCCGGTTTCCGAGCCCAGCGTGAACTGACTGTCGCGGCCGGAGGCCAGGAAGTCGGCCAGCCACTTGTCGTTGCCCTTGGGGTCGGCCTTGACGGTAGCGTGATCGATGTAGATGTTGAGCGTGGCTTCGGAGGTCCAGGAGATGATGGACGCGCCGGAAGTCTGCATCAGCGCCTTGGCGTAGCGCTGCCAGGGGCCGACGCCCGACTCGGGCTCGCCGGCGGCGGTCCAGTCCAACAGATAGGTATTGGCCGCCAGCTGGCGGGTCTGGCTCAAGGGCAGCGCGATGGAGGCGTCCAGTTCGTTGCGTATGCCCTCCACCGTCGCCTTCAGCTCATGCTGCTCCAGGCGCTCGGTCAGCGCCGACTGGAACATGCGGGTGGACACCGTGCCGGCGATGGCCAGCGCGATGAGCAGGATCAGCGCGACGCTGACCAGGATTTTCTGTTTGACCGACCAGTTCTTGAACATGCTTGCTGGCTTCCCAGGAAGAGACGAAGAAAGTCCGGCGCCGCGTGGCGCCGCATCCGCGCATAGTGCGCCCGGCCATGCGGGGCGGTGCTGAGCCGGATCAAGCGCCGTCTCCATCTGAAAAGCATGCCGCCGCAATAGCGGCGGCAATTGTAACAAGCTCTTATGTTTTCGACATGTGGAAAATTTCCTGCCTTACTTCTTCATGTGGAATCATTGCCACAGCTCAGCGCGGCAGACGGCGAGCCGGCTCGCTGTCGTGCAGGAAACGGGTGTAGATGTCTCGCGGCGGCTGCAAGCCGCACTCTGCCAGGACGCGGCCCACCGCGCCGCGATGGTAGCCGCCGTGGGTGATCGCCTGCATCAGCATTTCGGCGCGGCTCATCCTGCCGTGGCCGCCGTCGGTGAAGGTGAAATCGACGTTCTCGGCGAGTTCGGCATCGCTCAGGCCGCTGGCGTAGCCGATGTACCAGGCGTTGGTTTCGCGCGCCGCGGCCAGCAGGTCGGCCAGCTCCGGCGTGTCCGGCGTGTTGGTGCCGGCGTAGCCGTGCGGCCGGCCGGTCAGATTGCCGGCGAAGATGCGATCCACCACGTGGATGTGGTTGAGGATGCGGACGGCGAGATGGCGCTTGTCCGGATGGGCGTCGCCATCCAGCCGGGCCGTCAGCGCGTGCAGCTCTTCATCGGCCCAGGCCTTGTAGCGGAACAGCGAGGGGAACAGATCGGGAAGACTCATCTTGCGGCCTTTTGCGCGCGCGGCGCTTGCGTGGGACAAGTTTCCCATTGTCTCACACCGGACTTTCCGATGTCATTCCGTCCCGTAAGCCGCCAGGAACACCCTGACCGCGTCCGCCACCCTGCCCGGCCGCTCCGAAGCCGGCGCCAACTCGTCGATCAGGCCGGTCATCATCGCCGCCTGGCATTCCGACTGCAGCAGGCCATGGAAATGCATGGCGGCGGTCCACGGCGACGCCTCGCGCAGCCGGCCGGCCTGCATTTCCGCCGCCATGAAATCGGCCAGCCGGGTCCAGCCCATCTTGGGGCCGTTTTCGTAGAACAGCCTGCCCACTTCGCTGCGGCTGCCGCCGCCCATCACGATCGCATGCAGCGCGCGCAGTTCGGGGCTGAACAGATTGTCGAGGAAGGCCATGCCGAAAGTCCGCAGCACCGCCTCCAGATCGCCGCCCGGCTGCAGCTTGACATAGGACGACGACAGTTCCGCCGTCAGCGAGCGCATCACCTCCAGGAACAGAGCCTCCTTGGAGGGGAAATAATTGTACAGCGTGGCCTTGGAGCCGCCGGCCCGGGCCGATATCTCGGACATCGACGCCGCCTCGTAGCCGCGTTCGACGAAGACTTCGGTCGCCGCCGCCACCAAGCCCAGGCGCTTGTTTTCGCTTTTTGTGCGCATATCCATCCTTAAAACTGAACAGTACAGTTCAAATTTTCTTGACAAGAAATCACGTCTCGCCATATAACCATACCGTACCGTACAGTTAAATCAAAACATTACCGGACAGAGACGATGAGAACCGCATATTTCCGCTGGCAGCCGCTGCCAGCAGCCGGCCTCTCCGCAGCGCTGGCGCTGATGGGAGGCTGCGCGACGACGCCGGACATGGGTCCGGCGCCGCAGATCAAACCGCTGCAACAATACCAGAATACGCAAAGCCTGCCCGCCTCGGACGGCGTCTGGGCCGACGAGCAATGGTGGAAAAAATACGGCGACGCGCAGCTGAACGCGCTGATGGACGAGGCGCTGAGCCAGGCGCCCGACCTCGCCGCCGCCCGCGCCCGCGTCGAACGCGCCGAAGGCCTGGCGCAGCAGGCCGGCGCCGCGCGGCTGCCCGGCGTGGACCTCAACGCCGCTATCAACCGCGACAAGCAAAGCTACAACAACGGGATGCCGGCGCCGGCAGGCTTCAACACCAGCGCCCGCGGCACGCTGGATTTCAGCTACGAGCTGGACTTCTGGGGCAAGAACCGCGCGTCGGTGGCCGCCGCGACCTCGGACCTGACCGCCGCCCGCGCCGACGCGGCTCAGGCCAGGTTGATGTTGACCGCTTCGCTGGCCGCCGGCTACGCCGAGCTGGCGCGCTTGTTCGCCGAGCGCGACGCCGCCGCCCAGGCGCTGGACGTGCGCGAGCACACCGCCAGGCTGATGCTGCAACGCTGGCAGCAAGGCATGGATACCCTCGGCGTGCTGCGCCAGGCGGAATCGCGCGCAGCAGCCGCCCGCGCCGACCTGGCCGCCGCCGATGAAAGCATCGCGCTGCAGCGCCACAGCCTGGCCGCGCTGATCGGTGCCGGACCCGACCGCGGCCTGGCCATCGCCCGCCCCGCGACTGGCTTGTTTCGCGAACAGCGGCTCCCGGCCGCGCTGGCGGCCGAGCTGCTGGGCCGCCGGCCGGATCTCTCCGCCGCCCGGCTCCGCGCCGAAGCCGCGGCCAAGCGCATCGACGCCGCCCAGGCCCAGTTCTACCCCAACATCAATCTCACCGCCTTCGTCGGCGCCCAGTCGCTGGGGCTGGACCTGTTCGCCAAGAGCGGCTCCGGCATAGCCGGCATCGGCCCGGCGATCAACCTGCCCCTGTTCCGCGGCGGCCAGCTGCAAGGCCAATACCGCGCCGCGCGCGGCGATTACGACGCCGCCGTCGCCAGCTACGACGCCACCCTGAGCCAGGCGCTGCGCGAAGTGGCCGACGCCGTCGCCAGCCAGGCCGCGCTGACGCCGCAGCTGCTACAGCGCCAGGACGCGCTGACGGCGGCCGACGAAGCCTACCGCGTCAGCCAGAACCGCTTCGACGGCGGACTGGCCAATTACCTGGACGTGCTCACCGCCGAAGACAGCGTGATCGCCGCCCGCCGCGGGCTGGCCAATCTGCAGGCCCGCCGCTTCTCGCTGGATGTGGCGCTGGTCAAGGCGTTGGGGGGCGGATACCAGCAAACCGAACAACAGGCCGCCCGCTGAGAACCTGCTTACGATCTCGCGAGCGAGAGCGAGACAAGGCGAAAACGGTTGAGGAAGCGGAATGTACATCCGGTACATGAGCATTCCGAAGGCGTACTCACCGTGTTAGACCTCACGAAGCGCAGCAGATCGTAAACAGGTTCTGAGACCGTCGGCAAACCCACATCTGGACTACCCATCATGAGCGAAAACGCACAAGCCCTGCCGGCCTCCGCGGCGCCCGCCGCCGCCGGCCATCCCCTGCAACGCAAGAAGCTGTTCACCCTGCTGTTCGGCGCCGTCGCCGCGGCGGCCGTCGCCTACGGCGGCTACTGGACGCTGGTCGGCTCCCATTACGTCAGCACCGACAACGCCTATGTCGCCGCCGAGATCGCCCAAGTGACGCCTGAAGTGGCCGGCACCATCCAGCAGGTGAAGGTGGTCGACACCCAGGCGGTGAAGGCCGGCGACGTGCTGGTGGTGCTGAACGACAGCGACGCCAAGCTGGCCCTGGCCCAGGCCGAAGCCGACCTCGCCCGCGCCGAGCGCCGGGTGAAGGGCTACTTCGCCAACGACGAGGGCCTGAGCGCACAGGCCCAGGCCCGCAGCGCCGATCAGGCCCGCTCCGCCGCGCAGCTGGCCTCGGCCCGTGCCGATCTGGAACGTGCCAAGCTGGACCTGCAGCGCCGCCAGGCGCTGGCGAAAAGCGGCTCGGTATCCGGCGAGGAGCTGAGCAACGCGCGGAACGCCTTTGCCACCGCGTCGGCCAGCCTGAAAGCCGCCGAGGCAGCCAGCCAGCAAAGCGCCGCCAATTACCGCGCCGCCGTCGGCAGCCTGAAGGCCAACCAGACGCTGACCGCCGACACCACGGTGGACGACAACCCGGAAGTGGCGCTGGCGCGCGCCAAGCGCGACCAGGCCAGGCTGGACCTGCAGCGCACGGTGATCCGCGCCCAGGTGGACGGCGTGGTGGCCAAGCGCCAGGCCCAAGTGGGCCAGCGGGTGCAGGCCGGCACGCCGCTGCTGTCGGTGGTGCCGCTGCAAAACGCCCACGTCGACGCCAATTTCAAGGAAGTGCAGCTGAGCAAGGTGCGCGTCGGCCAGCCGGTGGAGCTGACTGCCGACCTCTACGGCAACAAGGTGGTCTACCACGGCAAGGTGGCCGGCCTGTCCGGCGGCTCCGGCGCCGCGTTTTCGATGATTCCGGCGCAGAACGCCACCGGCAACTGGATCAAGGTGGTGCAGCGGCTGCCGGTGCGCGTCGCGCTGGACCCGGCCGAACTGAAGGCCCATCCGCTGCAGGTGGGGCTGTCGATGGAAGCCACCATAGACGTCAGCGAGTGAGGCCATCATGTCTAGCGCGAATCCGGCGGCCGGCGGCATCCAGCGGCCGCTGACCGGCAATATGCTGTGGCTGGCGGCGCTGGTGCTGGCCGCCGCCAACTTCATGGTGGTGCTGGACACCACCATCGCCAACGTGTCGGTGCCCAATATCGCAGGCGGCCTGGCGGTGTCGTCCAGCCAGGGCACCTATGTCATCACCTCCTACGCGGTGGCCGAGGCCATCATCGTGCCGCTGACCGGCTGGCTGGCGGCGCGCTTCGGCACCGTGCGGCTGTTCGTCGGCGCGATGCTGCTGTTCGGCCTGTTCTCCATGCTGTGCGGCCTGGCCGGCTCGCTGGAGACGCTGGTGCTGTTCCGCGTGCTGCAAGGCCTGGCCGGCGGCCCGCTGATGCCGATGTCTCAGACCCTGCTGCTGCAGATTTTCCCCAAGCAGAAAGCCGGCGCGGCGATCGGCCTGTGGAGCATGACCACGCTGGTGGCGCCCATCATGGGCCCCATCCTGGGCGGCACGCTGTGCGACCAGGCCAGCTGGCCGTGGATCTTCTACATCAACGTGCCGATCGCGCTGGGCTGCGGCCTCCTGGGCTGGAACCTGCTCAAGCGCTACCAGAGCCAGGTGTTCAAGCTGCGGATAGACGTGATCGGGCTGGCGCTGCTGATCGTGTGGGTGGCCTCGCTGCAACTGATGCTGGACAAGGGCAAGGAGCTGGATTGGTTCGCCTCGCCGGCCATCGTCGGCATGGCCATCGTGGCGCTGGTCGGCTTCGCCGCCTTCCTGATCTGGGAGCTGACAGATGCCCAGCCCATCGTCGACCTCAGGGTGTTCCGCCACCGCGGCTTCTGGGCCAGCGTGCTGACCATCTCGCTGGCGTTCGGCTCGTTCTTCGGCGCCACCGTGCTGACGCCGCAGTGGCTGCAGGCCTATATGGGCTACACCGCCACCCAGGCCGGCTACGCCACCGCGATGAGCGGCGTGCTGGCGGTGATGGTGGCGCCGATCGCCGCCCAGCTGTCCTCGCGGATGGATCCGCGCAAGCTGGTGTTCTGCGGCGTGATGTGGCTGGGCTGCGTCACGCTGTACCGCAGCTTCTCCACCACCGACATGGGCTTCTGGCAGGTGGCGCTGCCGCTGTTGTTCCAAGGCCTGGGCATGCCGTTCTTTTTCGTGCCGCTGACCGGCCTGGCGCTGGCCAGCGTGGAGCCGGCGGAAGTAGCGTCCGCGGCCGGCCTGATGAGCTTCATGCGCACGCTGTCCGGCGCCTTCGCCACCTCGCTGGTGACCACCGCCTGGGACGACAAGGCCAATTACAACCATGCCGAGCTGGTCGGCATGGTGGACGGCGGCGGCGACGCGCTGCGCGCGCTGACCGGCGGCGGCCTGTCCGACAGCGCGGCCTGGGGCACCATGGAACAGATGCTGCAGGCGCAAAGCATCATGCTGTCCACCAACCAGATCTTCTGGCTGGCGGGCCTGTCCTTCGTTGTCGCCGCTTGCGCGATCTGGCTGGCGCCCAGGCCCAGCCGCGTCGCCGACACCAGCCAGGCCCACTGAGTTTCTCGACCCGCGTTTCACCACTTGCCCCGCGCCCTTGTGGCCGGGGCTTTTTTTCGCCCTGTATCGAAGGCCAGTCTTTACATACGGCCACCATCTCGTAACAGACGCTTACATATACTGCGTGTTATCAGTATGCCGCAACAATAATCAAGACCACCCGCGCCTCCGCCTTCCATTCCACGCAAACAGGAAACCCTCAGCAATGAAGCATTCGATCAAGCGGCTGGCGCTCGCCACCGCCGCCGCGCTCGCCTGCCAGGCCGCGGCCGCCGCGCCGTTTCAGGCCATCCGCCATGACGCCTTCGCCCAGTCCTGTCAGGCGCTATGGGGCAAGAACGCCGCGCGCAGCCATTGGGTGAAGGACGACGGCCGGGGCGGCCTCGCCTATGCGCCGCTGAACGGCAACGGCGACCGCATCATGGACTTCTCCAGCGCCGGCTACATGGGCGGGGGCGTCGCGCTGCCGGCCGCGTCGGTGAAGGCGACGGTCAAACCCAGCGGCAATGCGGCCAGCGACCTCGCCAACATCCAGACCGCCATCGCCAAAGTGGCGGCCTTGCCTGCGGTGAACGGCGTGCGCGGCGCGGTGCTGCTGGCGCCCGGCGTCTTCCTGCTCGAATCGCCGATCCAGCTCGCCAGCGACGGCGTGGTGCTGCGCGGCAGCGGTTCCGGCGCGGGCGGCACCGTGCTGAAAGCGCAAGGCGCCGGCCACGCCATGCTGAGCCTGGGCGGCGCCAGCGCCAGCCTGACGCCGGTCGGCTCCGCCGCCGCCATCGCCGACGGCTACCTGCCGTCCGGCGGCGATACGCTGCATGTCGCCGACGCCTCCGGCTTCAAACCCGGCGACGCGGTGATGATCCGCCGCCGCGCCAGCGCCGAATGGATCCGCTTCATGGACATGGACCAGCTGGTCCGCGACGGCAAGCCGCAAACCTGGATCAACGCCGGCAACAACAACGAAATTTGGCTGCGCACGGTCACCGCGGTGAAAGGATCACAGCTGACGCTGGACATCCCGCTGTCAGACTCCTTCGACAGCGGCTACCTGGGTGGCAACGCCGGCAGCGTGCAGAAATACGCGGCAAGCGGCATCGCCGGCCAGATCGGCGTCGAGCATCTGGCGCTGGAAGGCCAGCCGCGCGGCAGCGGCACCGACTACGGCGTGGCGAATCTGGACAATCTGGCCGACGGCTGGCTCAACGACATCCAGGCCCACAACTTCACCAACGGCGTGGTGGTCGGCAAGCAAGGCCGACGGCTGACGCTGGAAAAAGTGACGCTCAGCCACGACCACAACAATGTCGACTGCAGCGGCGCCAAGGCCTTCGAATTCAGCATCGCCGGCAGCCAGGTGCTGGTGAACCGCAGCGCGTCCATCGGCAGCAAGAAGTCTTTCTACTACGCCACCCAGGCCCAGGCCGGCGGCCCCAACGTGCTGCTGAACTTCACCGGCCGCGCCGAAGCCTGCGGCAATATCGAGCCTCACCAACGCTGGGCCACCGGCCTGCTGGTGGACAACGCCGACATCAGCGGCGCCCTCGCGCTGGGCAATCGCGGCGCCGACGGCAGCGGCCACGGCTGGAGCATGGGCTGGGGCGTGGCGTGGAATTCCAAGGCGGATCAGCTGGCCATCGCCGCGCCGCCCGGCGCGACCAACTGGGCGATAGGCAGCAGCGGCGCGCTGACGCCCAATGTGCCGGACGCGCAAGGCGTGCCAGTGCCGCCCAAGCTGGGCGCGGTGGACTCGGCCAACATCCGCGTCGGTCCGGACAGCCTGTACCTGATGCAGCTGTGCCAACGGCTGGGCCCGCAGGCGGTGAAGAACATCGGCTATTGACGGACAGCTGAAACGAAAAGAGGCCCGCAGGGCCTCTTTGGCGATGCGGACGCGCCTCCGCTCAATACAATTCTTCGTTTTCCCACATCGCTCTCAGGCGTTCCGGCCAAAACAGCTTGGGCAGCTGCAACACCGCCTGGGTGGACGGGTGCGTCAGTATTGGATACCAACGCCCGGTGATGCGCTCATTCGGCGCATAACGGCGGAAAAACATCGCGGTGGAGGCCATCACGGCGCTCTCCGACCACTCCGACGGCAATTGCAGGCCCAGGCAGCGATCCATTTCATCGGTCACAAACTGCGCCAGCCTCGCCCTCGACTCATCCTCGGGTTCGGTATGCTTGAGCCGGTACAAGTCCTCCGCCAGTTTCGCCAAGGCTTGCGGCTTATCATCAAATTCGGGATCCGCGGAATGCAGCAGCAGAAGCGGAAGATCGTAGCCGCCGACCTCGAACAGCAGGCGGTTGGCCTGCACCAGCGCCGCCCAGCGCACGCTGCCGTGATTGAACAGCAGCGTCTGTTGCTTGTAGATCTCGTTCAAGCCGTCGTCAGGGCCGATGAAAGTCGGCGGATGGGTATACAGGATGCGGCCGCAGATTGCATGCCACCATCTCGGCCGCTTGGCGAAATTCCGCCGGGTTTCAGCCAACAGCTCGCCCATCGAAGTATCGACAAAAAAATCCGGCTTATTCATCCCGCGTCAGCACTTCCAGCAACTCGATCTCGAACACCAGATTGGCATTAGCGGGAATCCGGTCGCCGATCTGGCGTTCGCCATAGGCCAGATGCGCCGGCACCCACAGCTTGCGCTTGCCGCCCACCTTCATGCCCATCATCCCCTGGTCCCAGCCCTTGATCACGCGGCCGGTGCCGATCACGCACTGAAACGGCCGGCCCTTGTCGACAGAAGAGTCGAACTTGGTGCCATCCTCCAGCCATCCGGTGTAATGGCTGGTGATCAGCGCGCCGCGCACCGCCTCCTTGCCCTCGCCCACCACCAAGTCCTCGATCTTCAGCTCTTCGCTCATTGCTCTTCATCCACAAAACGCCGCGCGGGGCGAAAACCGCTATTGTACTCCGCGCGGCGGACGATGGCTCAGGCGTCCCAGGCCGGGGCGAAATCCGGGTTGGCGATGCGGCCGCCGTCCTCCAGTTTGGCGATGCGCGCCATGTCGTCCGCGTCCAGACGCAGCTTCAACGCCTCCAGGTTGGCGGCAAGATTGGCCCGCTTGGTGGACGACGGGATCACCGCGATGCCCTGCCCCAGCTGCCAGGCCAGCGCCGCCTGCGCCGCCGTCGCTCCATGCTTCTGGCCGATGGCCTGCAGCGCCGGATCGCTCACCACCCGGCCATAAGCCAGCGGCATGTAGCCGGTCAGCGCGATGCCGTTTTCGCGGCAGAAGGCGCGCACCTCCAGGTTTTGCAGATACGGGTGCACTTCCAGCTGGTGGGTGGCGATCGCGTCGGCGCCGACGACGGCGATGGCCTGCTCAAGATGCTTGATGGTGAAGTTGGACACGCCGATGTCGCGGGTCAGGCCCAGCTGTTTCGCCTCCGCCAGCTGCTCCATGTACACCGCCATCGGCACTTCGTCCTTGGGCGAGGGCCAGTGGATCAGCGTCATGTCCACCTGGTCCAGACCCAGCTTGTCCAGGCTCTCGCGCAGGCTGGGGATCAGCTTGCCGGGGCCGAACGAGTCGGTCCAGATCTTGGTGGTGACATACAGTTCGTCGCGCGGCACGCCGCCCTTGGCGATGGCGCGGCCCACGTCGGCCTCGTTGCGGTAGATCTGCGCGGTGTCGATGTGGCGGTAACCCAGCTCCAGGCCCATCGTCACCGACTCCTCGGCTTGTTGATCCTTGAGGCGGAAAGTGCCCACGCCCAGTTTCGGCATTTTCATCATGTATTTCCTTATCGAGTTGAGGCCGGGCGGCGCGCGCCCGGCGAAAGCATCAGATTCGGTCTTCGGCAAGCTTCATGCCCGCGGCATCGTCGGCATCCAGCCTACCGGACCAGGCGGTCAACAGCCAGGCCCCGAGCACGATCACGGCGCCTACCCACGGCGTGGCCATCAGGCCCAGACCGGCCACCACGTGGCCGCCCAGCCAGGCGCCGCCGGCGATGCCGACGTTGAACGCGGCGATATTGAGGCCGGAAGCCACATCCACCGCATGCGGCACCCGCGCCTTGGCCTGTTGCACCACGTAAAGCTGCAGCCCGGCCACATTGCCGAAGGCCACCGCGCCCCAGGCCAGCACGGTCAAGGCCACCAGCCATTTGGACGAGGCGGTGAAAGCCAGCGCCAACAACACCAGCGCGAGTCCGGCGAAGATGATCTTCAGCGTGGCCGCCGGGCCCTTGCGGTCGGCCAGGCGGCCGCCCCAGATATTGCCGACAGCCACCGATGCGCCGTACAGCAGCATGATCAGCGCCACCGCGCCAGGCGCGAAGCCGCTCACGTTCTCCAGCATCGGCGCGAGGAAGGTGAAGGCGGTGAATGAGCCGCCGTAGCCCAGCGCCGTCATCGCGTACACCAGCAACAGGCGCGGCTGCGCCAGCACCGCCAGCTGGCTGGACAGCGAGGCCGGCGCCGGCTGGGGCAGGTCGGACGGCACCAGGATCAGGCTGCCCGCCAGAGCCAGCGCGCCCAGCAGCGCAACCGCCAGGAAAGTCGCCTGCCAGCCGTAATGCTGGCCGATGAAGGTGCCCAGCGGCACGCCCGTCACCAGCGCCACGGTCAGGCCGGAAAACATCAGCGCGATGGCGCTGGCGCCCTTGTCCTTGGGCACCAGGCCGGCGGCCAACGTCGAGCCGATGGAGAAGAACACGCCGTGCGCCAGGCCGGTCAGCACCCGGGCGGCGATCAGCGCCTGGTAGCCCGGCGCCTGCCAGGCCACCAGGTTGCCGATGGTGAACAAGGCCATCAGGCCGGCCAGCAGCCATTTGCGCGGCAGGCGGCCAGTCAACGCGGTCAGCAGCGGCGCGCCGATGGCCACGCCCAGCGCGTACAGGCTGACCAGCAGGCCGGCCGAAGGCAGCGACACCTCAAGGCTGGCGGAAATGGTGGGAATCAGGCCGACGATGACGAACTCCGTCGTGCCGATGGCGAAGGCGCTGAGCGTCAGCGCCCACAGTGCGAGAGGCATGATGCGCTCCTGTTTCCCCATCCATTTGGAGCCGATGACTTTGTCGGCTGCGCTGCGCGGGCCAGCCGCACTGGATGCGCTGTCTGCGGACGTGCCTTCGCGCCCTCGGCTTCAACTGGAATGGGATGGGTTGGAAATGAGGATGCCGATTGTCCGCGCTTGCCGCCCCCGGAAAAATGGTCTGTACTGACAAGGTCTTTTGCGTAGAAATTGATAATGCTAAGCACGGAAAGCCTGATTACCTTCATCGCCATCATGGATTGCGGCTCGTTCACCGCCGCGGCGGACCGGTTGGGCGTCACCGCGTCCAACGTCAGCCGCAGCCTGTCGCAGCTGGAAAAGCAGCTGGGCGTGCGCCTGCTCACCCGCACCACGCGGCGGCTGGACCTGACCGAGGAAGGCGCGTGGCTGCAGGAGCGCGCCCGCGCGATACTGGAAAGCCTGAGCGACGCCGAACAACAGCTGCAGGCGGCCGCCGTCCGCCCCTCCGGCCTGGTGCGCGTCAACGCGGCGATACCGGTGCTGGACCATCTGCTGGCGCCGCATCTGGCCGGTTTCCAGGCCCGCTATCCGGACATCCGGCTGGAGCTGGCCGGCGCGGAGGCGGTGGTGGATTTGATAGAGGAACGCGCGGATCTGGCGATACGGGTCGGCCCTTTGGCCGACTCCACGCTGAACGCGCGGCTGCTGTGCGAAAGCCCATTGCGCCTCGTCGCCGCGCCGGGCTATCTGTCGCGATACGGCCGGCCGCGGACCGCGGCGGATTTGCCGGCGCACCGGTTGCTGGGTTTCACCAGCCCGGCCACGCTGAACCTGTGGCCATTAGGCGCCAACGGCCTGAAAGTGGCGCCGTCGCCGGCCGCCTCCAGCGGCGCCACGCTGCGCGCGCTGGCGTTGCAAGGCTGCGGCATCGCCTGTCTGGCGGACTTCCTGGTGGGGCCCGACATCGCCGCCGGGCGGCTGGCGGAAATCCGCCTGCCGGAGCGGCAGGACTGGAAACAGCCGATCTGGGCGGTGTACTACAAGCAGGGCCGGCCGCAACCGCGCGTCGCCTGCCTGGTGGACCATCTGGCGGCGGCGCTGGCCGATTGAACTGCATCGGACTATTCCCGTCAGACTGAAAACGCTACATTGACGGTAACGCCCGGAGGATACGCTACCGGTATGAGACTGTTGATCCCGCTTATCGCCTGCTGCCTGAGCGCCGCCGCGCCCGCCGCGGAGTCGCTGGCCATCGGCATCGGCGACCAGGCTTTCCCGCCCTACAAGCTGGGCGACGACAAGCTGGACCCGCGCAAGCCCGGACTGTCGGTGGAACTGGTCCAGGCCGCCGCCCGCAGCTGCAAGCTGCGCGCCGACATCCGCCTGCTGCCCGGCGCGAGGCTGCTGAAAGAACTGGAGACCGGTTCGGTGGACGCGGTGATGATGCTCTCCTACACCCCGGATCGCGCCGCCTATGCCGTCTATCCCATGCTCGCGGGCAAGCCGGACGAAGCCCGCCGCCTGGCCACGCTCAGCTACGTTCTCTACGTGCGCGCCGACAGCGACGTGCGCTGGGACGGCCGCAGGCTGCTCAATCTGCGGCGCAGCGTCGGCACCAATGCCGGTTGGTCGATCAATAAAGACCTGCAAAAAATGGACATCCCCGCCGAAACCGCCAACAGCGTCGAACAGAACTTCGAAAAACTGGCCAACAAGCGCATCGACGCCTACGCGGTGCATGAAACACTGGGCGACGACTTTCTGGAACACAATACGGCGCTGAAAATCCGCAAGCTAGCGCCCCCCATCAGCTCCAAACCTTATTTCCTGCCGGTTTCGCGCCGCTACGCCGCCAGCCATCCCAAACAGGTGGATTGCCTGTGGAGCGCCATCGCCGCCCAGCGCGACGCGCTGACGCGCAAGCGCATCCACTTCTATCAAGAAGGCGGAAACTGAACCTCCCGCCGCCTGGGATATCAGACAAGATAGAACAATTGCATTAGCATAAAAAAGGCGACCGACACCGCCCCGGCCGCTCCCCATCCTCATTCACCGGAGAAGCCTCCATGCAATTGAACGGAAAAGTCGCGCTGATCACCGGCGCCGCCAGCGGCATCGGCAAGGAAATCGCCCTGGTCTACGCCCGCGCCGGCGCGGCGGTAGCCATCGCCGACATCAATCTCGACGCCGCGCGCAAGACCGCCGGCGAAATCGTCTCCGCCGGCGGCAAGGCGATAGGCGTGGCGATGGACGTCACCAACGAAGAGGCGGTGGACCAAGGCACCCAGCAAGTGGTCGACGCTTTCGGCCAGCTGGACATCCTGGTGTCCAATGCCGGCATCCAGATCGTCAATCCCATCGTCAACTACAGCTTCGCCGACTGGAAGAAAATGCAGGCCATCCACGTGGACGGCGCCTTCCTCACCACCCGCGCCGCGCTGCGGCACATGTATCAGGACAAGCGCGGCGGCGTGGTGATCTACATGGGATCGGTGCACTCGCACGAGGCCTCGCCGCTGAAATCGGCCTATGTCGCCGCCAAACACGCGCTCTTGGGCCTGGCCCGGGTGCTGGCCAAGGAAGGCGCGTCCTACAATGTGCGCTCGCACGTGATCTGCCCCGGCTTCGTGCGCACCCCGCTGGTGGACAAGCAGATTCCGGAGCAGGCGAAGGAGCTGGGCATCAGCGAGGAGGAGGTGGTCAAGAAGGTGATGCTGGGCCATACCGTGGACGGCGTGTTCACCACCGTGGACGACGTGGCGCAGACCGCGCTGTTCCTCGCCGCCTTCCCCAACGCCGCGCTGACCGGCCAATCCTTCATCGTCAGCCACGGCTGGCACATGCAATAAGGAGGCCGGCATGGCCAGGAACACGCGCGAGCCGGCCTGTCATGTCGAGACCGGCGTCCATCCCAGCCCGGCGCTGCCAGCCGGCCACCGCTACCAGGTGGTGGCGCTGGTGCTGCAGGGCGGCGGCGCGCTGGGCGCCTATCAGGCCGGCGTTTACCAGGGGCTGGCCGAGGCCGGGCTGCACCCCAATTGGGTGGCCGGCATCTCGATCGGCGCGCTGAACGCCGCCATCATCGCCGGCAACCCGCCGGACAAGCGCACAGAACGGCTGGAGCAATTCTGGACCACCATCAGCCGCCAGCCGCTGCTGCCGCCGACGCCGCACAATCTGCTGGACGACGCCCAGGCGCTGCCGCCGCCGCTGCAGGGCTGGTTAGGCGGACTGGAGGCCTGGCGGGCGCTGATCGAGGGGCAGAACGGCTTCTTCCAGCCGCGTCCGCCCTGGCCGCCGCATGACGGCGGCACCGCCAGCTTCTACGACACCTCGCCGCTGAAAAGCACGCTGGAGCGGCTGGCGGATTTCGACCGCCTCAACGACAGCGGCGAGATGCGGGTATCGGTGGGCGCGGTCAATGTGGAAAGCGGCAACTTCGTCTATTTCGACAACGCCCGCCAGCGGCTGCGGCCGGAACACTTCATGGCCTCCGGCGCGCTGCCGCCCGGCTTTCCTGCGGTGGAAATAGACGGCGAGCATTACTGGGACGGCGGCATGGTGTCCAACACCCCGCTGCAGCCGGTGCTGAGCGAGCGGCCGCGCCAGCATTCGCTGGTGTTCCAGGTGGACCTGTGGAACGCGCGCGGCGAGTTGCCGGCCGACCTGTCACGCGTAGCCTTGCGGCAGAAGGACATCCAGTACTCCAGCCGCACGCGGGCCATCACCGACCACATGCGGGAGACCCAGCAATACCGGCAGTTGCTGCGCGAGGTGATGGAACTGGTGCCGGAAGCCGCTCGCGGCCATCCGGCCTACCGCCGCGCCGCCGCCCAGGCCTGCGACCGGCTGTTCAACGTGATCCACCTGATCTACCAGGACAAGCCCTGCGAGGGCCACTACAAGGACTACCAGTTCGGCGCCCGCGCCATGCGCGAACACTGGGCCGCCGGCCTGGCCGACATCCGCGCCACGCTCGCCCGCCCAAGCTGGCTGGACATGCCCACGCCGGAACAGCCCTTCGTCAGCCACGACGTGCACAAGCGCTCCGGCTGAGCGCGCCGGCGGCTCAATCGCCAGGGCCATCCTCAAGGCCGCATGCCGCCAGCCGTTCATCGCATGCCGCCTTGACGCAGCCGCGCAGCCACTGATGGGCGGGGTCGGCGTCTTGGCGCGGATGCCAGATCATGGAAATCGAAAGGCCGGGCACCTCGACCGGCAAGGCAAAGCTGCGCAAGCCGTCTCGCAGGCTGCCGGTATGGCGCTCCGGCACCGAAGCCACCAGATCGGTGGCGCGCGCCAGCGCCAGCGCCGCGGTGAAGCCGCCCACCAGAGTGGCGGCGTTGCGCCGCAGCCCCAACGCCTTCAGCGCCTCGTCTATCGGCCCGCGCTCCTGCCCCCGCCGCGACATGCACACATGCCGGGCCGCGGCGTAGCGCTCGGCGCTGATTTCGCCGTCCAGCAGCGGATGCCCCTCCCTCGCCACGCCGATGAAGCGGTCGCGGAACAGCAGCCTCACCCTCAATTCCGGCCCGGCGGCCGCGCCGACTACGCCGGTGTCCAGGTCCACGCTGCCGTCGCGCAGCGGCGCATTGTCCTTGTCCGCTTTCAGGGCAAAGCGGAAACGCGCTCCCGGCGCCTCCCGCGCAGCCCGCTCAATCAGCCCGGGGCCGAAGTTTTCCACAAAGCCGTCGCTGGTCCGCAGGGTGAAGGTGCGCTGCAACGACCTCAGGTCCAATTGCCTGGCGGGCCGCAGCGCCGCCTCCGCCTCGCTCAGCAACGGGCCGATGCGTTCGCGCAGCGCCAGCGCCCTCGGCGTCGGCGCCAACCCGCGTCCGGCGCGGACCAGCAGCGGATCGCCCATCGCCGCGCGCAGCCGCGCCAACGCGCGGCTCATCGCCGACGGGCTCAAACCTAGCCGGCGCGCGGCGCCGGCCACGCTGCCTTCGGCCAGCAGCGCGTTCAGGGTGATCAGCAGGTTCAGATCGGGTGTGCTCATCCGTCCACCATAGCACGGCCAGGCATGGCGTCGCATGCAGCTATCGAGTGCATGCCATGCGTCTTCCGCCATCCCTCGCGCCGGCCTAGGCTGCGGACATGGACAAGGCGCGGATGGCAAACCTCCGCCGCGCCATCGCAAACCTCATGGAGCATCCGATTGAACGCCACCCATACCCGCCGGCGCGGCGCGCTGGCCTGCCTGTCGCTGTGCGTGCTGCTGTCCTCGTTGGGCACCAGCATCGCCAATGTCGCCCTGCCCGAGCTGGCGCGGGCGTTCCACGCATCCTTCCAACACGTGCAATGGGTGGTGCTGGCCTATCTGCTGGCCGTCACCGCGCTGGTGGTCGGCGTCGGCCGGCTGGGCGACCTGATCGGCAAGCGCCGCCTGCTGCTGGCCGGCTGCCTGCTGTTCAGTCTGGCTTCGCTGGCCGCCGGCCTGGCCTCCTTCCGCTGGCTATTGGCCGCCCGCGCGCTGCAAGGCCTGGGCGCGGCGGCGATGCTGGCGCTGGCCATGGCCTTCGTCGCCGAAGTGGCGCCCAAGGCGCAAACCGGCCGCGCGATGGGCTGGCTGGGCAGCATGTCCGCCGTCGGCACCGCGCTCGGCCCCTCCGTGGGCGGCCTGTTGATCTCGGCCGGCGGCTGGCCGGCCGTCTTCCTCGCCCTCGCCCCGCCGGGCGCGGCCGCCTTCCTGCTGGCGCGGCGCAGCCTGCCGCCGGACGCGTCCGCGCCGCGGGCCGCTCGCTTCGACTACGCCGGCGCGTTGTGGCTGGCGCTGGCGCTGTCCGCTTACGCGCTGGCGATGACGCTGGGGCGGGGCCGTTTCGGTCTGCTCAATCTGGCGCTGCTGCTGGCTGCCGCCATCGCAGCCGCCGCCTTCATCCGGGCGGAGGCCCGCTCTGCGCAGCCGCTGCTGCGGCTGGCCATGCTGCGCGACCCGGCGCTGGCCGGCTCCCTGGCCGCTGGCGCGCTGGTGGCGGCGGTGATGATGGGCACGCTGGTCGTCGGCCCCTTTCACTTGTCTCGCGCGCTGGGCCTGGGCATGGCGGGCGTAGGCCTGGCCATGTCGGCCGGCCCGGCCGTGTCCGCGCTGTCCGGCATGCCGGCCGGCCTGCTGACCGACCGTTTCGGCGCCGAGCGCGTCAGCCTGCTGGGGCTGTGCGCCATGCTGGCCGGCTCCGTCCTGCTCGCCGCGCTGCCGGCCGGCGGCGGCCTCGCCGGCTATCTCGCCCCCCTGCTGACGCTGACCGTGGGCTACGCCGTGTTCCAGGCTGCCAACAACACGCTGGTGATGGCCGGCGTGCCCGCCGACAAGCGCGGCCTGGTTTCCGGCCTGCTCAATCTGGCGCGCAACCTGGGTCTGGTCACCGGCGCGGCGGCGCTGGGCGCGGTCTTCGCCGCCGCGGCGGGAACGTCTGTCGCCGACGCGCCGCCGACCGCCATCGGCCAAGCCACCCGCGCAGCCTTCGCGGCGGCTACCTTGCTGCTGCTGGCCGCCATCGCCGCGCTGCGGCGCGGCAGACGGACGATGCCTGCCGAAGAAAGCGCCGGCTGACCCATCCGGCTCATTCGTCCGGATGCGACACCGCGCCTCGCGTCGAAGTCTGGCTCGCGGAACACCGTAGAATCGCCTAAGCGCTTGGGAACTTTGTCGAAACGCATTGGCACATCCTCATTCATCTCCGTGCGAATCCTCTCGTCGGCCGCCCCCCGTTCAGCGGCCTGATCAACGGCTACGCCAGCAAGGTCAGAATCAGGTACGGAAAGGCCTGGTCGCCTATGATCTTGGCCACACCCAGCTTCCCCGGCCCAGCCGCCACCCACAACATCCGGCCCCGGCCGCTGGATGGGCTGCCGCGTGCCGGGATGCTTAGCGGAGATGCAAGCCGAACCAATCCAGCGCGGCCCCCATCGCCCGCTCCGCATGCGTCGTGTACGGGTCGAAATGGCCGCCCGGCAGCAGGCACAGCCGCTTGGGCTCCCGCGCGCGCGCGTAAGCTTCCAGCGCCAGGTCCGTCGGCGTCACGGTGTCCTGTTCCGCGACCACCATCAACAAAGGCGTGGGGCCGACCCGCGCTATCCAGGCGCCGGGCTCGTATTCGCCAGCCATCTCGCTGGAGCGCAGCGTCACCCGATTATCCCAATCCTCGGCCAAGGACCGGGCGGCGCCATAGAAAGCTTCCGCTTCCGCGCTGGGATAAATGCCGGCCTCGCCATCCTGCTGGATCACGCAGCGATAGCGCGGGGGCTCGCCCCTATGCCGCGCCGCGCGGTCTTCCTCGAAAGCGGCGCGCACTTCTTGAATCCGCGGACCCGAACGGCGGAGCAATATCTCGTGGCCGCTGATGGTGGGCACCTGGGACACCACGCAGCGCACGCGGCGGTCCAGCGCGCCCACCATGATGGCATGCCCGCCGCTGAAACTGGTGCCCCACACGCCGATGCGGGAGGCATCTATCTGCGGCAGGGCCGCCGCCCAGGTCATCACCTCGCGCATGTCGTCAACTTGCTCGCGCGGGTCGATCTCGCCGCGCGGCCCGCCGCCGCTGCGGCCGAAATTCCGATGATCGTAAAGCGCGACGGCGAAGCCTGCGCCGGCGAAACGCTCGGCGAACTTGTCGATATGCAGTTCCTTGACCGCGGCGAAGCCGTGGCTCATCACGATCAGCGGCGCGCCCCGTCCAGACAGATGTCCGCCCGTCGGCAAATACAGCCAGCCGTCGAGTTCGACCCCGTTCGCCGGGATGCGGCGCGATTCACGCGTATATCCTGCCATGCGGCCTCCAAAGCACATGCGTTGCAAAGGCCTCTAGCGTAGATCGCATGGCCTGCCGGCGCTTGCTCCCGGCGGCCAGACACTTGCTCGAATCAGCCAAGCGGCTTGTGAAACGCGCCGGGAGGGCGTCCGGTCAAGCGCCGGAACGCGGCGGTGAAGGCGCTGATGGAGAGATAGCCCAGATCCGCGGAGACGCGCGCTACCGCCTCTCCCTGCTCCAGCCGCGGAATGGCGGCGAAGATTCTGGCCTGCTGGCGCCACTTCGAAAAGCTCATGCCGAATTCGGCCAGAAACAGCCGGGACAGCGTCCGCGGCGATGCCCCCGCCCATTGGCCCCAGGCTGCCAGCGTGCGGTCGTCGCCCGGGTCTCGCAGCAAGCGCTGGCAGACCTTGCGCAGGCGGCCATCGCGGGGCGCCCTCCATTGCGGCGGCTGCGCCTGGGCCAGCCGGATTTCATCCAGCAACAGCTGCAGCAAATGGGCGTCGCGGCTGCAAGCCGCATCCCGCTCCACCGCGGGAGCATGCAGGATCAGTTCGCGCAGCAACGGCGAAACCGCCAGGCTGACCGGTCGCTCGGGCAGCCCCGGCGAGCAGGCCTGCGCAGCCAGATACACAGTCCGCAGCTCCACCGCGCCCCGCGCCAGCAGCCGATGCGGCATGCCTGCGGGCACCCACAACGCCTGCTGCGGCGAAATGGTCCAGAAACCGGCCTCGCAGCGCAGCTCCATCACCCCGCTGGCCGCGTACACCAGCTGCGCGCCCTCATGCCAGTGCGCCGGGGTTTCGTAATGGTCTGGATAATGGCGGGAGACGGGCTGAAGGGCGATATCCCCGCTAGGGAAGACCGGAAGATGAATGGGAAGCAGCATGGCGGAATAGAAGTGAATGGCGGCTATTGGCCCGATCATCTCAAACTGACGGACAGGCTTCAATCCAATACATCCACGCAACCGCGCGCTGAGCTGCTGTCGGATGACCCGTTCAAATCAAATCATGGGTTTCCCATAATTTTCTATAAAGCAGCCCCAAGCATGAGCGGCCTCTGCTAGCGATTGATCAACGACACAACTCCCCGCGTCTCCCAAACACAAATCTCCCCGCACAAGGAGGATGCCCAAGGAGGGCTGGCGACTGGTTCTCGGCCATAGCGGCCACATGGGTTGGAGACATTAATCGGCTGCTTTGTGGAATACACCAGTCGCAGGAAAGTGCCTACGAGAGCGGGGGCAATTCAGCCGATGGTTTGCCGTAAAGGCAATCCAAACAGGTTCTTGATGGTGAGACAGAACTGGCTAGCCACATCGCTATAGGTCTGTGTCCGTCCGCGCGCCCCCCGTGGCGTCGCCCGCCACGACATGCTCGTGTCCAGCCAGGCGGACAGAGAGCCGCGTTGGATCAGGGCTTGGTTGTAGGCTTTCCCGTTGGCCGTTCGGTAACGTTTCGGAGCGAGCTTGGTCATGCCGCTATCTTACCAAGCTGCGACGGGGGAGGATTTGTGCAACAGCGCCCACCGGGACCGCCATGTTTTTTTACGGATGGCCGCCGAGACGGCGGCCTCCTCCTCTCAGGGCGGCCGGCCTCCCCGGCCGCCCGGCTTCAATGGTGAAAACCGTCAGGCTGGAGACCGAGCATCCTCCCGTTCTTCCTCCCGCCCGAACACGAGGGACCCGGACTCCCGCGGGCGCTTTGGCAGGGGAATGGCCTTGACTCGGAAATTATCGGGCACCGCCGACGCCATGAACACTTCCTCTACCGCCTCCCCATCGACGATTTCCAGCTTGAAATGCTTCACCAGCATAGCGATAGCGAGTTTCAGCTCGATATTGGACAATGGCGCGCCGGGGCACACCCTTGGCCCGTAGCCGAACGGAAACTGCGTCTGGCGCGCGTCCTTCAGACTGGCCAGCGATCCGTCCTCGTTCAACCAGCGCCGCGGATCGAACACCATGTCACGCGCCGTATCCATGATTCCGTTCACTCGGGTCAGCGCGAAGACGCGGGTTCCCCTGTCGACATGCAACTCTCCCACCTCGGTGTCCTCCAGCGCCTCCAGCACCAGAGCAGGCACCGTCGAGCGGATGCGGAACGTTTCCTCGATCACCGCCTCCGTCAGCGGCAGGCTCTCAATCGCATCGTAATCGACGGTTTCCAGGTCGAAATCGCACAGTTCTTCGCGCAAGCGCTGTTG
Source organism: Chromobacterium phragmitis (assembly GCF_003325475.1). Lineage (NCBI taxonomy): Bacteria > Pseudomonadati > Pseudomonadota > Betaproteobacteria > Neisseriales > Chromobacteriaceae > Chromobacterium > Chromobacterium phragmitis. The sequence continues at coordinate 1,190,328 of NZ_CP029495.1, forward strand.
CAGCACCTCATCCTGGCTCAGATAAAAACAGATCCAGCTCAGCATCGCCGCCGTGCTGCCCTCGCTGCCCAAAACCAGAATCATCATGTTGGCGAACAATTCGTCGTCGGTCAGCGTGGCGTCGTCCCCTTCGGACGCGGCCAGCATCGTATGCAGGATGCAGTGCTCCCCCAAATCTTCGCCTCGCTTCATCCTGGCCCTGACATCGTGCGCGATGCCGGTGACCATGTCCCTGAGCTCCTGGATCGACCCGTCGAACCTCCGGTCGACCGGCATCTTCACCAGCCGCCAATACGGCACCAGGCTGCGCAGGCGCTTATTCATGGTATGAACGACGTTGTGGAAGGTATGCAGGACATGGTTGTCGTCGTCGGCGAGGTTGTTCAGGTCGACGCCGAACACCAGCAAGCAACCGACATCGACCGTGAAACGCCGGAAATCATGGCGGATTTCCAGCGGTTCGCCATTCGACTTTTGCAGACGGTCGCGCAACTGCAATGCCTTGCGGGCGATCTGTGGAACGAATGGAACAAGAGTGTGCTTCGTGAATGCCGGCTGCATCATCCGCCGTTGACGGCGCCACGCCTCGCCTTCTTTGGTGAACACGCTGCTGAATCCGACCTCGTCGAATATCTTCGACATCTCACGCATCCGGCGAAATTGCGTCGGTCTCTCCTTCAGTACGCACCTCACATCCTCGGGCCGGCTGAGCACAATGAATTTCAAGGGGCCCAGCTGAAACCGGAAGGGTTCCTGCCTGTACTCCCGCGCCCACTTTTCAAGCGTCAGGTGAAGTCCCTTTTTATCGAGCTGATGTGCGTTGCCCAGAAAGGGCAAGCTGGGTGGCGCAGGCAAATCATTGAAGCGTTTCATGTTATTCCTTTGCATCTGGTCCAGCAAAACAATTGCTTTTGTTTCAGAGCGAGTCGAAAGCCGGTGAGCAACTGCCTCCGTTTCGCTCCATGCGTCCTTTTCCGTCAAAACCTCCTTCCAAACGATGAAAAACCGGAACTCCCGGGTCCGATCAGTGCGCCCGCAGATCAAGCCGTCCATGTATCCGCGCGGCGGTCCGCGCGTTGCGAACATCCCGCTCCCTGCCGGCCCCGGGCAAGCGGACGGGGCCTGTCCGTCCGCCGCCTTTTTGCGTCAGGCGTGATCGATCAACGGCTCCTGGCCGCGCCTCTCCGCGGAAGATGGCTCGCTCAGCTTCCCGCCGACGAACGACACCACCTCCCGCATGCACTGATCAGAGTCCATGAACAGGTGATTGCCCTCGAAGCGCAGCAATTCAAACCCGGCATTGCCCAGCTTCCGCCATGCGCGGACATCGCTCTCTTCCACCTGGATATCCTGAACGCCGTGCAGCGCGGAAATAGGAATAGGCAGCGGAGGGACACGCTGCATCCGGAAGGCTTCGACCATCTCGAACGTCGCCACCAGCGAAGGCAGCTGGGCATGGATCAGGTCACGGCTGAAATTGAACAATCCAGCCTCGCGCATCGAATGCTCCAGCGCGTCGATCAACGTCGCGATCAACGGACCGGCGTTCGGTTCGCAAATATCGTCTAGCGTCGGCATCCGCGGCAGGCCGTGCCGGACATAGGTGGCGCGCATGTCGCGGATCACCGGGTTCTCGCCGGCGCCCGGCGCCGAAAAAGCCGCAGCGAACAGATGCCGGGGCAGCGGCAAGCCCGATGCCCGCAGGTGCAGGCTCCAGACATAGGCCATCAGCGCCCCGGCGCTGTGGCCGTAGACCGCGAATGGCTGGTCCAGCTCGTCGCCCAGCATCTGGGTGAGCGTCGACGCCACCGTCCACACGTCCTGCACCGGGCGTTCCCGCCAGCGGTCGCCCCGTCCGGGCAACTCGATCGGCCGGACCTCGACGTGATCCGGCATCAGCTCCTGCCAGCCCTTGAACACCGTCGTCGGCATGTGCGCGTAAGGGAAGCAATAGAGCCTGATGCGGGACTGCTTGCGCGCTTGTCCGCGCACCCAGGCCGCTCGCTCGCGCGACCATGGCGCCAGCGCGGTGAACGGCGCGAAGCCTTCTGTCTCCGCCTCGGCGGGGGCCGCCGCCGGCTTGATCCGCGCGGGCGGGACGGCCCCGTCCAAGCGGACGATCAGATCGCGCAACGTCGCCTGGAACAGGTTCTTGACCGTCAGACTCTGCTCGTCGAGTTGCTGCTGAAGCTTCATCAACATCAGAGAATCCATGCCCAGCTCGAGCAGCGCCTTGTCGAGGTCGATGTCGGCCGCGTCGCAATCGAGCAAGCCGGCGACGACGGCCAACAGCCCGGCCGAGCTCGGCGCGCCGCCATCGGCGAACAGCGAATCCAGTTTGCTGGACGCCGCCTCGTTGCCGCCCCCGAGCTGCAGCAGTTCGGCCAGCGCGCAGGCCACGACGCTGTCGCCATCGCTGTCGACCACCGCCCACGCGGTGGAGAAGCGCCGCGCGCCGGCGTCCGCGGCTGACGGCAGCAGGATGCTGACCAGCCGATAGTCGCCGCCGCTCGCGAGCCTGCCGTTCAGGCGGATGTTTTCCATCGCCGTCGTCATGTAAGGCGTGCGGCCGTCGGTATCGGCCAGCAGGATGGACGGCTGCAGCGCGGCGTCGAGGAAGCCCGGATGCGCGCCCAGACCGTAGTCTTCCCGGCCGAAGTCCAGCCGCAGCGAAGCGAGGCTGAATCCGTCATGGAAGCGGCACTCCCGCACCGCCCGCACATGGCCGTGCGCCGGGAAGCCCATTTCCGTATAGCGGCGGTAGAAGCCATCCTCGTCCAGCGCGCGGCTCGGCACCGCGACGCCGCTCAGGATGGACGCCATCCTCCGCTCGCTGGGCTCCTGAGCCGGCGCCTCGGCGGCGGCATCTACGCTCGCCTCGGCCGTGGTCGTCCACGCCGAGCCGCCCGCCGCCTCCGGCCGATAGCTGAACGTCACGCGGTAGCCGGCCGCGCCCAGGTCCTTGACGACGATCCGGACCTGGGTATCGGCGTGCGCAGATATCAGAAGCGGCACCCGGAACTCGAAGCGGCGGACGTTCAACCGCGCCCTGCCGAAATGGCCGGTGAAAATCCGGTAGATCGCGTCAAGATAGAAACCGACATGGAAATTGCCGGTGTCGGCCAGCCCAGGCTCGCCGGGGCGCAGCGCCAGGTCGAAGCGCAACTCTTCAGCCGGGCTTTCCACCCGGACCAGGCCGAGGAAAGGCTCCGCCGCCGGCATGGGAGCCGGCTGCGAAGAGACCGTCCGGGTTGCCGCGGCCTCAGCCAGGATCGCCTCGTCCCGGACGCGGATCCAGTAGGACTTCATCGCCAGGCCATGCGGCGGGTAGCCGTCGATGAAGCGCCGCGTACGGTCGCCGTCGTCCGGCCCCGCAGGCTCGTCGTCGACCGAGGCCAGCACGACATGGCCGTTGACGCCGCCGAAACCGAAGGAGCTCACGCCCGCGACGCGGTTCGGTCCGCTCCAACGGGTGGGTTCGCTCGGAAAAACGAAACCGGGCTCGGCGATCTTGAGCAGCGGATTGACCGTTTGCAGGTGCCGGTTGGCCGGTATCGTCTCCAGATGCAGGCAGAGCGCCGCCTTGATCACGCTGGCGATGCCGGCCGCCGGTTCCAGATGGCCGATATTGGTCTTCAGGCAGCCGAGCACGCAGGGCTTCCCGGCATCGCGGCCGGCATTCACCACATTTCCCAGCGCCTCGATCTCCACCGGATCGCCCAGATAGGTGCCGGTGCCATGCGTCTCGATATAGCCAGCCTGCGACGGTTCGAATCCCGCGCGCTCGAACGCGCGGCGGATCACCGTTTCCTGCGCCAAGCCGTTCGGCGCCGTCATGCCGTTGCTCTTGCCGTCCTGGTTGATGGCCGTGCCCGCGATGGCCGCGTAGATTTTCCGCGCCGGATCGCGCTTGCGGCGCGAACGGGCGTCGCCCAGCCGCTGCAGCACGATCATGCCCACGCCCTCGCCCGGCACATAGCCGTCCGCGCCCCTGTCGAAAGTATGGCAGCGGCCGGTCGGCGACAACATGCCGGCATCCTGCAGCAACCGCGTCAGGCGCGGGTTCAGATTGAGGCTGACGCCGCCGACGAGGGCGAAATCGATCTGCCCGCTGCGCAAATACTGGCAAGCGATGTCCAAGGCCACGAGCGTCGACGAGCACGCGGTGTCCAGCACCAAGCTGGGCCCGTTGAAACCGTAGTGGTACGACAACCGGTTCGCGGCGATCGAACTGGCATTGCCCGTGGCGATGAACAATGCGTTGTCCTTGTCGTAGTCGTTGGCGAATTGCATGTACTGGCTCGCGTATTGCGCCAGGAATACGCCCGTGTTGGCGAAACCGGCGTCGCCGCGGATGCCCGCGTCCTCGATCGCCCGCCGCGCGTTCAGCATCAACAGCCGTTGCTGGGGGTCCATCAGCCTCGCCTCCCGCGGCGAAATGCCGAAAGCGCCCGGATCGAACAGGTCGATGCCGTCGAGATAGCCGCCATGCACGGTTTCCAGCTCTTCGTCGCCGAACGCGTCCCGCAACCCCAGCAAGTCGCGGCGCGCGCGCGGATAATGCGACACGCCGTCGTAACCCTCCATCAAGCGGGTCCAGAATGCCGGCAGGCCGTCCGCCTGCGGAAACTGTCCAGCCATGCCGACGATGGCGATGCGGCCGCTGTCTGCATCGCTCTCTGACGCTCCCCGCGGAGCGGCAACCCCGTCCGCCGGCTCAGCCTTGCCGGCCGGCGCGCCGCGGTTTTCGCCGATAAAGGATGCGAGGCCGCCTATCGTCGGGTAGCGGAAGATGGACGAAGGCAGCACCTCGAACGCCAGCCGCTCGGACAAGCCGGAGAAGAACGCCAGCGAGTTGATCGAGTCCAGGCCGATCTCGGCGAATGTCTGATCCAGGTGAAGATCGTCCCGCCCCAGCAGCGCGCCCAGCTCGGACAACAACAAGCCGGCCACGTCGGCGCCGCCCCGCTCCGCGCGCTCGCCGATCAAACCTGGACATTCTGGGCCGGCGGAACCGGCGTTGGGACCGGATTTGCGCAAGCGCGCCGCATAGTGCGCAAAAACCGGCAGGCGCTGCACGCCGCGGTTGACGCGCGCGTACTTGTCCCAATCCGCGTCGAAGGCGATCGCCTCGCCGATGTCGTCGGCGACAATGCGCTCGAGCAGCTGCACGCCCTGCTTCGGCGTCAGCATGGACATGCCCAGCGCGTCGAAAAACGCGCGGTGATTGTGCTCCACCGCCATGCCCGCGCCGTCCCAATCGGTCCACTGCACCACCTGGGCGCGGCGCCCGGCGTTGCGCCTGGCCGCTGCGAACGCGACCAGAGACGCATTGGCCGCCCCGTACGCGCTCAGCCCGTTGCCCTGCATGCCCTCCACCGACGAAATCGACGAAAACAGGCAGAAGTAGCGTATCGGGTCGTCCCGCGTCAGCCGGTCCAACACATGCGCGCCGATCAGCTTGGGCCGCGCGAGCTCGGCCAGGGTGGCGGCCGTCGTCTCGCGGATCGGGATGCTCTCGGTGGTGACGCCCGCCAGGTGGAACACGCCGGTGACCGGTGCGGCGAGCCGCTCGCGCAGCGAGCCTATCCGCCGTGCGAGCGCGGCCTCGTCGCTCAAGTCGGACTGGACGTAATGCAAGGCCACGCCGCGCGTCCGGGCCAGCTCGCTAGCGAAAGCGTCTATCGTCGTCTCGTTCGGCAGGCTGGGATGGCGCAATGCCGCGGACACCGGCTTGCGTCCGATCACGATCAACGACTTCACGCCCTTGTCGATCAGCCACTCCAACACCGCGAAGCCTATCCCGCCGAAACCGCCCGTCACGATCATCGTGCCGGACGCGTCGAACGCTCGCCGCACGCCGCCGACGCCGGCAGGCAGCGGGCGCAGCCGCTGGCACAGCCGCCGTCCGTCGGCGAAGCGCACGCGCGTGTCGCCCTGTCCGCAGTGCAGCTCCCCGCCGATACGCGACAGCGTCAGCGGATCGAAAGAATCGGCGTCGATAGCCACGCTGCCGAGCTCAGGCACTTCGAAACGCAGGAAGCTGAAATACTTGGACAGCGCCTCCTGGATAGGATCGACCTCGCCCCTGTCCGTCAGATTGACGAGGGCGAGCCTGATCCCCTTGCGCCGCGCCGACGCGTCCACCGCGCGCGCCACCCATTCGGCCAGCCGCTCCGCTTGGCGACGGAACGCCGCCTCAAGCGCCCCGCCGTCCAGTTCAGCGCGCGGCAGAGACAGGCGATGATGCGGCAACACGAAGACAAACGCTTCGCAGTCGCCGGCCTCCAGCATCTCCGACAGCCGCGCGCCGAAGCCTCCGCCCCGTTCCGGCTCGATCGCGACGCATTCGGCCGGCCAGCCTTGAGTCCAGTCGCGCAGCGCGGTCTCGTCGTCGCAGCAGAGCGCGATGCGCCGGGGCGCCGGACGCTCGTCCGCGGCATCCACTTCTTCCCAGTCCGTTTCCATCAGCCAGGCGTCGAGGTCGTCTGACCTGGCGATCTCCTTGGCCGGCTGCGGCCGGGCGGCCGCCGGCTTGGACGCGGCAGGCAGTATGTCGGAGATCCAGTGGCGCTTCGTAGCGAAGGGATACGTCGGCAGCGGCGCGCAGCGGCCTCTGGGCAATTCGCCCGGCCGCGACGCCGCGCCCGGCCATTCGAACCGCGCGCCAGCCGCCCAGGCCCTGGCGCAGCCGCTCAGGTCGGCATGATCGGGCGCAGCCAGCGTTTTTCCCGCAGCATCCAGACTATCGCCTCGATACGGCCCACCGGAGCGCGCGGCGTCCGGTTGCGCCAGCCAATCGCGCAATTGCCGGACCGCGTCGCCCGCGTCGCGCACCACCAGGGCCAGCCGGTGGCGGAACGCCGGGCGGCGGTGCTGAAGCGTGAACGCGACCTCGCGCAGCGAATGCCTGCCGCCTGCCTCTCCCTCCAGAAAATCCGCCAGCCGCCGCGCCTGCTCCGGCAACTGCGATCCGGCGGCGGCGGACAAGGGCAGCACATGCGCCTGGCCGTCGTCCTCTCCTGCCGTCGCGGCGTCGAGCGCCGGCACCTCCTCGACGATCACATGCACGTTCACGCCGCCCGCGCCGAACGAGCTGATGCCCGCCCGGCGCGGCTGGGCCTGGCCGTTGCATTCGATAAGCGGCCAATCCTTCGCCTGCTGGGGCACATGAAAGCCCGCCTTCCCGAACGGGATGTCCGGATTCAGCGGGCCATGCAGCACGGTCGGCGCCAGCGTGCGGTGTTGCAGCTGGAGCACCGTCTTGGTCAGTTGCGCGATGCCGGCGGCGGATTCGCCGTGGCCGATGCCGGCCTTGACCGAGCCCAGCCCGCGGACCAGTCCCGGCTGCGCCGGATAGGCGTCCATCAAACCCTGAATCTCGATCGGATCGCCAAGCGCGGTGCCGGTGCCGTGCGCCTCGATATAGCCCACCGTCTCGGCCGGCACTTTCGCGCGCGCCAGGGCCGCCTGGATGGCCTTGGTCTGGCTGACCGGATTCGGCACGGTGAAACCCTGGGTCTTGCCGTCGTGGCTGACGCCGGTGCCACGGATCAGCGCCAGAATGCGGTCGCCGTCCTTGATGGCGTCCGCGCGGCGCTTCAACAGCACGGCGCCCACGCCCTCCCCGGGCACGTAACCGTCGCCGCCGGAGGCGAAAGCATGGCAACGCCCGTCGCTGGCCGCGAAGCTGGACGCGCACAGCGTCAGGTACTTGCTGGGATGCAGCGTCAGGTTGACGCCGCCCGCCAGCGCGGCGTCCACTTCTCCTCGCCACAGGCTTTCGCATGCGAGGTGCAGCGCGTACAGCGAGGACGAGCACGCGGTATCGACTGCGACGCTGGGACCGGTGAAATTGAAGAAGAATGACACGCGGTTGGCGACGGAGAACGTCTGCGAACCGGCCGGATAGAACGGCGCGCGGTCCGCCAGCGCATCCGCGCCGATCAGCTGGTAGTTGTTGAAGCTGACGCCGGCGAACACGCCGACGTTGCGCGGCGCGGACTGCCAGCGGGCGCCGAGATAGCCGGCGCCTTCCAAGCAAGTCCACGCCGACTCGAGGAACAACCGCTCCTGCGGGTCCATCAGCGCGGCGTCCTGCGCCGGCAAATTGAAGAATGGCGCGTCGAACTGCGAGACATCTCCGAGGAAGCCGCCCCATTTGCAGTAGATGGAGTCGGTCTTGCCCTTTTCGTCCGGCCGGTAGATCTCGCGGTAATCGAAGCGTTCGCGCGGGATCTCCGTCACGCAATCTACGCCGCCGACGAGATTCGACCAGAACGCGTCCAGCGTCTCGGATTGCGGATAACGCCCGCTCATGCCGACGATCGCGATGGCATCCTCTTCGCCGCCGCCGCGGACTAGCTCCGGAGCGGATATCGCGGGCTCGGCCTCTTCATCCCCGGCATCCGTTCCAGCATAAGCCGGTTCGACGATGCGCGCATCCAGGTAGGCGGCGAGCGCGTCCAGCGTCTTGTACTTGAACAGCAGCGCGGCGTCGGTCTCGCCGGTCCACCCCGCGATGCGCAGGTTCAACTTGGCGATCATCACCGAATCCAGGCCCAGCGCCTCGAAATCGGCATCGCGATCCAGCTTGTCCGCAGGGAAGCCGCTGATCTCGGCCAGCGCCGACGCCAGCCGATCGAAGGCCGAAACGGGGGCCTTCCTAGCGGCGGCGGCCGGACGCGCCGGCGCCGGAACCGTCTCAAGTTGCCGCGCGCCGGCCGGCTCGCCAAGCAGGGACGGCACCCAGTAACGCTCCTTGGCGAAGGGATAGCCCGGCAGGCTGACGCGGCGGGGCTCGAATCCGCCGGCGTTGCGGCCAGCGCGCAGCCTGCGCCAGTCCAGCGCGCCGCCGCGGCACCAAAAGCGCAGCAGCTCGGCGGTCTTGTTCTCGTCCACCCATGCCGCTACCAGAAGCTCGACGTCGCCGGCGGACAGCTCCGCCAGCGCGCCGCCGCGCTTCGCTTCCGCCGCATGAATGCCCAGCTCGCCCAGTTTGGCCGATGCTGCGGCGTCCAGCGGATCGGCCGCGACGAAAGCGCTTAGCTGGTCGGCCAGCGTCTCGAGCGACGTTGCGACGATGCCGAGCCGGAAACGGTGCGGCTCGCGGCCGAGCTGCAGCGTGCTGGCCGCGTCGGCCAGCAGCAGCCGCCGCGCCTCCTCGTCCGGCTCGCCGGCCAGCCAATCGCCGACGCGCCCGGCCATCGCCGACGCCAGCTCGCGCAGTTGCTCCCAGCTGCCGGCCGACAGCGGAACCGCCAAGCGGCCGATCGGCGCCTCGCGCCTCGCCGTGGATGGCTTATGCTCTTCCACCACCACATGCGCGTTGGAGCCTCCCGCGCCGAACGACGACAGGCCGGCGATGCGCGGCGCGCCGCCGGGCCCGGCCGGCCAGTCGGTCAGCGAGCGCTGCACCGAAAACGGCGAGCGCTCGAACGCGATCGCCGGATTGAGTTCATCGGCGTGCAACGACGGCGCCAGCCGGCGATGCCGCATCTGCAGCAACACCTTGGTCAGCCCTGCGATGCCGGCCGCGCTCTCGCAGTGGCCGATATTGGACTTCACCGAGCCTATCGCGCAGAACTGCCGGTCTCCCGATTCGCCGAACGCCGACGACAGCGCGGCGATTTCGATCGGATCGCCCAAGGAGGTGCCGGTGCCATGCGCCTCGATATAGCTCACCTCGCGCGGCGACACGCCCGCGCGCTGGTAGGCGCTGGATACGACTTCGGACTGCGCCCGCACGCCGGGCACCGAATAACCGGCCGAACGGCCGCCATGGTTGATCTCGCACGCGCGGATCACGCCGTAGATGTGATCGCCGTCGGCCTCGGCGCGCGCCAGCGACTTCAGCACAACAGCCCCCACGCCCTCGCCCGGCACGTAGCCGTCGCCGCCCTTGCCGAATGCCTCGCACCGACCGCGGCTGGATGCGAACCGCCCCTGCGCCAGCATCAGGTATTTGTTCGGATGCAGCGACAGGTTGACCCCGCCTACCAGCGCGGCGGCGCAATCGCCGCGCTCCAGCGCGCGGCAAGCCAGCGACAACGCCGTCAGCGACGACGAGCACATGGTGTCGACTGCCATGCTCGGGCCGGTGAAATTGCAGAAATACGATACCCGGTTGGCCACCGTGGCCGCGCTGCCCGACAAAGCGACGGCATCTCCGCGCTGGGTCTGCTCGGCGCCGTACAGCTGGTATTCCTGGTACATCAGGCCGACGTACACGCCGACCGACGCGCTCTTGCCGTCCCGCGCCGGCGCGCAGCGGGCCAAGCCCTCGCGCGTATAGCCGGCGTCTTCTATCGCATGGACCGCGCATTGCAGGAACAAGCGTTCCTGCGGGTCCATCAGCTCCGCTTCACGCGGCGTGATGCCGAAGTAATACGGGTCGAAGCAGTCCACGTCGTCAAGAAAGCCGCCCCACTTGCTGTAAGTCTTGCCCGCCGCGTTCTTGTCCGGATCGAAGAAGCGCGCGTGATCCCAACGCGAGGCGGGAATCTCGGCGATGCTGTCGCGGCCGCCGGACAGATTGCGCCAGAACTGGTCCAGCGTCGGGGCATCCGGATAGCGGCCCGCCAGCCCGATGATCGCGATGTCGCCGCCGCGCGCGCGGGAGGCGGAGCCATCGGCAGCCTCCGCGCGAGAAACGTCCGCGAAGCGGGCGTTGGCGAAAGCCTGCGGATCGGCGACGGCGCGGACCGACGCGTTGACGATCCGTCCTATCGTTTCGCCGTCCATCGACAGGATGTCCACGTCGAAAGCCGCGTAGCCGGCGCGAAGCACGCGCATCCGGTTGACCAGATACACGTCGGCCGGCAGCGGCCGGGCCAGCTCGATCCTCTCTATCATCAGCGGCACGTACATCGGCGACGGCTCGCCGCTGTTCGAAGCGGGGTCGATGAAAAAGCAGCTGTTCAACAACAGCGGATCGAACGCGTAGCGATCTCGGCCGCCCTTGCGCGCGCCTTCGTCCAGCGTCACCCGGCTCACCAGCAGTCCGGCGCCGTCCGTATGCGCCGAACATACGGTCCGCAGCAAAGGCCCGACCGCGAACTGCGCGACCCGCCCGTACCACGCGTCTATCTCGGCCGCGGACAGCGGCGCCAGGCCGGCGGTCAGCGCGCCGATGTCGCGGCGTTCGGACGCGAACGCGCGCCGCGCTTCCACGCCGCCGCGGCAGCAGACCTGGCCGCCTCGCTGTCCGTCGCGGGCGAAGCTGACCTCGAACCGGCGCGCATCTCCTTCGCCAGACCATTCGACGGAAAGCTCGACGCTTTCGCCATCTTCCAGCGTGATCGGCCCGCCCTCCATCCTCACATGCGACAAGGCGAGCGGGAAAGCCATCGCCCCATCCCGCTCCGCCAAGGCCTCGACCGCCAGGCAGGGATGGGTCACCCCCATCAAGGCGAGCTTGCCGAGCACCTTGTGGTCCTGCAGATAGGCCTCCTCGGCGGCGAAGCGGAAGCGCGCCGGCGCGGCGGGATTTGGCTGGGGCGCTTCCGGCGGCGCGCCGACGAAACGCTCCGCCCGGCCGCCATCGCTCGCCTCCCGCGCGGCGAATTCGTCCAGTTCGGCGAGCGTCGGATACTCGAACATCAGCGTCGGCGACAGCTCCCTGCCCAGCATGCGGCCGGCCGCCTCGACCAGGTCCAGCAGGTCGGATGACTCAAGGCCGAGCTCGTAATAACCCTTGTCCAGCGCCACCTCGTCCGCGTCGGTGCGCAGCTTGCCGGCGATCATCGCGCGCAGGCTGGCCACGACGGCGCTGGTTGTCCGCTCATCCGCCGCGGGCTGCGGACGGACAGGCTGCTCTTTCGCAGGAGCAGGCGCGCGTCCGGCATCGGCGGAAAGCGCTCTCGGCTCGAACGCCCGCGCGTCGCGCACCCGCTTGGCGGAAAATCCCTTGATCCGCGCCAGCCAGACTCCGTCGACTGAGAAAAAATCGAGCGACATCGTAACGATCTCGCCACGCGCGATGATGCCGTCATTCGGAATGCGCACCAGGCACGGCCCGGTGATCGGCGCCGTCGCGACGAAGGATTCGATCACCAGCGGCAGGTACAGATCGCCGTCCTGCGCGAATGCGGATGCGCGCGAGGCGATCGCCGCTGCGTCGAGCAGAGCCGGATGGAACAGGAAGCGTTCGGCGTCGGACTCTGCCGCCGGATCCAACGCCAGCCGCGCCGCCACGCCTTCGCCATCGACGAGGATTTCGCCATGGGCCCGCATATAGCCGCCATGGACAAGATCGCTTTCCCGGCAACGCTCGTACAGCGCCGACATCGCTTCTACCCGGCCATCGCCCGGCCAGTTGGACACGTCCCGCTCGACGGGACCCAACTCGCCCGCGCGGATGGGCGCGAGTTCGGCGCTGGCGTATCGGCCATCCTCTCTCGCCGCGCCGGCGTCCTCGACGACCACGGCGTAACGGTCTTGCCCGGCAGGAAGAATGCGCACGCGGATCGACAGCCCGTCCTCTCCCGGTGGAACGACCAGCGGCCGGTGGATGCGCAGCGGGCCCAGCGCGTGAGTCCGGAAATCCACGCCATGCGGGGCGCTGAGCTGGTAGATCAGATCGACATAGGCCATGCCCGGAAACACCGGATTTCCGTAGACCCTGTGCTCTCCGACAACCGGGTTGCGAGATGACAAATGGATGACGCGCTCGGCGATCGGTTTGGTCATTGATACTGCTCCCAAATCATGGTGGTCGCGCGCGGATGCGGCGCGCGTTTGTCGCGTGCGCGAACGGGTTCGATGGATGCCATGCCAGGCGCGCGGACCGCCTGGGCCTGCCGGCGCAGCTCGGGCCGCGCGAGCGGCGCATGCGCGGGCGCGGCGACCGGCTCTTCGGCGCGCTGCAGGATGGCGTGGGCGTTGGTGCCGCCGTCGGCGAAACAATTGATCGCGACGGTCAGAGGCTGATCGCGCGGCGGCAGTTCCGCCTCGCGCGGGAAATAGAACGGCGAAGCGTCCAGGTCGAAATGGCGCAGGCCCTGCTGGCCAGACAGGAAAGGCGTCAAACGGTTGTGATGCAGCATCAGCACCGCCTTGATGAAACTCGCGATGCCCTCCGCGCACAGCGGATGGCCGATATTGGGCTTGATCGACCCCAGCGCGCACGACTGCCGCCGCGCCTCGCCACCAGACAGGCGGCCATAGACGGCGTTGATCGCCTTGAGCTCAAGCAGATCGGTCACCTTGGTGCCCGAGCCATTGGTTTCGATATGGGTGATATCTCCGGCATTCAGGCCGGACTTGGCCAGGACCCGGCGCATCAGGGCGGTCTGGCGCTCCAGATTGGGCGTCGCCGGACCGGCCGTGCGGCCATCGTTGTTGCACGACAGCGCCGCGATGCGGGCATAAACCGTGTCGCCATCGCGCCGCGCCTGCGCGGCCGTCTTCAGCAGCACCAGGCCGACGCCTTCCGACAGAATGATGCCGTCCGCCCGCTCATCGAACAGGTGGAAGCTGTCGCCCGCGCTCAGCAGACCGCGCCGCTCGAACACCGCGTGCGTGCGTTCGGCGTCATGCAGGTGGATGCCGCCGACGATCGCCGAATCGATCTCTCCGGAGCGCAGGGCCTGCGAGGCCAGATGCATGCCGACCAGCGCCGAGGAGCAGGCGGCGTCCAGCACCAGGCTGGGGCCGCTCAGATCGAAGAAGTGCGAGACGTTCGCCGCAAGATAGTTTTGTCCGGCGACGACGATGGGATTGCGCGCCGCGTGCAGCGCCTCCGGATCGAGCGACGCCCTGGCGCGCCCGCCGAGGAACACCCCCGTCGCGCCGCCCTTGACCTCTTCCGGCCGGTAGCCGGCATGCGCCCACAGGTTCAGGCACTCCTCCAGCACCATCAAGGCCTGCGGGTCCATCGCGTTGAAATCCTCAATCGGGATGTGGAAGGTCTCGCGGTCGAAACGGCCGCCATGGCCGAGCGAGCCGACGAAGCCGGCCCGGCCCGGGCTGCGGGAGAAAGCGCTGCGGCCTTCGGACAGCAAGCGCCAGTAGCTGTCCAGATCCGCCGCGCCCGGAAAGCGCGCCGACATGCCGACCACGACAATGTCGTCGGGCCGCTCGCCCGCTACCGGAGCCGCCGGCGCGGCGGCAAGCGCGGCAGCTTGCGGCGCCGGCTCAGCCTGTCGGTAGGCTTCGGCAACCGCGGCGGGCTCAGCCTCTTGCGGGCCGCTTGAGAAATACGCGGCGAGCGCGGCGCCCTCGTTCGCGAGCAACCATGCGCACAGCGCCGCCAGGTTCGGCTGCTCCAGGATCAGCGACGGCGCGAGATCGACCTTCAGTTCGACGTTGATCGTGCGCAGTATCTGCGCCATCAGGATCGAATCGAGGCCGTAGTTCGAAAAATCGACGCGAGCGTCGAAATCGGCCGGCGCGATCTTGAGCTCGGCCATGAACAGCCCGCCCAGCCAGGCTTGCGCCCGCCCGGACAGCGCGGCCGCATCGACCGCCGCCGGCTTAGTCGCGGGCGCGGCGGACGGCTTGCCCGCCTCCGGCCGCGGCTCTGCCTGCCGGGCCGGCTCGATTTCCGCGCGCCACCGCGCCGGATCGACCAGCGCCGGCATCATGACCGCCCGCCCCCTGGCCGCCAACGCGCGGTCGAGCAAGGCCAGGCCATCGCGGTCGGTCAGCCCGGCGAGGCCGGTGGCGCGGTAGACGTCGGTCTCCATCGCGCCCATCCCGGTTTCGATCCAGCTCGGCCATTGCAGGCTGACGATGCCCAGCCCCGGCTCGTGCTCGGCGAGCGCGTCCATATAGGCGTTGGCCATCGCGTAGTCGATCTGGCCGGCCGCGAGGCCAGGCAGCGCCGCGCAAACCGACGAATAAACGACGAACAGCGACAGCGGTTGCCCGCTCACCGCGCGGCATAAACCGTCCAGGCCCGCGGTTTTCGGCGCGAACACCGCCCGCACGCCGGACGGATTCTTCCGGATCCAGGCTGGATTGGCGTCGCCCATGCCCGCGCAATGGATGACGCCGCCTATCGGCCCCAGCTCGCGGACGATGCGCTCCCTGGCCCCGGCCATCGCGCGCTCGTCGGAGAGATCGACGTCCAGCGCCAGCACCTTGGCGCCGAACCGCTGCAGTTCGACGATGGCCGCGATCTTCTCGCGCGCGGACGCGCTGACGGCGGCGTCTCCCGGGTTAGCCAGAATATCCGCCCAGCGCTCGGCGGCCGGCAGCCGCTCGCGCCCGCTCAGCGCGATCAGACGGACGCCATGGCGCGCCACCATGTGCCGGGCGCACAGCAGGCCCAGCCCGCGCGTGCCGCCGGTGATCCAGAGCGCGTGCTCCGCCGGGAAGGAGAACGGCCGCGCATTCGCCTCTGCCTGCAGCGGCGCGAAATGCGGCGCGTAGGCTTGCCCGCCGCGAATGCAGACCCGCGGCAGGATTTCGCGCCCTTCCAGCCTAGCGAGCATCTGCCGCGGCAGTTCCGCCGCGTCGTCGGACAGGTCGATGTCAAGGTGGCCGCTTTCCAGCCGCGCGTATTCGAAGCCGAGCGAACGGTACAGGCAGGCGGTCAGCGCCGCGTGCGGCAAGGGCTCGGCCGACTCCGGCCGGGCGAACGCCTCCAGGTGCCGGGTCACCGCCAGCAGACGCGCGCCGTTCAGGCGCACCTGCTCGACAAGCCGCTGCATGCCGGGCAGCCAGCCGTCGACGCGCGCCGCCAGACCGCGCGCATGGGCGGGATCGAGCGCGGTCAGGTCCAGCACCGACGCCAGCGCGTGGCCGTTCGGCTTGCACAGCCGCTCGGCCTCGTTTTCCAGACGGTCGATGTCGGCGATGCGCGTTCCCGGCCGCAGCGCGGCGACGCGTTCGGCCAGCGCCCGCGTCGCGGCCGTCGCCAGCACCAGGATGAAACCGCCGCGCGCCGCATCGCCCTCCGCGTCCCCATCCTGCCGCGCGCACGGCCGCCATTCCATGGCGAACAGCTCCGCCCGGCGCTCGTCGGCCGCCGGCGCCTGAGTCTGGACAGGCTTCACTTCCGCCGCGCGGGCCGTGGCGGAGCCGGAACCGGCGATCCAATAGCGCTCCGTCTTGAACGGATAGCTGGGCAGCGACATCCGCCGCGGCAACGCCGCGTACCCCGCCTCCGGCCGATACAGCCTGCGCCAGTCGGGCTCGACGCCCATGGCCCACGCCTGAGCGAGCGCATGCAGGTTTTCCTTGTCGAGCCAGGCCTGCAGCAACGCCTGCGCGTCGTCGTCGGCGTAAAGCCGGACTGCGTCGCGGTTTTCGCTCGCCGCGCCGCCATGCCAGTCCCCTCCACCCCGGGCATCGGCGGGAAACGCGCGCAGCCTGTCTTTCAACTCGTCGATCGAACGGACGATGGTCGCCGCCCTGTGCTCCATCGCCTCCCGTCCCACCTGCAGGGTATAGGCCAGGCTGGGCAGCGCGTCGTCGTCCAGCAAGCGGCGCTCTATCGCCGCCAGCAAGTTGGCCGCCATGATGGGCAGCCGCGAGCGCTCGCGCGCCGACAAAACGATCAGCCAGCCCGCGCCGGCGTTCGCGCGGCGGACAACGGCCGGCATCGGATACGCCTCGATGATCGCGTGCGCGTTCACGCCGCCCGCGCCGAAGCTGCTGAGGCCGGCGACGCGGAGCCGCTCCGCGCCGTCCGCTCCGATGGCAGGCCAGGGCGTCAGCGCTTGGTTGACCGTGAACGGCGTCGCGGCGAAATCGATCGCCGGATTCAGCGCGCTCGAGTGCAGCGATGGCGCGATGGCCTGATGCCGCATCTGCAGCAGCACCTTCAGCATGCCGGCGACGCCGGCCGCGCCTTCGCAATGGCCGATATTGGACTTCACCGAGCCGATCCGGCAGGCGCCGGCGGGCAGCGCCGGCCCCGCGTCGGCGAAGGCGCGGGTCAGGCCAGCGATCTCGACCGGGTCGCCGAGCTTGGTGCCGGTGCCGTGCGCCTCGACATAGCTGATATCCGCCGGCGCGACGCCCGCCCGCTGGATGGCGCCGCGGATCGCCCGCGCCTGCGCGGCGGGATTCGGCACGGTGTAGCCGCTGGCCCGGCCGCCGTGGTTGACCTCCACCGCGCGGATCACGCCGTGGATCATGTCGCCGTCGCGCTCGGCGTCGTCCAGCCGCTTGAGCATCAGCGCGCCCACGCCCTCGCCCGGAATGTAGCCGTCGCCGCCCTCGCCGAAGCTCTCGCAATGGCCTTTCGACGAAATGAATTGGCCGCGCGACAGCATCAGGTACTTGCTGGGATGCAGGCTGAGGTTGGCCCCGCCGGCGAAGGCGGCGTCGACCGCGCCGGACGCCAGCGCCTCGCACGCCATGCCGATGGCGACGAGGGAGCTCGAGCACATGGTGTCCACCGCCATCGCCGGACCGTTGAAGTCGCAAACATAGGACATCCGGCTGGCCACCGACGACGTTCCGCCTCCCAGGCCCATACGTTCGGACGCCTCGAGCGCGAACAGCGGGTACTCCTGCCCCATCACGCCCGCGTAGATGCCGACCCGGCCGCCGGCCGAGCCGTCGGAACGGGCGGCGCGCAGCGCGTCCCGCGTATAGCCCGCGTCCTCCATCGCCATCCAGCAATGCTGCAGGAACAGCCGCTCGAGCGGGTCCATCACCTCGGCCTCGCGCGGCGAAATCTGGAAGAACAACGGATCGAAAGCGTCGGCCTCTTCGATGAAGCCGCCCCATTTGCTGGAGATGGTGCCGGGCTCCCGGCCCGGGCTGTAATACTCCCGCCAGTCCCAGCGTTCGGCCGGAATCTCGGTGATGCAGTCCCGGCCCTCGCGGAGATTGTTCCAGAACGCGTCCAGGTCCCGCGCCTGCGGGAAACGCCCCGCCATGCCAACCACGGCCACCGCCGCGCCACGGCCGCCCGCGCGGTTCCCGGCCCGCGCCGCCGGTTTGGCCAGCCGCCTGAGCGAGGCGTTCTTTACCGTGGCCACGCAGCGCAGCGCATCGTCGTAAAGGGTCGCGTCCAACGCGATGAAATCCGGATTGACCCGCCGCGGCTTGGCCGCGACGACGGCTCGCGACGTCATCGGCCGCCACAGCGTCAGGTTCTCGATCAGCAAGGGCACGAAGGCATCCTGGCCATTGATCCCCTCGGCGTCGAATTGGTAGCAGACGTTCAGCAGCAGCGGATCCAGCGGCAGTTCCAGCGCATGCCGCTTGTCCGTCAGATCCACCTCGCTGACCAGCGTGCCGTCATCCAGCTCGAACGCGCGCCGGATGGAACGGAGCGCCGGACCGATTCCAAAGGCAGGCACCGCCTCGTACCAGCGCGCGATCTCATCTGCGGACAGCTCTCGACCTCGGGCTTGCAGCGCCTGCCAATCCAGCGCGGGCGGCTCGGCCCCGTCTGCGGAAACGATCCGGCCGTCGCAGCAGGGGCTCCACTCCGTCGCGCCGTCGACGCGCTGGCGCGCCTCGAACCCTTCCATCCCGTCCGCGCCGTCGAAACGAATCTCTATATCCACGCCCTGGTCTGCTCCCAGCGTCAGCGGGCCGCCGCTGAAGCGGACATCCCGCAAGCCGAACGGCCGGGGGGCGGCTTCGCCCCGCGCATGCAGCGCCAGGCAGGGATAGGTGATGCCCATCAGCGCGGGCTTGCCGTCGACCAGGTGGTCGGCGAGCTGCGGCTCGCCCGCCTCGAAACGATAGCGCGCGGCATCCGCCGGACGGATGGCGGAACGCTCGCCCGGAACCGCCTGAACCGCCGCCGGCGCGCTGCCGCGCAGGTGTTCAAGCAGCTCTTCTATCGTGTTGTGCTCGAACAGCAGGGTTGGATTCAGACGCCGGGTCAGCAGACCCTCCACGTCCTTCAGGATCGTCAGCATCTGCGACGAGCTCAGGCCCATGTCGAAGAAACCGCGGCGGGTGTCGAGCTGCCGCTCGCCGACGCCGAGGTGCCGGGCGAAGATCTCCAGCACCCCCCGCTCAAACGCGGACGCATCGGCAGCCCCGGGCTGCGCATCCGCGGCGCTGGCCGCGCGCGGCAGGCTTGTCCCGGCCGGCACCGCGCGCCGCGCGTCCAACCTTTCCCTGACACGCTTGCCGGTCAGCTCCGCCAGCGTCGCCACCCATCTGCCGGCCTCATCGTAGAAATCGATGTCCAACTTGCGGATGTCATTCGTGATCTCGATGCGGTCGAGCCGCACCCGCGCGACGCATGCGCCATTCAGCGGCGCCCGGGCCCGGAACGCGCCGTAATGCAGCGGCAGATACAGCGCCTGCTCGCCATCCGTCGCCGGCAAGGCCGATTCGAGTATCGACGAGGCCACCGCCGCGCCATCGATCAGCGTCGGATGAAAGACCGCATCGGCCAACAGCGAGCGATGCTCGGCGGGCACGCGCAGTTCGATCAGGCATCCCCAGTCGAAGCGGCGCGCCACGCCATCCGCGCGCATCAGCCCCTCATGCAGCAGTCCGCGCCCGCGAGCCTGCGCGTACAGCTCGTCCAAGTCCAGCCGCTGACGCGGCGCGGCCTCCAGCGCGGCGAGGTCCAGGTCCGGCTCGGGCCCCGCCAGGGATGGACGCAGTTCGGCCGCGCAATAGCGGTCGCCGGCCGCGCCCTCCGGCGCGACCTCGATCGAGTAGACGCCGTCTTCGGGGCCCGTCACGGTTATCGTCAGGCGGACTTCGCCGCCCTCCTCGACGAGGAGCGGACGATAGATGACCAGGTCGCGCAACTCGGCGGCGAAGCCGTCGATATGCAAGCCATCCCGCGCGATGGCCATCAGCAGATCGATATAGGCGAGCCCGGGCAGCACCCGCTGTCCGTGCACCCGATGCTGGGCGACGACCGGGTGGGATGCCTGGAGGGTAAGATCAAACGCTCTTTTCATGAATTTTTCCCCAGCTCGACTGGATCGGTGAATGATGGACGCCCCCTGCGTCCAGAAGGGACGGGGCCTGAACGGAGGCCGGCGCCGCCGCGCGCGGGAAGCGGCGGCGTTGCATCGACGGCATCGGCAGCCCGTGGCGGCGCTGCGCGTAATCCGCGCCCGGCACGAACTCCTCGACGATCAAGTGGCAGTTGGTGCCGCCGTCAGGGAAGCAGCTCTGCGCCGCCGCCCTCGGCTTACCCGGTCCGCCCGGCCACGCCAGCGTTTCGCGGTTGAAGCGGGCGCGGGACGCCTCGAAGTCGTAGTGTTCGAACGGCCGCTCGGCGCACAGGCTGGGCGCGATCTGGCCGCGCTCCACGCTGAGCGCGCAGCGGACGAAGCCGGCGAGGCCGGAGGCCAGCAGCAAGTGGCCGACGGCCGGCTTCACCGAGCCGATCGGGCACGGCGCCAGTCCGGCGTCGTCTAGCCGATAGGCGTGCGACAACGCCTTTATCTCGACCGCGTCGACCACCGCCGATCCGCCGCCGTTCACCTCGATGTAGCCGACATCCTCCGGGCGCTTGCCGGCGGCGGCCAGCGCCCGCAGCATCACCTCGCGCTGCGCTTTCATGCTGGGCGAGCCCGGTCCGAGCGTGCGCCCGTCGTTGTTGATCTCCAGCGCCTTGACCACCGCATGGATGCGGTCGCCGTCAGCCTGGGCGCGCTCCAGCGTCTTGCAGACCACCGCGACCACGCCCTCTCCGAGCACGTCGCCGGCGGCGTCGCGGTCGAAGATGCGGAACGCGCCGTCGGGGCTGAGGATATTGCGCGCGGCGAACAGATCATGCGCCCGAGAAGTCGTCAGCAGGCTGGTCGCGCCGACCAGCGCCATATCGATCGCGCCGCCGCGCAAGGCGTCGAAAGCGAGGGACATGCCGGTCAGGCCGGACGAGCACGCGGTGTCGACGACCAGGCTAGGGCCGGTGAAGTTGAAGCAACGCGAGATATTGCTCGCCAGATAGTTCTGGCCGACGCCGAGAATCGGATGGGCGGCGGCCGCCAGCCCCTTCTCATCGGCGGTGACCTGCAGCCGGCCGCCGACATAGACGCCGACCGGTCTGCCCGACAGCTCTGCCGTCGAATAACCGGCGTCGCACAACGCTTTCAAGCTTTCCTCCAGCATCAGTCGCGCCTGCGGATCCATCACCGCGGCGTCCGACGCGTGCAGGCCGAAATGCTCGGGATCGAAGCTGTCGATATCGTCCAGCCAGCCGGCGTGCACCTTGCCTTGCCCCCCTGGCCAGCGCGCGTCGCGCATCGTCGAAATCGCGGAACTCCCGCTGGTCTGCAGCCGCCAGAACGCATCGACGTCCGGCGCGCCCGGCAGGCGGACGGCCAGGCCGATGACCGCGATGTCGCCGGACTTGCCCTGAGGCGAACGGATCGCCGACGACAGTTTGTCTTCAGCCGGTTTCTCCCGCGCTTGGTCCGCCTCGGCCCGCGCCTGCGGATTGTCCTCCTCCGGAGAAACCGCCGCGGCCTCGCCGGAGAAATGGCCGGCCAGCGCGCTCTCGTGGGCGGCCGCCAGGTGTTCGCACAACTCGCCCAGCGTCGTGTATTCCAGCATCAGCGAGGGGGCGAGCTGCGCGCCGGTCAGCGAACTCATCCGTCCGATCAACTGCAGCACCATCACCGATTCGATGCCGTAGTCCGAGAACGGCACATCCCGGTCGGCAACCTGCTCCGCGGTGAACTTCAGTTCGGAAATCAGCATCTCGCGCATCCACGTTTCCGTGGCGGCTAGCAGCCCGGCGCGCGGCGGCGCCGAAGCGGCCTTCGCGGGCTCGACCGTTTCCCGGCCCCGCTCCGCCTGGACCGCGGCGGCAACCGGCCGTTCTGGCTCGGCGACCAGCGCTGCGGGATCGAAGCCTTCGGCATCGATGCAGCAAGGCGCGACGACAGCCGGGCCAGCGCCGGCCACGGCCAGCGCCACGCAGCGGTCAAGCAGCGCCAGGCCGGCTGCAGTCGAAACCGGTTTCAGCCCGCTCCTGCCGAAGGCCGGCATGGCATTGCCGACCGCCATGCCGGTTTCACCCCACGCCGGCCATTGCAGCGACAGCGCGCGCGCGTCTCCTAGCGCATGGCGATGCCGGGCGAAGGCGTCCATATAAGCGTTGGCCATCGCGTAATCGCTCTGGCCGGCGGCCAGGGCCGGCGCCAGCGCGGACACCGACGAAAACAGCATGAAGAAGCGCAGCCCTTCGCCGTCCAACCGCCGGTACAGCGCCGAAAGGCCGCCCATCTTGGGCTCGCAGACGGCCGCGATCTGCGCCGCCGGCTTGCTGATGAAGGCCGGGTCGGCGCTGGTCAGGCCCGCGCAATGGAACACGCCCGTCACCCGCCCCAGCGCGGCCTCGACCGCTGTCACGGCCACATCGACGCTGTCGTCCCCGTCCAGCGCGCAGGCCTGGTAATGCACGCGCGCGCCGCGCGCAGCGAGCGCCTGCAGCCGTTCCACCTTATCCCGGGCCCGCGGGCTCAGACCGCCGTCGGCCAGCAGCCGCGGCCAGGCTTCGGCCGGCGGCAGCGCCTCGCGGCCAATGACGCCGATGGCCTTCACGCCGGCCTTGGCGACATGCTCCGCCACCGCCGCGCCGATGCCGCCGGTTCCACCTGTGATCAACACCACGTCGTCGCGGCGGTAAACTGCCGCGACCGGCGGCGCTCCGACCGGCTCCATCGCCGGCGCGAAACGTTCGCCGCCGCGATAACGGCATGCTGCGGCCGGCCCGGCGCGGAATTCCCCCTCGATCTGCCCGGCCAGCGCCTCGACGGCCTCTGGGCTTTCGTCGCTGTCCATCGTCCCCGCGCGCGCCGCGCGGTATTCGGCCGACAACATTCGGTACAACCCTTCGGAGCGCGCGCCGCTCAAAGCCATCAGCTGGCGCGTGACTTGCAGCAGGCGGGGGCCCTGCGCGCGGTGATCGGCCAGAAACAGCTGCAGCAAGGCGATCTTGCCCAGTTCCGCCGCGCTTGACGCCTCGTAGTCCGCGTCGAGCGCAGTGACGTCGACGACGCCCAGCGGCGATCCGGCCAGCCGAGCGGCGAGATGACGGTAAGCGGCGCGGCCGCTGTCCTCGCGGAGGAAATCCGCCGCGACCGCCGAGGCGTCGCCGGTCTCCGAGCCGTGCACGATGTAAATCTTCTCCACCGATTCGGCGGCGCGCGAGAAAAGGCGACGCGCGACAGCCAGCGTGGCCGGCGTGCACAACACTGCCAACACGCCGTCCGCCAGACGTTCGCCGGCGGCGCTCGGCGACGGCTGCCATGTACGCGTAAAGATCGCGGTTCCGTCGCTCGAGGCTTGCGCATCGTCGAGCGCGGCAGGCGCCCAATAGCGCTCCCTGGCGAAGGGATAGAGCGGCAGCCTGACTCGGCGCGGCGCCGGCCCGCCTCGGTAAGCGGCCCAATCGACGGCCGAGCCGCCGACCCAGCCGCGCAAGGCAGCCTCAAGTCCGGCATCGGCAGACACTGCCGGCATGCCTGCGGCTGCCTTGGCGCGATATAGCGCGGCCTCTGCGGCCGGCGCGCGCCAGACCAGCACGCCGCCTTGCCCCTTCTCAGCCAGTCCGGCCTCAATCGCCTGCCAGCCGTCGCGCGCGGCGCGCAGCCGGTCCGCCAGTTCTTCCACCGACGCGGCCGAGAACGCCAACCGCTCGCGCATCGCCTCGCGCCCCGCCTGCAGCGTATGGGCGATGCCGGCGAAGTCGCGCAGCGCGCCCGACTCGATCCCGGCGAGCAACTGCCCGGTTTTTTCCAGCAACTGCGCGGCGGTCCTCGCCGACAGCGGCACCAGCCACTGCCGATCTGCCGCGCTCCGCGGCTCCGGCGCGTCGTCGAGGTGCTCGCGGATGATCAGGTGCGCGTTCGAACCGCCGGCGCCGAATGACGAAATCGCCGCGACGCGCAACGCGCCCGGCTGAGCGTTCCAATCGGCCAGCTCGCGCTGCACGCGGAACGGCGTGCGCCCGAAATCGATGTTCGGATTGGGCGTGTCCGCGTGCAACGACGGCGCCAGCTTGCGGTGGCGCATCTGCAGCACAATCTTCGACAACCCGGCGATGCCCGCCGCGCTTTCGGCATGGCCGATATTCGACTTGACCGAGCCGATCGCGCACGGCGCCTGAACATCGCGGCCGGAGAACGCCCGCACCAGGCCGGCGATCTCGATCGGATCGCCGAGCGCGGTGCCGGTGCCATGCGCCTCGACATAGCTGATCTCGCCCGGCTGGACGCGCGCTCGCCGCAGCGCGTCGGCGATCAGCGCGGCCTGGGCGTTCGGGTTCGGCACCGAATAGCCGTTGGTCTTGCCGCCGTGATTCACCGACGATGCGCAGATGACCGCGTGGATCGCGTCGCCGTCGGCGATCGCATCCGCCAGCGGCCGGATCAGCACCGCGCCGACGCCCTCGCCCGGCACATAGCCGCTGCCGCCCTCGCCGAAGCTGCGGCAACGCCCGTCTTCGGCCAGGAACCGCCCCTGGCCGAGGACCAGGTATTTGTTGGGATGCACGGTGACGTTGACGCCGCCGGCGATCGCGAATGCGCACTCGCCATCCGCAATGCTCCGGCACGCGAGATGGATCGCGCTCAGCGACGACGAGCACATCGTGTCCAGCGTCATGCTCGGTCCCTGGAAATCGCAGAAGTAGGACACGCGGTTCGCGATCGACGCGACATTGCCCGGAATCGCGAGCGGCCGGCCGAGGGCGGTCTGTTCCGCGCCGTAGAGTTGATACTCGTTGTACATCGCGCCGACGAACACGCCGACCGCCGCGCCCTCGGACGCGGGCATGCCGCCGCGCGACTGTGCCCTGCGCGACGCGTCGGCGATGGACGCGCGCGTATAGCCGGCATCTTCGAGCGTGTGGTACGCGCATTGCAGGAACAGCCTCTCCTGCGGATCGAGCACCTCGGCCTCTCGCGGCGAGATATTGAAGAACACGGTGTCGAAATGGTCGACACCGTCGATGAAGCCGCCCCACTTGCCATTAGTCTTGCCCGGCTGGAACGCGCCCGGCTGGAAGTAGCGATCGTGGTTCCAACGCGCAGACGGAATCTCGGTGATGCTGTCGCGTCCCGTTCGCAGGTTCTCCCAGAAAGCGTCCAGGTCGGCGGCTTGCGGGTAACGGCCACTGATGCCGATGATCGCGAACGCGCCGTCGGTTTCAGCGCCGCGCCGCTCGGCGGTAGCGGGAACGGTTGCCGTCGTGTCCATGCGGCCCGCTTCCCGACTTGCCGGCGTCGACGGCGCGGTGGCTTGCGTGGAGGAAACCGGGACGCTCCGCTCCATGACCTGGGCCGGAGCCAAGACGCCCGCCAAGCGCTCGGCATGCTGCTCGACAAAGTAGCCGCACAGCGCGCCCAGCGTCCTGTATTCGAAGAACAGCGTCTTAGACAGCGGCCCGAACACGGTCTCGAGCTTGCTCGTCAGCCGGACGACCATGATCGAATCGATGCCATAGCGCTCGAGCGGCTCATGCTCGTGCAGCCGGTGCGCCGGCAGGCCGAAAATGTCGGCGAGCAGTTGCTTGAAGTAATCGACCGTCGCGCCGAGCAAATCCGCCGGCTCGCTGGGCGCGGTCTGCGCGACGGGCGGTTCCGATGCCGGCGCCGCCGTCTCGGCGACAAGGCCGAAGCGGGCAAGCGCCGCGCCGCGGTCGCCCTCGGCCACCAGAATCTGCGTCAGGCTCAGGCCCAGCCCCTGGCGCAGCGCAGCCAGCGCGGCGCGCGTGCTCAAAGGCCGCACGCCACGTTCGCGGAACAGCCGCGCCTCGGTCTGCGGATCGGGACGCATCCCGCCGTTTTCCCACAGCGACCAATCCACCGACAGCGTGTGGCCACGCCGCTCGCCGCAGGCGACCAAGGCGTTGCGATGGCGCGCGAAACCGTCGAGGAAGGCGTTGGCCGCCGCGTAGTCGGCCTGGCCGACATTGCCGGTCACCCCGCTCGCCGACGCGCACAGCACAAACAGATCAAGCGCCAGGTGGCTCGTCGCCTGGTCCAGGTTGACGGCGCCGGCGACCTTCGGCGCGAATACGCGCGACAGCTCGTCGGCGCGCTTGTTGACGATGAAATTGTCCTCGATCAGCCCCGCGCAATGGACCACGCCGTCCAGCCGTCCATGCGCGGCCTCGATCGCGGCGACGAGCACCCGGACATCATCCAGGCGCGAGATGTCCGCCCGGCGGTATTCGACCCTGGCGCCCAAACCGGCCAGATCGTCCCGCGCCTCTTCTCCCGGCGCGCTCCGTCCAACCAGCACCACGCGCGCGGATGGCGCGGTCTCGACGATGTCGCGCGCGAGAATGCGCCCTATCCTGCCCGCGCCGCCCGTTATCAGGTAGCACGCGCCGTCGCGCCAGATCGGGCGCGCGCCGGCGTCTGGTTCAATGACCGACCACGCTGCGGCCAAACGCCGCCCGCCGTCGATCCATACCGCGCGGCGGCGGGGATCGGCCGCCGCGCGCGCGATTTCCCGCGCAGCCGCCGCATCGATCGCCTTCACCGCGAACGCCTGCCCCCTGAACCCGGGGTTCTCCTGCTCGGCGGTCTTCAATATCCCGTCCAGCGCCAGCGGCAGCGCGTCGCCTGGCCAGCCGGCGGCGACAACCAGCAGATGCGCGCCGACTTTCGCCGCGCCGGCGGCCAGATGGCCTCGCGCGCGCTCAAGCACCTCGACGGCGGCAGCCTCGAATGCCGCCGCCAGCGCCAGTCCTTCCGCGCCCTTCGCGCTGACCGGCAATACGCGCATCGAGACACCCGGCATCGCGCGGGCCAACTCGGCCGCGACCGCGCCATCGCCGTTCGCATCCAGGATCAGCGCCTCCCGGCGCGCCAAGCCGGCGCTCCACTCGGCCGGCTCCGCATCGATGCCCGCATCCTCGCGCCACTCGCAAGACAGCAGGATGGGCTCGCTCGAAGCGCGGCCATCCGGACCGGACGGCCCGATCTCGCGAGCGGACAATCCGCCGAGACGGACGCGTAGCCGGCCGGCCTCATCGTGCAAATCGGCGTTGAGCTTGCGCGCGGCGCCCTCGCCCGACATCGTCAGACGGGCCCACATGCGCCCGCAGGTCGGGCCGAACACCTCCACGCTGTCCAACGCGAACGGCACGCTGGACGGCAGCTTCCCATCGGTCTCGCCGGACTGCTGGAGGAACCACCCGGCTACCGCCTGCAATGCGCCGTCCACCAGCGCCGGATGCAGCGCGTGGGCGCGTCCGCCCGCCGACAGCGCGCCGCCCAGGCCGGCTTGCGGCGCGAGCTCCTCCGCCGGCAAAACGGCCGGCAGGCGCAGCAGTGCGAGGCATTCCTCCTCGCCTGCGTGCACGGACTCTATCGCGCGGCATCCTTCGCCGTAAGCCAGCCCGGCCGCCTCGAACGCGGCGTAGCATGCTTCGGCGGCAATCGCGCGCGGGCAACGCGCCCGGACCGCGGCGATGTCCAGCGTCTGGGCCGGCAAATCGTCAGTCCGCGCCGCCACCACGCCCTGGCAATGCGTCGTCGCGGCCTGCAAGTCGCCGGAGCGGCTGGAGATGGTGAAGGCGAACGCGCCGGTTTCGCCGGAAGCCATCGGCTCCAGGCGGGTTTCCAGCACGCGGGCGGCCGCCTCGTCCGCGACGAACGGCGCCATCCAGCCTATCTTGCCCAGCGACGCGAAACGGATGCCGGCGCGCAGATGCGCCGGCAACGCGCGTGCGGCGGCGGCGAGCGCCATCTCCAGATAGGCCACGCCCGGCAGAATGCGCCTGCCGTGGATCACATGGTCGGCCAGCACGCGTTCGCGGCCGGTGAATGACGATTCGAACGCCAGTCCGCCCTCATCGCTCTTCCGCGCATGCAGCAAAGGATGCAACGACGGCTCCGCGGACAAGCCTGCTTGAGATTCCGCGCCCCGCGCCCAGTAATGCTGCCGATCGAAAGGATACGTCGGCAGCCTCAGTCGCATCGGCGTGGCGTCCCGATAGCGCAAGCGCCATGGAATCGGATAGCCCTGGCGATAGAAATCGGCCAGCGCGCGCAGCGCGGCCTCATGGCCGTCGGCCAGCGACTCGGCGGCGAGATCGTCTCCCAGTTGCCGGACCAGCGACTCGACCACCTGCTCGATCGCCGGCTGCGCGAGATCGCGCCCGTCGTAGCGTCCGATGAAGGCCCTGCCCTCGAACGCCTCCGCCGGCAAAGCGTCGCTCTCCCCGGAGCGCGCATCTGCCGGCTCCAGGCGCGCCGCCAGCAGGCGCGCCAGCAGCGCGGCCGCCTCAGACCGGTCGGATGCGACGATCGCGCAGCGGTATTCGAAATGATGCCGTCCCTCGAACAGCGTATGGGCCAACGCAGACAGGGAGAGCGGCTCATCGCCGCCCAGCACGCCGACCAGCTGCCGCGCGCGGGCGCACAGCGAGGCGATGGAACGCGCCGAGAACGCCAGCAGATAGGCCGGAGCGGGTTGGAAGCGCTGCTCGGCGCGCCGCTCGCCGGCGGCTAGGTCGCGCATCACGACGTGGGCGTTGGTGCCGCTCATGCCGAAAGCGCTGACGCCGCCGTGGCGCGGCCGCTTGTCGTCGGCCGGCCAGGCGCGCGCTTCGCGGTTGACGAACAGCGCGCTGTCCTGCCAGTCGATGAAGCTATTCGGTGTTTCGAAATGCAGGCTGGGCGGAATGGCGCCGCGGCGCAACGCCGACAACAGGCACAGCGCGCTGACCAGGCCGGACGCTGCCAGCGTGTGACCGAAATTGGTCTTGGTGGAGGTCAGCGCGCAATGCGGCCCCTCCGCGGATTTGCCGAACACCTCGGCCAGCGCGTTGACCTCGACCGCGTCGCCGAGCGAAGTGCCGGTGCCGTGGGTGACGACGTAGTCGATCTGCCGCGGCGACAGCCCGCAAGCCTCGTAGGTCTCCTTCAACAGCCTGGCCTGGGCGGCGCCGTTCGGCGCGGTGATGCCGTTGGTTTTGCCGTCGTAGTTGATGCGGCTGCCGGCGACGACCGCCAGCACCGGATCGCCGTCGGCCAACGCGGCCGACAGCTTCTTGACCACGATGGCCGCGACCGCCTCGCCCGGCGCCATGCCGTTCGCGCGCTGGTCGAAGGTATGGCAGCGGCCGTCCGGAGACAGCATGCCGGCTTCATCCAGCCGCGTGAACGCTTCCGCCGTCAGCATCAGGTGCGCGCTGCCGACGAGGGCAATGTCGCACTCCCCCAGCCTCAGGCTTTGGCAAGCCTGGTGCAGGGCGACCAGGCCCGACGAGCAGGCGGTGTTGATCGTCACCACCGGGCCTTTGAAATCGAGCAAATAGGCCAGGTGAGACGCCGTGATCGCGCTATGGTGCGCGGTGATGGAACCGCCGCCGCCAAGCCGGAAATACTCGCCCTCCTCCAGGCCGACGAAAACGCCGGCGCGCTGCGAAGCGAGATGGGACGGGCCGATCGCCGCATCCTCGAATGCCCGCCACGACTCTTCCAGCAGCAGCCGCTGCCGCGGGTCCATCTCCTCCGCAGCCCGCGGTGAAACGCCGAAGAACAGCGGGTCGAAATCGCCCGGCGCGCGCAGCGAGCCGAAACGGTAGCCGGCCGGCGCGCGCTCGCCGCTGACGGCGTCGCGGCCATCAAGCAGGGTCTGCCACATTTCATCTATCGAGTCGGCCTGCGGAAAGCGTCCGCTGGCGCCGATGATGGCGATCGGCTCTGCCATTGCCTGCGCCGGAAGCGCTTCCCGGGGCTGGACAGCGGACACGGCCGACAGCGCTCTCGCTGCGCTGCCGTCCGCAGCCGGAGACGCCGCGGCAGACGGTTTCCCGCCCGCTTTCGCTGCGCGTCTCTCCAGCAGCGGCCCGCTGTGCCGGCCTGCCAGATGGGCAGCGAGCTTGCCCAGCGTGGGATGGCTGAAGAACAGCGCCGGCGTGACCGGCACGCAGAGGTGTTCCTGCATCTTCCTGGCCAGCCGGGCCAGGCCGATGGAGTCGAAACCGTAGGTGTTGAGCGCCTGGTGGGAGGCCAACTGCGAAACGGGAATCTGCGACAAGCCGCTGGCCAACTCCTTCAACTCCATCAATAGTTCTCGCGCCAGCTGTCCTTCGTCGCCGGACGAATCGCCGTTCTCGCCGCCGCCCACGGCCGCGACCTCGGCGACCACCCGCTCGACGCGCGCCGCCTGGGCCTGGGCAGGAGCCAGCTCGCCCCTGGCCGGGGCCAGCGTCGCCAGCCGGTCCAGCCGCGACGCGTCGCCATACAGCAGCGCGATCTGTTCGATGCCGCCGCCCAGCGCAGACTCGAAGAACGGCAGGCCGACATCGGCGCTCAACAGCGTCTGCCCGCTGCTTTGCAGATACCGCGCAAGCGCGCGCGCCTCATCCGAGCCCTCGGCCGCCCGCACCGGTCCCATGCCGCCTTCCTTCCACAACGGCCAGCCTATGCATACCGTGCGCCCATGCCGCTCGCACTGCGCCGTCCGCTGGTTGCGCAAGGACGCGTGCGCCATCAGGAAACGATTGGCGATGCTGTAGCTGGCAGCGCCCATATCGCCGAGCAAGGCCGACGTCGAGCCGAAATAGCAGGCGAAAACCAAGGGATCATCCGCCGTGACCGCGTCGACGATCTCCGCGCCGCGGGCTTTCGCCGCCAGCGCGTCGCGGAACTCGCCGGGGCCGGCCTCGAGCAGCGTGCCGCCCTCTTCTGCGCCGGCCGCATGCAGGAAGGCCTCGATCGGGCCGAAAGCCTGCCTCGCCTCCCTGACCGCCGCGTCCATTTCGGCGCGGCTCGCCGCGTCGGCCTGAAAATAACGGACCTGCGCGCCATCGGCGCGCAAGATGCCCAATCTCGCGTCGAGCTCCGCGCTCAGCGGCGAGCGGCCGGTCAGCGCCAGCCTGACGGCCGCGCCATGCGTGCGGGCCAGGTAGCCGGCGAACAGCATGCCCAGACGGCCGCCCCCGCCCGTGATCAACCAGGTGCGAGCGCGCGCCGACGGCAGCGCCCCGCCCGCCGACGGCGCCGGCAGCGCGACGCGTTCGCGCGCGAGCGCCAGCCGCTCTTCGTCTTCGTACAGCACGCTGCCCGCGTTCGACGCCAGCCATTCGGCCAGCACATGGCCGAACAAGGCGCGCATCGACCGCTCATCGTGCTGCACATCCGTTTCCACGATCACCGGGAACAAATCGGTGTCCGGCATGGATTGGCGCGACGAGCGTTCGAACCCGACCCAGGCCTCGGCCCGGCAGCGCTCGATCGCGCTGCGGCAGGCCAGCGCCGCCAGCACCCGCGAGGGATGGCGCTGCGCCCGGCACAGGGCCTGCAGCAGCGCGGCGAACACATCGGGGCGTCCGGCCAGCGCCGGCTCCTCCAGAGGCCACAGATAGAGCACGCCGTCCACCTCGCCGTGCTCGCGGACCAGCGCCGCGCACATGTCGGCCAGCTGCCGCGGATCGTCCGGGTTGGCTGCGTTGACGCCGCCCGGCAGGGGCGAAGCCTGCTGCCGCGAAGCGAACACCAGCCGGGTGCCCGGCATCCGCGCGGCGGACAGCTCAGCGAACCGCGTCTGCCACGCGGGCTCGGACAGGCAGCACAGCACCACGCGCGGCGCGGAAGCCAGCGCGGCCGGCGCCGCGGCGGCATGCCAGCGCTCGATGAGGCCGATCAGATCCGCCTGCGGCGCGGAAGCCGCGCGCGGCTCGATCGCCCAATGGCGTACGCGCGCGAACGGATAGGCGGGCAGCGGCACGCGGCGGAGATGCCGGCCGCGCGGCAAGGCCTGCCAGTCCAGCTTGTCGCCGGGTCGCTCGGTCCACCGCTCGGCCAGCGCGACCAGATCGCCGGCGGCCAGCGCGCGCTCGTCGTCCCGCTCCGAGGCGGAACGGTCTGCGTCATCTTCTCCCGCCTCTTCGCGGCTGAAGCGCACAATGCCCGCAGCGGCCGGTCGGCCTTCCAGAATGTCATCCAGACACGCGGCCAACGCTGCGCGCGAGTCCGCGACGATGGCGAGCCGATCGTCCAGTTGTTCGCGCCCCGTCTGCAGCGTGTAGGCGATGTCGGCCAGCGACAACGCAGGCTCGGACGCCAGGCGTCCGGCCAGGCGGCGCGCCGATTCCATCAGGCGGTCGCGGTTGCGCGCCGACAGCGGAATCAGTTGCCGCCCGCCCGCTTCGGCGCGGGGGCGGCTGTCGACGTACTCCTCCAGCACCACGTGGGCGTTTGCGCCGGAAAAGCTCAGGCTGCTGACGCCGGCGCGGCGCGGAATCGGCCGGCCGTCCTCGTCCTGCAGCGCCTGCCACGGCTGCAGGCGGTCCACCACGTAGAACGGGCTGCCTTCCAGCCGGACATAGGCATTCACCTCGTCGAAATGCAGGTTCGCCGGCAAGGCGCGGCGCTTCATCGCCAGCACGATCTTGAACAGCCCGGCCATGCCTGCCGCGGCCTCCAGGTGGCCGATATTGGTCTTCACCGAGCCGATGCCGCAGCGATGCGCATGCCGCGAGGGGCCGTAACGCTTGGCGAGTTCGGCGAAGGCGCTCTTCAGCGCGTTGACCTCGATCGGGTCGCCCAGCGGCGTGCCGGTGCCGTGCGCCTCGATATAGGTGATGGTGGCCGGATCCACGCCGGCGCGGGAATAGGCGTCGACCAGCAGCGCGGTCTGCGCGACAGGGTTGGGCGCGGTCAACGACGAAGCCCGGCCGCCGTGGTTTTCCGCCGTGGCGCGGATGACTGCGTGTATCGTATCGCCGTCCGCCTCCGCCCGGGACAGGCGCTTGAGCACGACGGCGCCGGCGCCTTCGCCCCTCACATAGCCGTTCGCCCGCTTGCTGAAAGTCTTGCAGCGACCGTCCTCGCTGAGCATGCCGGCGTCGCTGAACGACAGCGTCAGGAAGGGGCTCGCCATCACATTGACGCCGCCGGCGATCGCCATGTCGCAACCATGCCGGCGTATCGCCTCCACCGCGCGGTGCAGCGCGATCAGCGAGCTGGAGCATGCCGTATCGACCGGCTGGCTCGGCCCGCGCAGATCCAGCAGGTAGGAAATGCGGTTGGCCAGGACCGAATGCGACAAGCCCGTCGACGAATAGGCGCTGATCTTCTGCCCGGACTCGACCAGCAGGTTCAGGTAGTCCAACGCGCCGACGCCGATATAGACGGCGGCGTTCTTGCCCGCCAGTTCGGCGTTGGCGTAACCGGCGTCGGCGATGGCGCTGTACACCACTTCCAGCGCGATGCGCTGCGCCGGGTCCATCAACTTCGCCTCGTGCGGCGAAATGTTGAAGTAGAGGCTGTCGAACTTGTCGATATCCTCGATGAAGCCTCCCCACTTCGCTCGCGTCTTGCCGCCCTCGGACGGGTCGCCATACAGCGACTGCCAGCTCCAGCGGTCCGGCGGCACCTCGGAAATCAGATCGTCCCCGGCTTCGAGATGGGCCCAGAACCGCTCCAGGTCGGGCGAGCCCGGCAGCACGCCGGCCATCCCCACGATCGCGATCGGCTCGTCTTCCGCCGCGCCCTCTCCGCGCGGAACGGCTGACGGGGCCGGCAGAGCCGGCGGTTCGACGCTGTCGGCCTGAACCGGCTCCATCCTCGCCGCCGGCTCTGCTGCAGCCCGCGCGGCTTCCACGGCAACGCCGTACTCGCCGGCCAGATGGCCCGCCAGCGCGGCGATGGTTTTGTGCTCGAAGAACAGCGCCGGCGTAACGTCGATGTCGTATTCGCGGTTGATCCGATTCGCCAGCTCGACGAAGGTTATCGAGTCGAAGCCGTAATCGGCGAGCGGCGTCGCCGGATCGAAACGGCCGGCGTCGCGTTTCAGCACCTCGCCGGCCAGCGCCTTCAGCGTCTCCGCCAGCCGGTCTTGCCCGCCGGCGCGCGCGGGAGCGGGCGGCGATGGTTGCGCGACAGCAGCCGCAACAGTTTCGGAACGGCCGGCGACGCCGTGCTCATCCGCCAGATAGCGCGCCAACGCGGCGATAGTCTTGTGCTCGAAGAACAGCGCCGGCGTGACGTCGATGTCGTATTCGCGGTTGATCCGGTTCGCCAGCTCGACGAAGGTGATCGAGTCGAAGCCGTAGTCGGCGAGCGGCGTCGCCGGATCAAAGCGGCCGGCGTCGCGTTTCAGCACCTCGCCGGCCAGCGCCTTCAGCGTCTCCGCCAGCCGGTCTTGCCCGCCGGCGTGCGCGGGCGCGGACGGCGATGCTTGCGCGACGGCAGCAGCCGCCGGTTCGAAACGGCCGGCAACGCCGTATTCGCCCGCCAGATGACGCGCCAGCGCAGCGACGGTCTTGTGTTCGAAAAACAGCGCCGGTGTGACATCGATGTCGTATGCGCGGTTGATCCGGTTGGCCAGCTCGACAAAGGTAATGGAATCGAAACCGTAATCGGCGAGCGGGGCGTCGGCGCGGATGGTCCCCGGCGCGCGGCGCACGACTTCCTCCGCCAGCGAGGCGAGCTCGGCGTCCGCGCGGCGGGCCGGCTCGGAAACCGGAGCGGCCTCCCGGGCGCGCTCAAAAGACGCGCCTATCGTTTTGGATAGTTTGGCCAGATCGCCCGCCGCGACACATAGCGACGACGGATGCGCCGGCGACGCGCCGAACAGCACCTCCATGCCCTGGGCGAAAGCCAGCGGCTCGGCCCCCATCGCGCTGCGCATCAGGATTTCGCCCTGCTCGCCGATGCGCATGCCGCCATCGCGCCAGTAAGGCCAATTAATGGACAGCGTCCGCCCCGCGCGGCGCCCTTGCCCGACCAGCGCGTTGCGGCGCTCGGCGAAGTGGTCGAGGTACTCGTTGGCGAACGCGTAGGCTGCCTGGCCCACCGTGCCGGCCAGCGACGAGATGGACGAGAACAGAATCATGAAATCGAGCGGATCGCTCCGCGTCGCCTCGTCGATGAGCCGCGCGCCGCTCGTCTTGGGATCGATCACTGCGTCAAGCGACGCCAGCTCCTGCTTCGCGATCAGGCTGTCGCGGATCGCGCCGGCGGCATGGATCACGCCGTTGATGGCCCCGAACTCCGCGCGCGCCAGCGCGCACAGCCGATCGACATCCTCCGCCTTGGCCGCATCGGCCTGGACATAACGGAAGGCGCCCGGCAAACCGGACAACCCGGCCTGCTCGATCGCGCGGGCAGCCTTTTCCGGCGAGGAACGGCCGCAGGCGACAACCTTGGCCCCATAGCGGCGTTGCATCTCGGCGGCGATGCGCAGCCCCAACGCGCCCGCGCCGCCGGTAACCAGATAGACGCCGCCCTCGCGGAACAAGCCGCCGGCCGCGGCCGGCGTCTCCCAGCGTTCGACGCGCCGCACCTGACGCGCGCCGTCGCGATAACGGACCAACCACTCGCCCGGAGCCGGCGCGCAGGACAGCTCGCGCGCGACGCGACGGGCCGACTCCGCCGCCAACGGGTCGCGCGCAGCGAGCACGCTGGCCGCGAAGCCCGGCTGCTCGCGTCCAAGCACGCGGGAAAAGCCGGCGAACGCCAGCGTTTCCGCCACATCCGTCCGGCCATCCTCGTCCGCGACCAACAGCAGCCGCGCGCGTTCGATGCCCTTGCCGCGCAAGGCCCGCAACAAGCGGTACAGCGGACGGAGCGATGCCGCGCCGCCGCCGGGAAACGCACCGGGCAAGAACAGCAGGCGCGGCGGTTTCGCCGCGTCCAGGCTAGCCGCCAGCCGCTCCCAGTCGGCTTCCGACTCCGGATCGACGCGGATCGCGCGCTCATCGGCCGACGCCACAACGGAACCACTGGCCAACGCGACGCGCAGCGGCTCGCCGCCTAGCGCCGCCTCCAGCGCGGCGGCGCGCTCGCCCCGGGCCGAGAACACGACGGTCCGGCCTTGCGCGGCATCCTGGCGCCCCAGATCAGCCGCCCGCCAGGCGGGCGCGAACATATGGAGCGTGGACGGTTTGTTACGGCTGTACGGCCGGTACGACAGTTCGCGCATCGCCGCGAGCACGCGCCCGTCGTCGTCGACGATGTCGATATCGAAGCGTTTCTCGGCGAACTCCGACGCCGCGTGGTTGCCGGACACCCGCGCATAAGCATGGCAGCGCGCCGTCAACGGTGCGTAGACGGTGATTTCATTGAGCGCGTACGGAATGTAGAGCCTGCCGTCGGCCGACGGATCGCCCAGCAAGCCGAGCAGGCTCTGCAGAGCGCCGTCCATCAGCGACGGATGCAGCGTGTAGGCGGAAAGATCGCCGCGCAGCGCTTCCGGCAGAACCAAGCTCGCCAGCGACTCGGACTCGCTCCAATGCAGCGACTCGAGCGTGCGCAGCCCCGGCCCGTAGCGCAGCTCGTTGCGGTCGAACACGCGGTAGCAGTCCTCCGCCGTCCACGCATGGGCGCACCGGGCCTTGATGCCGGCCAGATCCAACACCGGCGCGCTGGCCGGCGCCGGCACGAAACGGATGCGCCCTTGGGAATAGGATTCGCCGCTCGCGTCGCCGCGCCCGCCGACCCGGTAGGCCAGGCCGCGGGACGTCGTTTCGAGCTCGATCTGCATCGCCTTCGGCCTATCGGTCACGATGAGCGGCCGGATCCAGGCGACGCCGTAAATCTGCGCCAGTTTGCCCGGCGAAACGCCGCGGGCCTCGTCGCGCGACAATGCCTCGGCGG
The DNA here is from genome assembly GCF_003325475.1 of Chromobacterium phragmitis. NCBI lineage: Bacteria > Pseudomonadati > Pseudomonadota > Betaproteobacteria > Neisseriales > Chromobacteriaceae > Chromobacterium > Chromobacterium phragmitis. The sequence continues at coordinate 1,226,792 of NZ_CP029495.1, forward strand.
CAATGGCCATTTCCAGGTGCGACACGCCCAGCAGAGTCGGCGCGCCGGACACGATGTGGTCCTTCAGATAGACTTCGCCGCCGTCGAAAATGTGGCCGAAGCGCGGTTTCCCGGCTTCGGACAGATCCACCGAAAGCAGCGGATGCAAGCCGCCGGCGTCTCCGGCGCCCGTCGTTTCCTCATTGACCGGCCAATACCGGTCGTCCGCGAACGCATAGCCGGGCAGCGGCGCCCGCCTGCGCGCCGCGACGTCGTGCCAAGCCGCCCAATCGACGGTCCCGCCCGCCACCCACGCGCGCGCAACGCGCGCCGGATCGTCGCCGCGGGCCGGCCGCAGCGGCTCGACGGTTTCGCCGTCCGCCTGCGGACGCGCCTCCCCGGTGAAAATCGCGCCGCCATCCCCTGCTCTGTCGAGGAAGCGCCGCAGTTGCAGCTCGAGCTCGGACAGAGTGGGGCAGATGAAGGCCGCGCGCGAGGCCATCGCGCTGCGGCCGACCTGCAATGTGTAGACGATATCGGCCAGCGCGGGCGGCGAATCGGTCTCGGCCAGCCAACGCAGCAGACGTGCCGCCTGCGCCCGTAGACGCTCCGGCGTGCGCGCCGACAAAACCGCCAACGTTTCGCCGCCAGTCGCGGGGGCGGCGTCCGGCGCGGCCGAGGCGCGCGCGTCGACATACTCCTCAAGCAGCAGGTGGGCATTGGTGCCGCTGAACCCCAGCGAGGTCACGCCGGCGCGGCGCGGATGCCCCTCCGCCGGCGGCCACGCCTCCAGCGACGGAATCATGCGGAACGGGCTGTTGTCGAAATCGATCAGCTGGTTCGGCTGCGCCAGATGCAACGACGGCGGCAGTTGCCCGTGGCGCAGGCACAACGCCGCCTTGATCAGCGAAGTGACGCCGGCCGCGATCTGCGCGTGGCCGATATTGGTCTTCACCGATCCGATCGCGCAGAACCGTTTCTTGTCGGTCCGCTTGCGGAAGACCGAGGTCAGCGCCTCCAATTCAATCGGGTCGCCCAGCCTCGTGCCCGTGCCGTGCGCCTCGATATAGCCTATCGTTTCCGGATGCACGCCGGCGCGCGCCTGCACATCGGCCACCAGCGAGGCCTGCGCGTACGCGCTGGGCACCGTGATGCCGGGCGTCTTGCCATCCTGGTTGATGCCCGAACCGCGGATCACCGCATGGATCGTATCCCCGTCCCGCCGCGCGTCGGCGAGACGCTTGAGCACGACGGCGCCCACCGTCTCCGACAGCACGATGCCGTTGGCGCCGTTGTCGAAAGTCTTGCACACCCCGTCAGGCGACAGCATGCCCAGCCGCGACGCCTGGATGAACAGCTCAGGCGTGCTGAACACCATCGCGCCGCCCGCCAGCGCGACATCGCTAGTGCCGCTGGCCAGGCTCTCGCACGCCATGTGCACGGCGACCAGCGACGAGGAGCAGGCAGTGTCGACGGCGACCGCCGGCCCTTTCAGATTCAGGAAGTACGACAGCCGCGCGGCGAGGATGGAGCCGGTATTGCCGGTCAGGCTGTAGGCGTCCACCGGCACGTCTTCGTCGCGCAGCAGCGTCAGGTAATCGCCCGTCACGCAGCCGACGAAGGCGCCGCACTTGCGGTCCGCCCAGCTGTCGGGCGCATAGCCCGCATGCTCGATCGCTCGCCACGCCTCCTGCAGGAACAGCCGCTGCTGCGGGTCCATCAGCAGCGCCTCGCGCGGGCTGATGTTGAAGAAGTCGGCGTCGAAGCCGGCGATGTCGTCGATGAGGCCGGCCCACTTGCTGTAGCTCTTGCCGACGACGCTACGGTCCGGATCGTAGAACCCCGCGGCGTCCCAGCGGCTGGACGGAATGGGCGCGACGCTGTCGCGCGCGGCCGTCAGGTTGTGCCAGAAGGCGTCGGTGTCGTTGGCGCCGGGGAAGCGGCCGGACATGCCGATGATCGCGATGTCGGTCCATCCGCCTGCCGTCCCTTCCGCGGCGGCCGGCGCGCTGCCGGCCGCGATCAGATCCCGCCCCTGCTGCGGCGAAAGGCGGCCATCTTGAACAAGGCGCAGGATATCAATATGGGTGATAGGCATGTTCACTGGATCTCATCGATTAAACGTGTTGCATGGTCGACGCTCAGGCGGCCCTGACTGACGCGCTCGAGAATTTCGAGCAGCGCGTCGGCGGCCTCCGCCGCTTCATGGCCGGATGCGCCGGGCTCCGCACCGGCGGCGGCCCGCTCCTGGTCCGCGAGCGAGCGCACGCGGCGGGAAAACGCGCCCAAGGTCGGGTGTTCGAACAGCAGACTGACCGGCACCGTGAGGCCGGTCTCCCGGCGCAGCGCGTACATCAGCCGCGACGCGGTGAACGAGGTGCCGCCTGCATTGAAAAAGTGGGAATCGGCTGCCGCCGCGTCCAGCCGCAGCACTTCGCGCCAGACAGCGGCGACGATGCCCTCGTCCATCTGCGCGCGCGGCGCTTCACGCGCCGCGGCATGCGGCTCCGCGGCCTGCGCGGCGTCGGGACTGGGCAGCGCCTTGCGGTCGATCTTGTTGTTGGGCGTGAGGGGGAAAGCCGGCAACGCGACAAAAACGCTGGGCACCATATAGGCCGGCAACGCCCGCCCCGCCCGCTCGCGCAGCTGCGTCCGGATCGCGTCGGTCAGCGGCGCGCCGCCGCTCATCACCAGGTAGGCGGCAAGCGCGCAGTCGACGCCGTCGGCGGTCTCGCGGCTCCACGCCGTGACCACGCAGTCGGCGACGCGCTCGTCCGAACGGATCTGGTGCTCGATCTCGCCGGCCTCGACGCGGAAGCCGCGTATCTTCAGCTGATTGTCGGCGCGGCCGTGGAACTCCAGCCGGCCGTCGGGCGACAGCCTCGCGAGATCGCCCGTGCGGTACACGCGCCCCCCGCTCATCTGTACGAATTTCTCCGCGTTCAGCTCCGGCCGGTTCAGATAGCCGGCGGCGACGCCGTCGCCGCCTATGCACAGCTCGCCTATCGCGCCCACCGGCACGCCGCGCATCTCGTCGTCGACGATGTGGATGCTGGTGTTGCGGATCGGCTCGCCGATAGGCTCGACCGCGTGGCCGCCGTCGGACGAAACCTCGGCGATGCACGACCAGATCGTGGTTTCCGTCGGGCCGTAGAGGTTCCACACCCGCGCGCCGCCTAGCAGCAAGCGCTGCGCGAGCACGCGCGGCAACGGTTCGCCGCCGCACAGGACGGAGAAACCGGCCCCACCGCGCCAACCGGCCTCTGCCAGCATCTGCCAGGTGGTCGGCGTCGCCTGCATCACGGTGATCCGGCGCTCGGCCAGCAGGCGCTGCAGCGCGAACGCGTCCATCGCCTCCTCCCGGGACGCCAGCGCCACCGCAGCACCCGACACCAGCGGCAGATACAGCTCCAGCCCGGCGATGTCGAATGAGATCGTGGTGACGGCAAGCAGGCGGTCGTTCGCCGACATGCCCGGCTTGTCGCGCATGGACAGCAGGAAATTGGCCAGCGCGGAGTGCGGGATCTGCACGCCCTTCGGCCGCCCGGTCGAACCCGAGGTGTAGATGACGTAGGCGATGCCGTCCAGCCGCGCGGTCTCGCCGCCGAAAACGGGCTCTCGCCGCGCGATCTCGCCGGCCTGCGCGTCCAGGTCGACCAATGCCGCGCCGCCCAGCGCCAGACCATCCGGCAGCGTGGCTGCGCGGTCAGCGACGATCAGCGCCGGCGACGCGTCCTCCATCATCTGCCGCAGCCGCTCGACCGGGAAAGCCGGGTCCATCGGCACATAGGCACCGCCGGCCTTCATCACGGCGAACAGCGCCGCGACCATGTCGGCCGAACGCCGCATGCACAGCGCCACCCTGCCGCCGGGCTTCAGGCCGCGCGCGCGCAGATGGCCGGCAATCCGGTTCGCACGCGCGTCGAGCTCGCGGTAAGTCCAGCGCTCGCGTCCGTCCGACAGCGCCTCGGCATCCGGCGTCTGCCGCGCCTGGCGCTCGAACATCTCGGTCACCGTCGCGCCGGCCGAGGGCCCCCGCGCGCCTTCAAGACGCGCCGCGCCGTCGGCAGCCTGCTCGGTAACCGGCAGCGCCAGCACGGGAGTATCCGGAACGGCGATCGCGCGCGCCAGCAAGGTTGCGAAACCGTCGCGCAGACGCCGCATCGTTTCCGGAGAGAACAGATCGGCGTTGAATTTCAGCGAGCCGACGAAGCGTCCGTCGATCTCCGCCATCTCCAGGCAGATATCGGTCTGGCCCTCCTGCTGCGGGAACGGCACCGACTCGATGCGCAGGCCCTGATGCTCGATGACGACGCCGGCTTCGGGCGACAACACGCGGATCAGGCCGCTTTCCTTATGCGCTTTCTGATACACGAACTCCGCCTGGAACAAGGGTGCGCGGCCCTCCTCCCTGGCGGGATTGAGCGACTGGACCAGACGGGCGAACGGCACGCGCTGATGTTCCAGCGCCTCGATCACCACGCGTTGCTGCAGCCTGGCGAAATCGCCGAACGACGGGTTCGCGCCGAGATCGGCGGTCAGCACCACCGAGTTGATGAAGGAACCGACGACCTCGGCGTACTGCCGCTCGACGCGGCCCGACACCGGCGCGCCGACCCACACGCGCCGGTCGCCCGAGCAGCGGCTCAGCAGGCACTGGTAAGCGGCCAGCAGCGCCACGAACGGCGTCACGCCCTGCCCCGCGGCGAACTGCCGGAGCGCGCCGCTCAGATCCGCGTCGCAGACGACCGGCAGCGACGCGCCGTTGAAAGTCTGCGCGCGCGGGCGCGGAGAATCGGCCGGCAGGTTCAGCCGCGGAATCTCCCCGCCCAGCCTGCGCAGCCAGTACGCCTCCTGCCGCCGCCCCTCGTCGGACGCCAGGAAGTCCGCCTCGTCGCGGGCGTAGTCGGCGAATGTGCGCGCCAGCGGCGCGAATGCCGCCGCCTCGCCGCGGCGCTCGGCGGCGTAGCCAGACAACAGCTCATCCAGCAGCACCCACTGGCTCCACGCGTCCGACACCAAATGATGGACCGTCCACAACACGAACGCGTCGGCATCGCCGCGGACGAAGACGCGCACGCGGCTCAGCGGGTCGCGCTCGGTGTCGAAAGGGCGCCGGTGCGCGTCGCGCATGGCGGCCAGAACCGCCTCGACGGAGTCGCCGGCGCAGTCGACGCGCTGAAGATCGGGCGCGGTGGCCGCATCGATAAACTGCTCGGCTTCGCCCGCGCCGTCGCGGAAGCGCGCCCGCAGCGACGGATGACGGCGCAGCAACGCCGCGTAGCCGCGCTCGAAAGCAGCCATGTCGAGCGGCGAGCGCAAGCGGAAGGCAAGCGCGATGTGGTAAGCCGGGCTGCCGCCATTGAATTGGTGTAGGAACCACAGCGCGCGCTGGCCATACGTCATCGGCCACGGCCGCCCGTCCTCTCCGCCTCCGGGAAAGGTTGCGAACGGCGCGAGATACGGGTCCGGATACGCGTCGCCGGCGCGCGGTTCGGCGATGGCCTGCGGCGCGGCGGCGGCTTCGTCATCCTTGCCGGCTGCGGCAAGATGCTCGGCCTGCAGGTGCCGGGCGAACTCGCCCAGCGTCGGATGCCTGAGCAGCTCGGTCGGCTGGGCGGAAATGCCCAGGCTGTCGTTGAGCTTGTTGATCAGCGCCAACGCGTTGATCGAATCCAGCCCGTAACGCATCAGGTTGCGGTCCGGGTCGATGTCGGCCTCGTCCAGCTTGAGCAGCGCGGCCAATTCGGTCCGCAGGCGGCTGGCGACGTCGTCCGGACGCGCCGCGCCGCGCGCCTCCTCCTCCTCACCGGCGGCCGCATCGCCGTCCACGCGTCCGGCGAGATGCGCGGTCTCCAGGTGCCTGGCGAATTCGCCCAGCGTCGGATGCCGGAGCAGCTCGGTCGGCTGCGCGGCAATGCCGAAACGGTCGTTGAGACTGTTGATCAGCGCCAGCGCATTGATCGAATCCAGCCCGTAACGCATCAGATTGCGGTCCGGGTCGATGTCGGCCTCGTCCAGCTTGAGCAGAGCGGCCAGCTCGGCGCGCACCTGGCCGGCCACCGCATCCACGCGTTCGGTCTGCAACGCCGCGCGCGGAACTTCTGTCTTCCACGCTCCGCATTCCGGCCAATTGGCCTCGATGTCCTCCGCGCGCCCCCGGACGACGACGACATGCTCATGCGCGTCGTCCGCCGCCAGGCAAACCTCCAGCGCGCCCAGCCCGCTGTCCGCCTCCAGCGGAACCAAGCCATGCGCGCGCAGGAGGAAGTCCACCTTGGCTTCGTCCAGCATCATGCCACCGTCGCGCCACAACGACCAACTGATCGCCAAGGTGCGGCCGCGCCGCTCGCCCGCGCGCGCCTGGGCCTGCCGCCTCGCGGCGAAGCCGTCCAGGAAACGGTTGGCGTACGCGTAATCGGTTTGTCCGGGGAAGCGCATGATGGACGCGATCGACGAATAGACGACGAACAGGTCCAGCGCGTCGCGCCGGGTGGCGAGGTCCAGCTGGACTGCGCCGAGGACTTTGGGCTCGACGACGCGGGCTATGGCCTCGGGCGTCTTGTCGGCGACGGCGGCGTTGGCCATCGCGCCCGCGCAATGGAACACGCCGTTCAGTTGGCCGAAACGCGCGCGCGCGGCATCGGCCAGCGCAGCGGCGCCGGCTTCATCGCCGACATCGGCGGCGACGTAAAGCGCATGAGCATCGCCCAGCCTGCGGATGCGCTCGCGCGCCGACGCGTCCAGTTGCGCCAAGGCGGTGCGGCCCGCAAGCGCGACGCGCGCGCCGTGACGTTTCACCAGCGCCTCGGCCAGCATCAGCCCCAAGCCGCCCGCGCCGCCGGAGATCAGGTAAACGCCGCCCTTGCGCAGCGCGCCCGGGCCATCCCGCGCCCCCTCCGCCAGGCGCCGCGCGCGCAGCGCGAGGCGACGGCCGCCCGCATAGCGGAGCTCGACCGCCTCTCCTGCCCGATAGGCGATGCCGAGCTCGCGCCGCACCAATTGGCCGATATCGGCCGCGGCCATTTCCCGCGCGTCCCAACCGATGGAACGGACGCGCAACTCGGGCAGCTCCGCCGCCAGACTGCGCATCATCCCGCCGATGGCCGCATGCTCGGGTTCGGCGCGGCCCTCTTCGCAGCGGTGGACGCACAGCAGCGCGCTTTTCTTGAGCGCCGGATGGCGCGCCAAATGCCTGGCGACGAACATCGGCGAATACAGGCAGCGGGCCAGCGGACCCTTCAGCCTCTCGGCACCATCCGCCGCGCCGGCGTCGGCCAACGCCCAGGCATGCACGACATGAAGCGGCGACGCCGGCCCCGCGACAGCCTCCCACAACCGCGCGTGGTCGGCGGCCGAACCGGGATCGATCTCGTAGCGGCGCTCGCCGAGCGCGCGAAAACCGCGCCCCGGCAAGACCACGATGTCGCCGTCGCGCGCGATCTCCTCCTGCCCCGAGGGCGCGAACACCAGCCGCGCCGCGTCTGCCGTCTCCCTCATCGCGTCGCCCGCATCCTCCACCCAGTCCATCCCGTACAGATGGAACGGCGACGCCTGCGTAGCAGCCTGATTGCCGGCCTTGATCGGCCTCAGCGTCAGATCGTCGATCCGCGCGATCAGCTTGCCCCCGTCATCGACCAGAGCGATGGAAAACAGCGCGCTGTCGTCGTCGACATGCTTGGGCGTGGCGATGCTGTAAAAACGCGCAGGCAAACCGTCGAACACGGTGATGCCGCCCAGCGCGTACGGGATGTAGGTGCGCGCCGGATCGTGAGCCTCGCACGCTCGGTGGCAGGGCTGGAACGCGCTGTCCAACAGCCCCGGATGCAGCACGAAACCGTCGAGAAGCGTGTATAGCCCCGCGAGGCCGGTATCGGCGGCAGCCCCCTGAGACAGGCCTTCCGGAAGCTCGATCCGGGCGATGATGTCGTCGCCGCTGCGTTGCAGGGCGCGGATGCCTCGGAACGCCGGCCCGTAGCCGAAACCCTGGGCGTCGAAACGGGCATAGCAGTCGCCGGCGTCCGCCAGCCGGGTCGCCCGCGCCAGACGTTCTGCCAGCGCGAATCGCGGACGCTCGTCCGCCCCGCCGAACTCGAGCTCGCCCTGGGCGCACAGCCGTTCGCCATCCGCAGCGCGCTCAAAGATCTCGAAACGCGCGCGCTCGCCGCCGCGCTTCAGCCGGACCGTCAGCGTGGCCGGCGTCTCATCGATCTGGAATGGCCGCAGCCAGACGACGTTCCTCAGCGCCGACACCCGTTCGCCGGCCGCCGCGCAGCCGGCCGCGCAGGCGATGTCGAGATAAGCGACGCCGGGCAGCGTCTTGCGCCCGGCGACCACATGATCGGCGAAATAGAATTCAGCGCCGTCGAAGGTCGACTGGAAGGCGATCTGCCCGAAAGTGGAGACATTGGCCTGCACCAACGGAGAAACGGCCTGGGCCGCGCGCCGCGCTTCCGGCGAAAACGCCGGCATTTCGCATGTCCGCGGCTCGAAGGGATAGGTCGGCAGGTCTATCCTGCGAGCGGAACCGCCGCGCCAGCCCTGATGCCCCCGCCAATCAAAGCCGTATCGGGCCCAGCATCCAGCGATCTCCTCGATCCGCCCCTCGCCTGTCCAGCGCTCGACGCTCGCGGCGATTTCGCCGGCGTCGAAGCGCTCGGCCCCGCGTCCGCGGAACACCGTCGCATGCTCCGTTCCCGCCAGGAAAGCTTCCAGACCCGCCGACAGCTCGTCGAGGGAAGCCGCGACGATCGCCAGCCGCGCGTCCATCGCCAGCCGGCCGACCTGCAGCGTATGGGCGATATCCGCCAGGCGGGGAGCTCCATCGCCGGAGCCGCGCGCCGCGTCGGCCAGCGCCCGCGCGTACTCGCGCAGGCGCGCGTCGTCGAGGGCTGACAGCGGGATGATTTCCCGGTCCGGCGCGCCTGCGGACAGAGCCGCCCGCGGCCCGTCCCTGTGCTCTTCCAGCACCGCGTAGGCATTGGTGCCGCTGAAGCCGAAGGCGCTCACCGCCGCGCGCCGCGCGCGGCCCGCCTCGGCCAGCCACGGCCGCGTCTCGGTATTGATGAAGAACGGCGTGCCATCGAGCGAGATGTGCTCGTTGAGCGCGTCGAAATGAATCGTGGGCGGCAGCGCCCGGTGCTTGAGCGCGAGCGCCGCCTTGAAGAAGCCCGCGATGCCCGCCGCCGCCAGCAGGTGGCCGATATTGCTCTTGACCGAGCCCAGCGCGCAGAAGCCGGCGTCGGCGGTATGCGGGCGGAAAGCGTCGACCAGCGCCTCGACCTCGATAGGGTCGCCGAGCTTGGTGCCCGAGCCGTGCGCCTCCATCAGGCCGATGGAGCGCGGATCGATGCCGAAGCGGCTGAACACGCGTTGCTGAAGCTCGCGCTGCGAGGTCTGGCTGGGCGCGGTGATGCCGTTGGTCTTGCCATCCTGATTGGTGCCCCAGCCGATCACCTTGCCGTAAATGTGGTCGCCGTCGCGCAGCGCGTCGTCCAGGCGCTTGAGCGCGACCACGCCGACGCCCTCGCCCGGCACGAAGCCGTTCGCGCGCTGATCGAAGCTGTAACAGCGGCCATCCGGCGACAGCATGCCCGCCTGGCTCGCCATAATGTGGACCGACGGATCGACCAGAACGGACACGCCGCCCGCCAGCGCCAGATCGCTGTCGCCCAGCATCAAGCTGTCGCACGCCTGGGCGATCGCGACCAGCGACGCCGAGCACGCCGTGTCCAGCGTCACGCAGGGACCGCGCAGATCGAGCAGATAGGCGATGCGCGCCGCGAGGATTGACGGGCTGGCCCCAAGAAAGCCCGCCGCGCTCAGGTCCGACCCGTTCTGGCTCTGTCCGTACGCGCCGTGGCCGACGAACACGCCGCAGCGCGAGCCGGCCAGCAAGTCCGGGCGCAGGCCGGCGTCCTCCAGACAGCTCCACGCAGCCTGCAAGAACAGGCGCTGCTGCGGGTCCATCCGGCTCGCGTCAGCCGGAGAGATGCTGAAGAAGAGCGGATCGAACTGGTCGATGCCGTCCAGCTCGCCGAGCCAGTCGGAATAGGTGCGGCCCGCCTGCGGTTTGGGACTGAACACCGAGCCGATGTTCCAATACCGCCGCGACACCCGGCTCACGCAATCGCGGCCCTCGGCGATAGCCTGCCAGAACGCGGACTTGTCGCGCGCGCCCGGAAAACGGCCAGACATGCCGACGATGGCGATCGCGGCCTCTTTTCCGCCGAAACGGTCAGCGCCGGGCCGTCCGGCGGCAGCTGGATCCGCGGCCGCACCTGACGCCCCCCCCGCGCCACCGGTGATCAACAGTTTGCCGGCTGGAATCTCCCGCCGCCTGAGCTGCCCGCCGGCGGGCGATCCGTCTGCGGAAGCCTGCATGGCGGCCGCCCCGCCCTTTCTCCCGCCGCGCGCGCCGAACATGGCCGGTGCCTTGCCAGCCGCCGATCCGCCCTCCTCTTGGGCGGCCATCTCCTCGCGGATCCGTCCGGCCAGCTTTTCCAGCGTCGGATAGTTGTACGCGCGCACCGCCGGCATCGCGATGCCGAACGCCTCGTTGACGCGTCCCATCCAGATCACGCCGATACGCGAAGTGAGGCCGAGTTCGAAAAACGTCTTGCTGGCGCCGATCTCCGCCGCCGGCAAACCCAGCGCCTGGGCCAGCAAATCGCGGGTGACGCCCACTATCGATTGAACTTCCGGGAGTACTGGCATCGAAAGGAGTCCGTAAGAGTAAACAGGGAATCGGACCGTCCGCCGCGGCTCTTCCGCGGCGGACGGCATCAGTCAGAATGCTGCGAAGCCGCCGGCAACTAAGGCGTCGGCTTCACGGCGATCACGCTGGCGTGCTCAAGCCCGCCTCGGCCCGCGGCCTCGACGCCGTCGATCGCGAGCCCTTCATAGCCGGCCTCTTCAATCTCCAGCCCGGCCAGACGGCATTCGCGCGAGAGGATGTCCGGATCGACCAGATTGATCAGCCCCACCCCGCCCAGCGCGTGCGCGGCTCGCTCGCCGGAGTCCATCGCGGCGCCGGCGCCTTCATAGACCCGCTGGCGGAAATACGCCGACAGATCGGCGATATGGCCCGGCCACTCGTGCCCCTGTGCGGCGAGCCGCTCGTACTCGGCGACGCGCGCCGACCAGTGCGGGAAGTAAGGGCTATCGCAGGTCAGGAACAGCTTTCCGCCCGGCGCGAGCCAGCCCGCCATCTTGCGCAGCGATTCCCGGAACGCTTCCGGCGCCAGGAAATGCAGCACGCGCGACGCATGGATCGCGGCGAAGCGCCCTTTCGCGACGCTCATGCCGGGAAGCGCTCCGGCCTGCGTCTCCAGCCTTGCCTTCAAGGCCGGCGGCACGCGCGCGGACAGTATCTGCAGATGGCGCTCGTCGATGTCGACCGCCAACACCCGCGCACCGCGCTCAAGCGCGGCGATCGTCGCCACCCCGTAGGCGCAGCCCATGTCCATCACCTCGCCCCGCGCCGTCGCGGCGAACTCCACGAAGGCTTCCGAGCAAGCTGGCAGGCGCGTGGTCATCGCGCCCGTGCCGTTCAGCGTCGGGATCATGCCGTTGGTTTGCTCGGGCATCGCGCCCGCGCGCTCCGTCCCGCGCGCGCAGGCCACATCCCGCAGTTGCGCGAATACCCGGCCGCCGGCGTCGAACACGTCGATGTCCAGGCGCGGTTCGCCGCCGCTGGCCTGCGCCGAGGGGCGAACCCAGATCCGCGCGTCCGCGCCGGCCCGGCCGTAAACGCTGGCGGAACCGATGGTGGCGAACGCGACCGGCAGCGGCGCGCGGCCGGCAGATCCGGACACCCAGGCGGCGACCAAGGCGGCGGCGGCGATGAATTCGCTGTGGACATCGCCGTCGCGGACGCCGACCGACGCCAGCACGTCGGCGCGCTCCAATACGCCGTCAACGCCCTCCAACGCGTCGCCGTCCAACGACGGCGCCTGCTCCAGCAGCAGAAGCTCGGCATGGCCCGTCGCATGGACGCGCTCGCCCTCCCCGCTTCCGGACGTCAGCCGGTAGGACACGCCGCCGTCGGCGGCCGGGGCGAGCGTCGTGCGCACCGGCACTGGCTCGCCGTCCGCCAACAGCGGCGCCGGATGCGCGACACCGCGCACGCGAAGGAAAACAGACTCGTCGGCGGCGACTTCCGCCGCCTCGCGCAGGGCTTCGTCCACCATGTCCAGATGCGCGGGCTCGATGAAAACGCGGCCGCCGCCCGTTGCGGGGCGGAAGCAGCGCTCGCCGCCGTCAAACGCCGACGCGTAGCGTTGCGACGCGAAAGTCGACACGTTGCGGCCCAGCAGCGACGCCGAACCATGGCCGGCGGCAGCGGACGGCTCGGGCAGCCACAGCGGCTGCCGCGCGAACGGATAGGCGGGCAGCATGGTTTTTCTCGGCAACGAACGGCCGGCGTACAAGCGGGACCAGTCGACCGCCACGCCCGACGCCCAGACCCGGCCCAGGCTGCGCGCGTCGCGCCCGTCCAGCCAATGCCGCAGCGTGGACTGCATCTCCGGGCTGGCGAATAGCTGGCGGACGTCGCCGCCCGACTCCCCGTCGCGGCGCAGCCCCGTCCGCTCGTCGGCCGAACCATCCAGCAGTCGCGAGAGCTTCTCGGCGAGCGCGGGCAGAGAGTCGGCGAACACCACCATGCGGTGGGCGAAATGTTCGCGCCCGGTCTGCAGCGTGTAGGCGATGTCGTCTAGCGTGGCCTCGCCGGCCATGCCGTTCAGGAAATCGAGCAGCCGCCCGGCCGCCTGCTCCAGTTGCGGCGCCGTGCGCGCCGACAGCAACACGGCTTGCTCGCCGAAAACAGCAGCCCCGGACTGCGCCCGGCTCGCGCCGGCGCCGATGTGTTCGCCCAACACCAGATGGCCGGTCACGCCGCCGAAGCCGAAATTGTGGATGCCGATGTGGCGCGGCAAGGGCTGGCCGTCGCGCGTCGCCGGCTTCCAGACAGTGGTTTCAACGACCGGCTCGCAGGCGAATTCGCCTTCGTCGCCGGACCAATTCAGCTCATGCAGATTCGCGATCTTGGCCAGCGTGTCGGTCCGCAGCGACAGGATCGCCTTGATCAGCGAGATCACGCCCGAAGCGCCGGAGCAATGGCCAAGCTGGCCCTTGACCGTGCCCAGGCGGGGCTTGCCGGCGCGGCGCTTGCCGAACACTTCGTGGAAGGCGCTCAACTCGACATCGTCCGCGATCGGATTGGCCGTGCCCTGCGCCTCGATGTAGTCGATGTCGTCCGGCGACAGGCGCGCCTCCCGCAGCGCTTCGCTGATCGTCTCGCGATGGATTTCGGCATTGGGCGCGGTCAGGAACATGCTCCTGCCGCCATGGCGCACCGATATGCCCTTGATCACGCCGAGAATGGCGTCCTGGTCGCGCTCGGCGTCGGCCAGGCGTTTGAGCAGCACCACGCCGACGCCGTCGCTGAACACGTGGCCGTCGGCCCGCTTGTCGAATGGCCGCACCTCGCCGCTGCCGGTGAACAGGCCGAGCTTGCGGTTGTAGATGCTGATATCCGGATTCAGCAGCAGATTGACGCCACCCGCGACAGCGGCGTCGGCCCGGCCGTCGCGCAGCGCGGCCACCGCCTCGCCGATCGCCACGAAAGAGCTGGCGCATGCCGCGTCCACCGCCGACACCGGTCCGCGCCAGTCGAAATAGTGGGCGATCCGGTTGACCAGCATCGCGCTGGCGTTGCCGGTGTTCAGATGGCCGTCGATGTCGATGCCGCGCGCGCGGATCAGGTCCGCGTAGTCATGGCGCTCGACGCCGAAGAACACGCCGACCTTGCGCTGGCGCAACGACGCCGGCGCGTAGCCGGCCGCCTCCAGCGTTTCCCAGACCGCTTGCAGCGCCAGCCGGTGCTGAGGGTCGATCAGCGCCGCCTCGCTGGGCGCGATATTGAAATGCTGGGCGTCGAATCCGCGCACATCGTCGATGAACCCGCCGTGGCGGCAGTCGGTCTTGTTGGCGACGGTCGGATCGTCGAAATGCGTCCGCCAGTTCCAGCGGTCGGCGGGCACTTCGGAAATCAGCGATTCGCCCGCCACGATGCGCCGCCAGAAATCATGCAGGTCGTCGGACTTCGGCAGCCGCCCGCCCATACCGATGATGGCGATGTCGCCGTCCGCCGCCGGCCGGGCCGAAAAAGCCATGCGCGGCGCGCTGTCGTTCCGGGCCGGCTCCGCGACATGGAGGCTTGCATCCTTTTTTTCCGCGATGGCCGGACGCGCGCCCGTCATGCCAAGCGGCGCCTTCGCCGCCACCGCGCCCAGCCTGGCGGCGAGATAGCCGCTCAGGCGCACGAGCGACGGGTGTTCGAGAAATACCGCCGGACCAGGCTTCAGCGCATAGCGCGCGGTGATCCGCTTCGAGAACTCGGTCAGCGCGATCGAATTGAAGCCGTAATCGGCGAAGCTGCGCTCAGGATCGACATCGCCGGCCTCGCAGCCTATCGTTTCCCTCAGCATGCAGGACAGCGCGTCCATGACCTCCGCCGCGTTTCCAGCCTCCGGCTCTTCACTGGAATCTACCGCCCGATGCAGTTCCCGGATCCGCTTGAGCGCGGCCGATTCGGACAGCGCCTCGCCGCGCACCTGCTCGACAAAAACATTCAGATCCATGGTCACCCCACCCTCGACAGTTTTTTGAGTTCCCGCAGCAGGCCGTCGCCATCCAGCGTGCGGTCCTTGAGCCTGCGGATCAGCGTCCGGTATTCATCCTCGAGCGGATCCAGCCGCGTGCCCGTGCCGCCATCCGCTGGCGTCAGGAACTGGCTGTTCCAGTCGACGACGAGCGGATCGCCCAGATGCGCGAGCGCGCCCTCGCGCTCCGCCTCCGTGATCTCTCCCGTCTCCAGCAGGCGCCGCAAGGCATCGGCGCCCAGGCCTGCCAGCAAGCGGAATTTCAGCAGGCGGATTTCCGGGTCCTGCTCCTCGCCGTGCACGAAAGCGCGTTGGCGGCACATTTCGACGACGCCGGCCGCGTCGGCCCACGCATGCGCTCCGCGGAGCCGGTACTGCGCCGGGAAGCAGGGGCGGTTCAGCAACGCCCAGAACGCCTTGAACTCGACACTCGGATCGGGCGCGAACCCGAGCTTCATGCCTATCACCACATTGGCGAGCGGCCCCATGACGATCTGGCGCGTGTCCGCGTCGAGGGCCAGCTCCGCCTCGCTCAGCGCGTACTTTCCCGAAACGATCTGCGCGTACCAGCGCGACACCATCTCGAGGTGCGGGAAGGTGCCGATAACGCCGACTTCCTGCAGCCCGTACTGATTGACCAGCATCGGATTACGGCGGTGGAACAGGCCCATCGCGAAATCGCGCTTCGGTTCAATGCCGTCCAGGTAGTGCCACAGCGCGTCGGTCCGGTAGCCGCCGCACTCGACCACGATGTCGATGTCCTCGATGGCCTCTTCGCTGCCCTGGTGGTAGCAGGCGCCGTCCTCGAAACGGTCGACCTGGCCGAACACCGTCCGGATGCGGCCGGATGCCACCAAACCGACGACTTCGTCATTGATGTGGATGAAGGGGTGGCTCATGAACTCGTCAAGACTAGGCCGCATGCCGCTTCGCTCGAACGCGTCGTTGAATTCGGGCACGGCCAGCGCCAGCCGGTCCAAGTGCCGCTGCGCGCGCATGCGGTCGGACAACAGCAGGTTGACCGGCGACACAAAGTCGTTGGGCAGGAAGCCGACCATGCGCGGCAGGATGAATTTGCGCGAGCGGATGCTCCAATACACGGCGTCGGCTACCTTGCTCGCCTCCGTCGCGATGTCCATGCCGCTGACGCCGTTGCCGATGACCAGGACCCGCTTGCCGGCGAACGGCGCGTTGTCGTAGTACTGGCCGGCGTGCATCACTTTGCCTGGGAAGCGGTCGAGTCCGTCCACCGTCATCTTCCTGGGAATCTGGTAGCGGCCATGGCACAGCGCGACACCGTCGAAGGTCTCCGTCTTGCGGCCTTGCTCGGAAACGGTCTCCACCTGCCAGCATCCGCCGTCCTCCCGCACCGCGGTGACGGAGACGCCGCAATGAATGTGGCGCTTCAGGTCGAAACGGTCGGTGTAGGCCTCCAGATAAGCGCGCACGTCGCGGACGTTCGGGAACATGTCGTCCATGTCGCGCGGGTAGAAATCAGAGAAGAAGCTCGTGTCCTTGGAATTCTGGAATCGCGTCGTCGAATAAGTGCCGACGGTCTTGTCCCGTTCCAGATTCCAGACGCCGCCCAGCTTCCCTTGCGCCTCGTAGACGACGGGCGCGTGCCCTTCCTCCAGCAGCGACTTGGCCATGACCAAACCGCCGGGCCCGGCGCCGACCACGCAGATCCGCTTCGCGCGCGTCCTGCCTGCCGAAACGGCCTTGGGCGCGGCTTGCTCGGCCACCCGTCCCGCGCCGGCGCCGACGCGGTACTCCTCGAGCTGGAAGGGATAGCCGGGCAGCGGAAGCCGCGGCGGACCGTCGCTCAGGCTCGCCCAACGCACGTCGACGCCGGCAGCCCAGGCGCTTGCCAGCTCGGCTGGGTCCGACATCTCCGGCGACATCGCGTCTATCGCCTGCGAATGCGGCTCATCGCGCCGGGCCGCCGAATAGAACGTCCCGCCTATGGCGGCGAAATCCTCGCCTTGTACCGTTGCGCCGCGGGCCAGGACAGCTTCGGCCCGCTCGAGCCGATTGGCCAGCTCCGCGACATCTCCCGCGACGATCGCCAGACGTACGGCCAAGGCCTGCCTGCCGACCTGGAGCGTGTGCGTCACGCTCGCCAGATCGCTGCCTGGATGCGCGCTCAGGTAAGCGCGCAGCTCGCCGGCCACCGTCGCCAGTTGCCGCGGCGTGCGCGCCGACAATACCGCGACCCGCCGCGCGGCCAAGGCCTGGCCGGCAGATGCCGGCTTCTTGGCCGGCGGAAGCCGATGCGCCTCCACGATCACGTGCGCGTTGACGCCGAAGCCGTAGCTGTTGATCCCCGCGCGGCGCGGCGGCGGCTCGCCGCCGCTTTCCGGAAGCGTCCAGTCGCGGTTGCTTCCCTCTATCCGGAACATGCTGTCCGGCCAGCGCGCGCGCGCATCCTCGCCGCGCACGCCCGGCACGCCGGGCAGCACGCCGTGGCTCATCGCCTTCGCCACCTTGAACAAGGCCGCCATGCCGGACGCGATCTCGGTGTGCCCGATGCACGGCTTCAGGCCGCCAAGCGCGCAGGCGCCGCGCGCCGCGCCTTCGCCCGCCAGTTGCTCGAACGCCGATTGCAGCGCGGCGACCTCGACATCGTCGCCGGCCACCGAGCCGGTGCCGTGCGCCTCGATATAGCCTATCGTGCCCACGGCGACGCCGCTGTCGGCCACCGCGTCGCGCATCGCCGCGGCGATGCCTGCCGCGCTCGGCGTGGTCAGCGACGCCGTGTTGCCGCCGTGGTTGACGCTCGTACCCTTGACGACGGCATGGATGAAATCTCCGTCATCGAGAGCGCGCTCCAGCGGCTTCAGGATCGCGACGCCCAGCCCTTCGGAGCGGACATAGCCGTCGGCGTCCGGCTGGAAGGTCCGCGTGGCGCGGTCGGCGCTGAGCAGCCCCATCGCCTCGTAACTATCGAAATACTCGGGCGAAGTCAGCAGATTGACCCCGCCGACGATGGCCTGTTCGCACTCTCCCTGGCGGATCGCCCGCACCGCGCGATGCAGCGCGACCAGCGAGGACGAGCAGGTGGTTTCGACGCACTCGCTGGGTCCGAACAGATCGAGCGAGTGAGAAATCCGGTTCGGAATCATCGATGCCGCGTGCCCGGTGACGAGATAGCCTGCGTTGCCGGCCTGCCGCGCGGCCTCCAGCGCGTAATCATTTTGCGAAGCGGCGACGAAGACGCCGGTGCGGCGCTCCCGGAAGACCTGCGGCGCAATGCCGGCATCCTCCAGCGCCCGCCACGCGCAGATCAGCATCAGCCGCTGTTGCGGGTCCATCAACTCCGCTTCGCGCGGGGATATCCGGAAAAAAGCCGGGTCGAAATCGTACACGCCGGAAATCAGGCCGGCCCAAGCGGCCTGCCGCTCGCCGCGCAGCTCCTCCCGCGAGCCGCCGATCTCCGATACGCAGTTGCGGCCCGCCGCGACATTAGCCCAGAAGGCGTCGACCGTGTCCGCGCCCGGAAACCTGCCCGCCATGCCGACGATGGCGATGTCGTGCCGGACGCCGACCCGCGCCTTTTCAGGCTGCCCGTCCGCTTGCTCCGCCACGCCCGCCTGCCCGCCCATCCCGGCGACGACGCGCGCGATGTCCGCCGGGCTCTGGCAATCCTGCAATGCGGTCAGCGTCAGCTTGAGGCCGAACGCTTTGTTGATATTGGAAATGAAGAGATTCGCCGCGACCGAATTGCCGCCGATGTCGCGGAAGCGGGTGTCGGCGCCGATATCGGCCACGCCCAACAAGCCCTGCCAGTCGTCGATGATGAAGCGCAACACGGCATCGGCCTCAATGGCCGAAGCCGCGGCGCGAACAGCGGCGACCGGACGCTCGGCCAACGCCTTGCGGTCGGTCTTGCCGCTCGGCGTCAGCGGAATCTCGTCGATCTCGACGATGAACGCCGGCACCATGTAGCCGGGCAGGCGCTGGGCGAGATAATCGCGCAACGCGTCCGGAGACAGCTTGCTCCCGGCTTCCGCGACGCAGTAGGCCGCCAATTGCCCGCCGCCCGGGTGCTGCCTGGCGACGACCACGGACTGGACCATGCCAGGATGGCTGTCGAGGTGGGCCTCGATGGCGCCGATTTCGATCCGGTGGCCGCGAATCTTGACCTGGTTGTCGATGCGGCCCAGATGCATGATGGAACCGTCGGGCTGCCAGTGGGCGAGATCGCCGGTGCGGTAAAGCCTGCCGGACGATTCATATGGATTGGCGGCGAACTTGCCGGCCGTCAGCTCCGGCTTGTTCAGATAGCCCTGCGCCAGGCCGAGCCCGGCGATGCACAGCTCCCCGGCCTCCCCGACGTCGCAGAGCCGCCCATCCTCCCGCGCGATGTAGACACGCGTATTGGCGATCGGCCGGCCGATCGACACCGGCTTGCCGGCTTCAAGCCTCTCCACGGTGGACCAGATCGTCGTCTCGGTCGGCCCGTACATATTCCAGGCGTCGGCGCAGGTCCGGTCGAAGAAATGCTTCAAGGCGTCCGGCAGCGGCTCGCCCCCGCAGAGCACCTTCATCCGCCGCTCATTCGTCCAGCCGGCGTGCGACAGCATCGTCCAGGTGGCGGGCGTCGCCTGCATGATCGTCGGCTTGACGCGCTCCATCAGCGCGAGCAGCCGGTGGGCATCCGCCGCCGCGTCGGCCGGACACAGCCAGCACAGGCCGCCCGCGATCAACGGCAGCAGCAGCTCCAGCCCCGAGATGTCGAAACTGTGCGTGGTCACCGCCAGCATGACTTCGCCGGCCGCCATGCCGGGCGTCTCCGCCATCGACTGCAGGAAATTCGTCAGCGCCACATGGCCTACCATCACGCCCTTGGGCTGGCCGGTGCTGCCCGACGTGTAGATCACGTAGGCCAGTTGCCCGTCCTCAAGCGCTGACGCGACCGGGTGCGGTGCGCTAGCGGCGATTCTCGGCCAATTCGCGTCCAGCGCCACCGACTCGCAGCGCGCGCCGGCCAGCGCGTCCGCCCGGGGCTGCAACGCGCGGTGGGTGAGAATCAGCGTGGTGCCGCTGTCCTCCACCATGTCGTGCAGCCGCCGCTCCGGGTAAGCAGGATCGAGCGGAATATAGGCCGCGCCGGTCTTGGCGATGGCCAGCATCGCGACCACCAGGTCGATCGAACGGTCCATGAAGATGGACACTTTCGCGCCAGGTCCGGCGCCGCGGGCCGCCAGATAGGCCGCCAGCCGGGAGCTGTCGTCGCTCAATTGCGCGTAGCTGAGCGCGCGCTCGCCGTCGCCGACGGCCGGCGCATCCGGACGGACCCGCGCCATCGATTCGAAAAGATGGTGGAAACCCAGGCGCGAATCGAAGGCGCGCTCGGTGCGGTTCGACGCCGCCGAAACATGATCATGCGACATAGTCGTGCTCCTCGAGGCGTCCGAAGGCTTGCTTGAACGCGGAGAGGCTGGCCGCATCTTTGCCGAACTGGTTGATCAGGTGGTGATGCCGGACGCCGTCCAGCGACATGTATTTGATGAAGTTGGAGAGCGATCCGGTCGCGCTCAGGTCGACAAACACGCGCGACGGGGCTTCGGCGTGAAGCGCGCGGATCAGGCGATGAAAACCCACCTGCTTGCGGACCACGTTCCATATGTACCGCCCGGGATCCGCCAGATCGCTCGCCTCTATCTGCCGCCCGTATGCCGGCGAGTAATACGGGATGCGCGGCGGACGCGGCGCGATGCCGCCGGCCAACGCCATGATTTCCTCTCGCATCTCATCGACGCGGCTGGAATGGAAGGGATAGCGGACCGGCAACTCGAGCGACAGGATGCCGGCCTCGTTCAGTTTCGCCTTCGCGCGGTCAAGAGCGGCGCGGGGGCCGGACACGCAAAAGTTCTCGCCGAAATTCACGCCCGCCAGCTCGACGCCGGCATAAATATCGGGACGATCGTCGAAGTGCCCGACCGGCGTCAGCACGCTGAGCATCCCGCCCTCTGGGCAAGCCCGCTCGATCGCGCGGGCCTGGCGTATCGCCAATCGCAGGCCGTCCTCCCAGGACACGCAGCCGGCCACAGCCAAAGCCACGTACTCGCCCAGGCTGTAGCCAAGCACGGCCTCGGGCTCCACGCTCTCCTCACGCATCGCCGCCGTCAGCGAGTAGCCGATGCTGAACAGCGCCGGATGCGTATGGAGAACTGAACTGAACGGTTCGTATACCTGGCGCGCGTCGTCATAAACGATTCGGACCAGCGACTGCCCCGACTCCGCCTCCGCAAGCGCGCTGCACGCGTCGAACTGGCGGCGGAATGCCGAATGCTCCTCGTACAGCTGCCGCCCCATCTGAAAATACTGGGTGCCCTGGCCGCCATACATGAACAGCGCCCGTTTGGCAGGCCGCCTTCTGGACATCGACGGCGCATCGGGCGCGGGATCCGCCGGGATCGCCACCGGCGCGGCCTTGATTGCATCGGTGAGCTTGGTCAGCACCGCGCCTGGGCCAAGCTGCTCAATCCGCTCGCAACCGCGGGAAAGTAGCCACGAAATCGTTTCGTGCCACTTGACCGGGCTGGAAATCTGCTTGCTCAGCAGTTCCGCATAATCGTCACGGGGGTACGGCCTGGCTGTCACGTTGGCGATGACATTGGTGCGCAGCGGCCGCAGTTCGAAGCCTTCGAGATAATCGCGAAACTCGCGCTCGACCCCGTACATGTAGCGGGAATGAAACGCCGCGCTGACATTCAAGGGCACGAACGTGGCGCCGGCCTGCTGAAACAGCGCCGCCGTTCCGGCCGCATGAATGTCGTCGTAGAGGCCGGACAGAATGATCTGCTGAGCGGAGTTGATGTTGGCGAGATCGATCGCCCCCAGCCCGGCCCCGCGCAGGCAGTCGCGAACCGCCTCCATGCTCATGCCGATGACGGCCGCCATCGCGCCCTTCGGCGCCCGGCTCATCAGTTCGCCCCGTCGTTTGACCAGTCTCAGTCCGGTCGCGAAGTCGAACGCTCCGGCGGCGAAAAGCGCGCAATACTCGCCCAGGGAGTGGCCGGCGAAATAGTCAATCTCCCCGACGGAACCGCGCCGCATCCGGTCGAGATAGGTCAATGCGCCAATCGTGTACAAGGCAGGCTGCGTGTATTCGGTCTGCCCCAATACGCCTTGCGGGTCGCCAAGACACAACGACTTGATCGAATAGCCGAGAATCTCGTCCGCCTCTCTTACATGATCCGGAAACGCATCGAGAACTTCGGCTCCCATCCCCTTGAACTGGGAACCCTGGCCAGGAAAAACGTAGGCAATAGTCATTCCGTAATCGCACCTTGAAAGATTCGTATCGAGCAGCGAAACATTGCATCCCAGGCGCAGATTCCCCTCCCGATTTCCCCTTCATCGGGATTCGGCGGACAGGCTGTCAATTTTCCTTACCGGGTGAATTCAATTGAAAAATAGCCGGTGAGAAATATACGACTGAGGTGATGGTTAACGCTGGCTTCTGCATGAATTCGATAGCCTCGGCAAACTCAACATCCGCCATGAGCGAATCTCTCGCCGTAAGCCGTAGATCCACTTCACCCGCAAGCATCATAAGCGCCGCTTGGATGCCTCTCATTTGGGATCGTATTGAGTCGACCATCCTATATCCCATAAAGTTCTCATGAAACTGAACTAAACGACACGAGCTGCGGAGGGGCGCTGTTGCACAAATCCTCCCCCGTCGCAGCGACGTCCCCCCGGTATTGAGTAGCACGTGACTTTAGAGTCCAATCAACCACACACGGAGATTGGACATGAAGAAACGATTCACCGAAGAACAGATCATCGGCTTCCTGCGCGAAGCAGAGGCAGGCATGCCTGTTGCCGAGCGGTGCCGCAAGCACGCTTTCTCGGAAGCCAGCTATTACCTCTGGCGCAGCAAATTTGGCGGGATGAATGTGTTGGAAGCCAAGCGCCTCAAGGCGCTGGAGACAGAGAATGCGCGCCTTAAGAAACTCCTGGCCGAGACCATGCTCGAAAACGAGATCGCCAAAGAGGCCCTGCGAAAAAAGTGGTGAGCGCACCGTCACGGCGGGAATGAGTGCGCCATCTCATGGGCAAAGGGCTCAGTGAGCGTCGGTCGCTGCGTCTGGTCGGCATGAGCCCCTGTTCATTCCGCTACCAGCCCGCCACGGATCGCAATGCCGCCTTGAAAGCGAAGATCATCGCGCTTGCGCAACGTCACCGACGCTACTGCGCCAGCATGATCTATTTGAAGCTGCGACAGAGCGGCATGGAGGTCAATCACAAGCGGGTAGACCGGCTCTATGCCGAGGCGGGTCTGCAAATTCGCCGGCGCAAGCGCAAGAAAATTCCAGTGGCAAACCGTCACCCGCTGGCACACCCCTTGGCCGCCAATCAGGTCTGGTCGATGGACTTCGTGTTCGATCGGACCGCAGATGGGCGTGTCATCAAGAATCTGACTGTGGTCGATGATGCCACGCACGAGGCCGTTGCGATTGTGCCGGAGCGAGCGATGAGCGGCATGTATCTGACGCGCATTCTCGATCAGTTGGCGACAACACGCGGCTTACCCAAAGCGATCAGAACCGACAACGGCAAGGAGTTCTGCAGTTGCGCCATGCTCACCTGGGCACATGCTCGTGGTGTTCAGCTCTTCCTCATCGAGCCCGGCAAGCCCAATCAGAACGCCTACATCGAATCGTTTAACGGGCGCTTCCGGGATGAGTGCCTGAACGAACACTGGTTCACCAGCCTGCGTCATGCTCAAGTCGTCATCGAAGCCTGGCGCAGGGAATACAACAACAAAAGGCCCAAGAAAGCGCTGGGTGGTGTGACGCCGGCTGCCTATGCGGAATCACTTGCAGAGAAATCAGGCAAATTAAGCCCGGACTCTAAAGCTCTCTGCTACTGAAAACGAGGGGACGTCGCAACGACACAACTCCCCGCGTCTCCCAAACACAAATCTCCCCGCACAAGGAGGATGCCCAAGGAGGGCTGGCGACTGGTTCTCGGCCTTAGCTGACGATCGAGCGACCGATGAAAAATGGCCGCTTTCCTATTGGAAGCGGCCGCAAATGTATCTAGCAAACGAGGGGTGATTCAGAGAACATTCAAGGTCGGCTAACATTAAGAGCTCTCGATATCACACGAATCCAAATGCAAAGGACCTGAGTGTTCTTACTAGGCTCTTGTTAAACAGCTCGTTCTCTGCAATGAATTGCTCAAAAGGCAGTGTTGGCTGGTGATCTGCATTCCGTACCTGCCGCCTTAGCAGCCTCGCACTTTCTGTTGGCGCCCCAGGATTTAACACTTCTACAACTATACTTTCTAAACCGAGTGCAGAGCACGCCGCGTCATACCGCGTGTACAGTTCGCCGAAGTTCATCGTCAAGAAGTAACCTTCAGTTCCGTCAAAGTACCTTGAAAGGAATTCGTCACCAAGGAAGTTCGGGGTAGAGCCGGTCCACGCGAGGAACCCTAAATAGGTACATACTCGGGTTGGTGAACTCTCAATTAGCTGAAAGCTCGGAAGGAAGCGATAGTCTCGATGCGCAGAGGCCTTAGCTATTGTGAGAACAATGTCTGTTGGGTTGTACATGTAGATGGACACCGTCGCATCAGGACGTTTGGTCTCAATTGCCTGCAAGATCCCTGCGATGACTTGTTCCCATGCGGAGCAGCCTGATACAACCCTAGATAAATCATTCTTGAAGATGCCCCAGCCAGACTTAAATCGTGGCGAGCATGTGCGGTACAGATAAAGTCCGGCTCCGCCTTCAATTTGCCTAGCTTGTGCGAGCAGTATTGCTTCCGTCAGGAGTCCTGCATTGTCTGTATATCGCCCTCCTCGATGAGCAATTTGAGCGCTCCATCCGCCTGACATCATCGAATTCAATTTTTCTGGAAAGCCTATCTCCATCGAGTCATACTCGATTGACAAGCGATCTCCAAGCCAGCACAGAAAATTCTCACCGGGTTCTTCCAAATCCTCCCAGTCTATCTCTGTTGCATCTATGAATTCCTGCAAACTGTCCGGATTCTCGTAGTCTACAGGTGCTGAGAACACAAAGTACGCTGCATGAGGATGAATTACTTGTGGACTCTCTCCGCCGTAGTCCATTGCAAAGATAAAGAAATCAAGTATGGATGCTTCGTTAGCGGCAGATACAATCCCTTTGAGAGCACTGTCGCGATCGTCAGCATCTCTGAAAAAATAAATGTTTTGGACTCGTTCGACCTTCAATGGTGTTGCGAGCGTCAAAGGGATGAAGGGCCTGATCTCTTGGACAACGCCTTCTTGATTGGCATCAATCCAGAAGCCATGTGTTGCGACCTCAACACTTTTCAAATACTCAGAGAAGGGAACAGCTAGCTCATGCCATTCTGTCGAAAGCAGCAACACCCGAATCTTTTCGGTTTGAATTCCCAGAGATGACTGCAGGAGGGCTATATATTTTGTAAGCTCATGAAGCGCAGCTCGTGCCGCTTGGTTACTTCGCTTGATTTCAATTATGACAAAGTGGCCGTAGAAGTCCCTTGCCAGTATATCGATTGATCCGCCCGCACCGTTCTCACTCTGGATCTTGTATTCCTTTTGAACGAGCAGCATGCCAGACTCGATCAACTCGAGATGTTGGCATAAGTAGTCTCTGATACGAGATTCGTGCTGATTCATAGCTACCCTGATGACGTAGAGCTAACTGGTCTACGCAGGTCAGGCTGAGCGTAGGCTAGCGCTTATAACCAATTGATTTGTGAGAAATTAACTCTCTCTGCGCCGGTCTGTTCATATCAACCGGTATCAGCAGGCCAATGCTACCCTATTTGCATTTTTATGCATAGACGCTAGGGATCTTGGTCGCAGAGATGTCTACTTTGCGTTCCAAACCAGCCGTTTTGATCGCAGGAGCCGAACAACTGCTATGGCCGAAAAGCGGACATCTGAAGAATTGATACGACATCACTAAATACGATATCACTAAGAGTCGCTAACAAAACCTCAGGCGGTCGCTTGTAAATCGCTGATTTGCCATGTACGCCACTGCGCAGAATATAGGTTTTGTTAGCGGGTCTAAAGAAGAAGGGGCCAGCGGCCCCTTCTCTCTTGTCAGACTCCGACGAACTTTATTCGGATCCGACGGACTTTATTCGCTCTAGTCAACTGTGACTACGCGGAATAAAGTCCGTCAAAAACACCCAATCTAAACTATTGATTCTGAAACCTACACAGCATGCCTCAAAGTTAGTCGGAAGAGGAGGAGAAACTTCCGGTGTAAATGGCTCATTAAATAAAGTTCGTCGAATCCCATTGTCTTGCTGCGTGGAGGTTGTGCTATCGAGTAAGACAAGAGCCGATGAGTGATTGAAATGGTTGAAGAATACCGGCCGGCCCGACCACCATGGCGCGGCCTCTTTCTCTATCTATTGAAACCAGCTCGCGGTAGTCGTGGGCCACAGCTGTCGCCAAGATAGCGAAACAAGCCATCGTCAACAATGAAAGGGGCTCGCTGAACACCTGCAACAGGATTGATCGGCCCCGTGCAGATCCTACCTGTGCGTACGCATAGAAAATTACCCAGTTTTCAGGAGCTAGTGCGCGTTCAAAACTACCCAGGGTGTTCAATCCCCCTGCTGAATTTTTCAGCAGGAGAATGGAGTGATCACCATGAAAGAACTGGGCATTGTTCGCAGGTTGTTCTACCGAGATGGCCTATCGCTATCTGAAATTGAGCGGCGAACTGGGCTGACCCGCAAAACGATCCGTCACTGGCTCAAGGCGGCGGAAGGCACGGCGCCGAAGTACCAGCGGAAACCCGCTGAAACCAAGATCGCACCGTATGCGGTGCAGCTCACCAAAATGCTGGAGACGGACTTACACCGTCCCAAGCGCGAGCGCCGCAGCGCGCTCAAGCTCTTTGCCGAGCTCAAGGCAGCAGGGTTCTCCGGCGACTACAGCCGAGTGACGGCCTTCATCCGACAGTGGCGGGCTGGTGGTGGCACGAGCCAAACCAAGGCGTACGTGCCACTGCGCTTTGAGCTGGGTGAGGCTTTCCAATTCGACTGGAGCGAGGAGCGTCTGGTGATCGGCGGCATCTGGCGCAAGATCATGGCGGCGCACCTCAAGCTATGCGCCAGCCGCGCCTTCGTTGTGCAGGCCTATCCCACCCAAAGCCACGAGATGCTGTTTGATGCCCACACCCGCGCATTCACGGCACTCGGCGGCATTCCGCGCCGCGGCATCTACGACAACATGAAGACTGCCGTCGACAAGGTCAAACGTGGCAAGGCACGAGCGGTCAACACCCGCTTCGCCGCGATGGCATCGCACTACCTGTTCGATCCGGACTTCTGCAACGTCGCTTCCGGCTGGGAGAAAGGCGTCGTCGAGAAAAATGTGCAGGACAGTCGCCCGCGCATCTGGCAAGAGGCCGCCAAGCAACGGTTCAGTAGCTTTGCAGAACTGAACGTCTGGTTGCTTAGTCGTTGCCGCACGCTATGGCAGGAGCTGCGCCATGGTGAGTTCGATGGCCTCACCATCGCCGAGATGCTGGAACATGAGCAGCCACAGCTGATGCCGATGGTCACGCCATTCGACGGCTACGTGGAGACGCTGGGCAAGGTCAACAGCATCTGCCTGGTGCACTACGACCGCAATCGTTACTCAGCACCCTGTGAGTTGGTCGGCCAGATGGTGAGCATTCATGTTTACCCTGAGCGGATCGACCTGGTGGCCAACGACGCTATCGTGGCCACCCACGCGCGCCGGTTCGGCAGCCACCACACGAGTTACGACTGGCAGCACTACCTCCCGCTGATCGAGCGTAAGCCCGGCGCTCTGCGTAACGGTGCGCCATTCGCCGACCTGCCAGATCCGTTACAGCGGCTGCGACGGCTATTACTCAAGCGCGAAGGCGGTGACCGCGTCATGGCCAAACTGCTGGCGGCGGTGCCACGCTCGGGGCTGGAGGTCGTGCTGGTTGCCGTCGAGCTGGTACTGGAGTCGGGTAACCCGAGCGTCGAGCACATCGAGAACGTACTAAACCGGCTCAAGCAGTCGCCGATGCCGGAGCAGGCGGAAACGCAGCTCGCCGTCCAGGAAGCGCCGCTGGCTGATCCAGAACGCTACGACAGCCTGCGCACGGGAGCCCGCCATGGATGAGATCGCGAGCAAGCTAAAGGCATTGCGGCTTTACGGCATGGCCGGCGCCTGGGATGAGATCGTCACGCAAGATGCCCAAAGCGCTATCGAGTCATCGCGCTGGCTGATTGAACACCTGCTGGCCGCAGAGGAAACCGACCGCGCCATGCGGTCAATCAGCTACCAGATGCACGCCGCCAGGTTTCCTGCGCATCGCGACCTGGCGGGGTTCGACTTCAGTCAGACTAAGGTGGATCAGCATTTGATCGCCGAGCTGGCAGACCTGTCGTTCAGCGAGAGTGCACATAACGTCGTGTTCATTGGTGGCACGGGTACCGGCAAAACACACCTTGCCACCGCATTGGGCGTGTCTGGCATTACGCGCCACGGCAAACGGGTACGCTTCTTCTCCACCGTGGATCTAGTCAACTTGCTGGAGCAGGAGAAAGCGGCGGGTAAGGCGGGCAAGCTGGCGTTCGCGTTGATGCGGGTTGACCTGGTGATTCTGGACGAGCTGGGTTACTTGCCATTCAGCCAGGCAGGTGGGGCCTTGCTGTTCCACCTGCTGTCGAAGCTGTACGAGCACACCAGTGTGATGATTACCACCAACCTGACCTTCGGCGAATGGGCCAGCGTGTTTGGCGATGCCAAGCTGACGACAGCCTTGCTCGACCGATTGACGCACCACTGCCATATCGTCGAGACGGGTAACGAGTCCTATCGGTTCCGTCATAGCAGCGATACGGCGAAATCGAGAATCAAGGCCAGGGAGAAAACGCGGCTAGGAGGGGCTGACGAAGCAGAGCCATTCTAGGTACTGATCTACCGGGGGTGAGGGTCACAGCACCAAGCCCTCGGTATTGGTGACATCGAACTGAATCAGGCTACTGGAATGTATTAGACTTATCCACAGCCACCCCTAGACGGAAGTGGCTTTCCTCCCTGGGTAAAATTCAACGCGCAGAGTTGGGTAATATCGGACGCGCAGCGGACACTCTAGTCAACTGGCTCTAGCTGCCTCACTCAACTGTGACGGATTTTGCGAGGTTCCGCGGCTTGTCCACGTCGGTGCCGCGCGACAGCGCGACATGGTAGGCCAGCATCTGCACCGGGATGGTGTGGACGATGGGGCTGAGGATGCCGACGTGGCGCGGGGTGCGGATCACGTGCACGCCGTCGGATTCGCTGAAGTGGCTGTCGGCGTCGGCGAATACGAACAGTTCGCCGCCGCGGGCGCGCACTTCCTGCATGTTCGACTTCACCTTCTCCAGCAGCGCGTCGTTGGGGGCGATCACCACCACCGGCATGTTTTCGTCCACCAGCGCCAGCGGGCCGTGCTTGAGTTCGCCGGCCGGGTAGGCTTCGGCGTGGATGTAGGAGATTTCCTTCAGTTTCAGCGCGCCTTCCAGGGCGATGGGGTAATGCAGGCCGCGGCCGAGGAATAGCGCGTCGTCCTTGGCGGCGAAGCGTTCGGACCAGGCCTTGATCTGCGGCTCCAGGTTCAGCGCGTGCTGCACGCTGCCCGGCAGGTGACGCAGTTCGTCCAGATATTTCGCTTCCATCTCGGCCGATACGCGGCCGCGGGTCTTGCCCAGGGTCACGGCCAACGCGAACAGGCCCACCAGCTGGGTGGTGAAAGCCTTGGTGGAGGCCACGCCGATTTCGGCGCCGGCGCGGGTGTAGAACACCAGGTCGCTGGCGCGCGGGATGGCGGATTCGCGCACATTGCAGATGGACAGCGCGTACTGGTGGCCCAGCTCCTTGGCGTACTTCAGCGCCTCCATGGTGTCCAGCGTTTCGCCGGACTGGGAGATGGTGACGATCAGGTGCTTGGGGTTGGCGAAGGCGTCGCGATAGCGGTATTCGCTGGCGATTTCCACGTCGCAGGCGATGCCGGCGATGCTTTCGATCCAGTACTTAGCGGTCATGCCGGCGTAGTAGCTGGTGCCGCAGGCCAGGATTTTCACGCCTTCCAGCTGCGGCAGGATGGCCGCGGCGGCCGCGCCGAACAGTTCCGGATGGAAGCCGGCGTCTTGCACCGCTTCGATAGTGTCGGCCAGCGCTTTCGGCTGCTCGTGGATTTCCTTCTGCATGAAGTGGCTGTACGGGCCCAGCTCCAAGGACGCCAGCGACACGTCGGACAGATGCACCGGGCGCTCGATGGGCTGGTCGTGCTTGTCGATCAGCTTGACGCCGTCGCGGGTGAGGTGGCCGATGTCGCCCTCTTCCAGGAAGATCACACGGCGGGTGGCGGACAGGATGGCGGAGACGTCGGAGGCGATGAAGTTTTCGCCCTCGCCCAGGCCCACCAGCAGCGGGCAACCCATGCGGGCGCACACCAGTTCGTCCGGGCGGTCCACGGCGATCACGCCGATGGCGTAAGCGCCGGTCAGCTCGCGGGTGGCTTGTTTGACCGCGTCAAACAGGCTGCTGCCGGCCTGATAGTAGTGATGCACCAAGTGGGCGATCACTTCGGTGTCGGTTTGCGATTCAAAGGCATAGCCCAGGCCTTTCAGGCGCTGGCGCTGTTGTTCGTGGTTTTCGATGATGCCGTTGTGCACGACGGCGATTTTGCCGAAGGAGATGTGCGGGTGGGCGTTGTATTCGGTCACGCCGCCGTGGGTGGCCCAGCGGGTGTGGCCGATGCCGAGGAAGCCCTGCAGGTTTTCTTCGGCGGCGGCGCCTTCCATTTCGGCCACGCGGCCGACGCGGCGCACGCGGCGGATTTCGTCGCCGGCCAGCACGGCCACGCCGGCGGAGTCATAGCCGCGGTATTCCAGCCGCTTGAGGCCGTCTACCAGGATGGGAACGATATTGCGCTGCGCGATGGCGCCGACGATGCCGCACATTTACTTTCTCCTTGCCGTGTCTTGAATGGCGGGCGCGCATATCAGCGTCACGCCCTTCGCTTGAATCTTGTCTCTGGCGTCTTGCGCCAGGCCGTCGTCAGTCACCAAGGTATGGATCTTGCCCCAGGGCAGCTCCAGGTTGGGGATGCGGCGGCCTATCTTTTCCGACTCCACCATCACGATCACCTCGCGCGCCACGTCCGCCATCACGCGGGACAGCCCCACCAGTTCGTTGAAGGTGGTGGTGCCGCGTTCCAGGTCTATGCCGTCGGCGCCGATGAATAATTGGTCGAAATCATAGGAACGCAGCGCCTGCTCGGCGATCTGGCCCTGAAACGACTCGGAATGAGGATCCCAGGTGCCGCCGGTCATCAGCAGGGTGGGTTCGTTCTCCAGCTCGCGCAGCGCGCCTGCCACGTTCAGCGAATTGGTCATCACCACCAGGCCGCGCTTGTTGCCCAACAGCGGAATCATCGCGCTGGTGGTGGTGCCGCTGTCTATGATCACGCGGTTGTGGTCGCGCAGCCTTTCCGCCGCCGCTCGGGCGATGGCATGCTTTCGCTTCGAAACTTTATCCGCGTCCGGCTCCGCCACCATCTCGCTGGGCAGCGACACCGCTCCGCCGTAACGCCGCAGCAGCAAGCCGCCGGTTTCCAGCAGGGCCAGGTCCTTGCGGATGGTGACTTCCGACGTGGCGAAACGCTGGGTCAGCTCTTCCACGCTGACCTCGCCCTTTTCCTGCACCAGCGCGGCAATGGCATGCCGGCGCTGCTGGGTGTTTCGTTTTGTCATTTTAAGTTTCGTTTCGAAAGTTTTGTGATGATAGCAGCCTCAAATCCGCCAGGCAAGCCGGGACAGCTCCGCCGACGCATCCGCGCGCGCCTGCTGAGAATCAGGCATGCGCCCCGCCCAAGGCGAAATATTTGTCTCAAGGCTGACTGTTTGGCATAGTTCGCCATTCAATGCGATGCCTGGATCGTATCCCTGCCCGGCTCCCAGAAAAGGAATGGCAAAATGAATGCATGGCGCGCGGCCGCTGGCCTGCTGCTGACGCTGGCGGCGAATGCCCAGGCGGAAATGACCGACCTGTTCACCGGCACCCTGGAAAAACAAAAAGAGGAATGGGTGCTGGTCCGCTGCGATCTGGCCAAGCAACGTTATCTGCTGCGCGACGCCGATGGCGCGAGCGCCGGGGTTGACGCGCTGTTGCCGCCGGAGGCGAAAGTCCCCGGCGCCGTATTCACGGTTTCGCTGGCGGCCAGCCACCTGGCGCTCGATGGCCGCCATGCCCTGCGGGTGCTTCGCTTGCAGGGCGCGAAACGCGGCAGCTGCCATCTCGATGCCTTGTTCGAATAAGCCGGCGCGGCTGCTGCAGGCCTGGAGCGCCTGGAACGGCCCGCCCAGGCGCGATATCGCCTGCGGCCTGCAACTGCGCGGCGCCTGCCTGTGGCTGATGCCGGCGCTGAGCGCCTTCAACGCTGCCGCCCATATCCATGCCCAGCCGTCCCGCGCCAGGCTGGCGGCCGCGGTCTGCATGCTGGCCGGGTTCGCCCATGGGTCCAACCTGCTGTCCATCATGCCGTTGCGCGCGGCGCTGACGCAGGGTTCAGGCGGAATCGCGCTGGCCGCGCCCGAGGCCATCGCTTATTGGAAAATACGGAAGCAAAAACGATGACGAGCCAAACCAAGAAACTGCGCGCGGCATTGGCCATTCCGCTCCTCGCGTTGGCCGGGTATTGGGGCGCGACGCATTGGAACAGCAACCGTTCGCGCTCGATCGGGGAAGTCGTCGACAGCCTGAACGGCGTGCCGGTGCACTACAACGGCGGCGTTCAGCACGTGGACGGCCGTAATCTAGCGCCGGACGGCTACAACCTGGGGCTGCGCTTCCAGTGCGTAGAGTTCGTCAAGCGCTACTACTACCAGCGCTTCGGGCACAAGATGCCCTACGACAAAGGCCATGCCCGCGACTTCTTCCTGCCCGCGCTGCCGGACGGCGCCCTGAATCCGCAACGCGGCCTGCTCCAGTTCCGCAACGGCGGCGCCAGCGCGCCTCAGGCCGACGATCTGGCGGTATTCTCGCCATGGATTTTCAACCGCTACGGCCATGTCGCCATCGTCAGCGCAGTGGGAGCGGACTACGTGGAGATCATCCAGCAGAACCCAGGCCCCTTCGGCTCCTCGCGAGAGCGCATGCCGCTGCAGACGGAACACGGCATGTTCAAGGTTGGGCATCCGCGGCTGCAGGGCTGGCTGCGCCTGCCGCCGCCCGCCGAGGACGAGCCCGCGCCAGCAGCATCCCCAAGCCAGGAAAGCCAAACTCATGATTAGAACCGTTCTGCTCTGCCTGATGGGCTTGTCCTGTCTGGGCATGGCTCAGGCCGCCCCCCAGCTCCGGCAAACCGTCGCCGCGCATATCGTCAGCTTGTCGCCCGACGGCGGCAGCCTGCTGCTGGCGCGCGAGGAGCAGTTGCTGGGAGATGACAGCCAACTGGCCAAGGCGCTGGAAAAGATACTGTTGATCGGCACCCGCCATCAAAGCAGCCTGCCTGGGCTGAACTGGACGCGCGGCGAACAGCATCAGGCGCTGGATGGCTACGACTCTATCCTGCCGGCCTATCTGCGCTGGTCCGATGACGGCATGACGCTGGCGCTTTCCGCCGGCAAGCGGGACGACCTCCGCGCCGTGCTCTGGCGGCGCGGCTCGCCGCCATTGGAGGTGGGCCCGGAGGACTCCGCGCTGGCCGGCGTATTGGATCTCTCCCGCGATGGTCGCTCGGTGCTGGGTTGGTTCGTATCGAAGCAAAGCGGCAAGCCTCGGGGTTTTCTCTGGCGCGAAGGCCAAGGCGCGGCGGCCTTGCCCGCCGATTTCGTTCCCCTGCGCCTGCAGCGCGCGGGCAAGGGAGTGTTCGGCTTTCTGGCCGGCGCCGACGGCGAATGGGGGGAAAGCGCCTGGCTGAGCTTTGGCGACGGCATCGCCCGACCGCTGCGCTGCCCCGCTGACGGCAAAGCCAACCCTGCGTCTGAATGGCTGGAGTCGGCGGATGGCGGCGTGGTGGCGATCACCGATAAAAGCCGCCCCCCGCAACCAGGCTGCGTTTACCGCCTGGAGTGAAACGCCTTGCGCGCCCTTCCCGCACGGCGCCCATGAAAAAGCCCGGCGCCCAAACAGGCTGCCGGGCCTCGCGGCGGCGCCGCTCGCTCAACTCTTTTTCTGCGGCCGCTTCCAGCCCGGCACCGAGGTCTGGCGCGCGCGAGCTACGGTCAGCTGTCCGGCCGGCGCGGTCTTGTTGACCACCGAGCCTGCCGCGATGGTGGCGCCGTCCTCCAGCGTCACCGGCGCCACCATCAGCGTGCCGGAGCCGACGAAGACGTCGTCGCCGATCACCGTCTTGAATTTGTTCACGCCGTCGTAGTTGCAGGTGACGGAGCCGGCGCCGACATTGACCTTGCGGCCGATTTCGGCGTCGCCGATATAGGTCAGGTGATTGACCTTGGACCCCTCTCCCACCTTGCTCTTTTTCACTTCGACGAAATTGCCGATATGCACGCGGGCGGCGAGCTCCGCGCCGGGTCGCAGGCGGGCGTAGGGGCCGATCTTGCAGGCTTCGCCCACCACCGCGTCCTCCAGGTGCGAATACGGCGCGATCTTGGTCCCGGCCGCGATCTTCACGTTCTTCAGCACGCAGTAGGCGCCGATCTCCACCTGGTCGCCCAGCGCCACCGCGCCTTCGAACACGCAGCCCACGTCGATGGATACGTCCATGCCGTGCGTCACTTCGCCGCGGATGTCGATGCGCGCCGGGTCGGCCAGCGTCACGCCGGCTTCCAGCAAGGCGCGCGCCTGATTGGCCTGCAGGATGCGCTCCAGCTCGGCCAGTTGCAGCTTGTTGTTGACGCCGGCGGCTTCCCAGCTGGCGTCCACGCTGGCGCTTTCCACCGCCACGCCGTCCTTCACCGCCAGTTCCAGCACGTCGGTCAGATAGTATTCGCCCTGGGCGTTGCCGTTTTTCAACGCGTTCAGCCAGCCTGCCAGCCGCGCATTCGGCAGCGCCATCATGCCGGTGTTGATTTCGCGGATGGCCAACTGTTCCGGCGTGCAATCCTTGTGTTCGACGATGGCCTTGAGCTTGCCGTCCGCGCCGCGCACCATGCGGCCGTAGCCGCTGGCGTCGTCCAGCACGTCGGTCAGCACCGCCATGCCGCTGCCGGCGGCGTCGATCAGACGCTGCAGCGTGCCGGTCTTGGTCAGCGGCACATCGCCGTACAGCACCAGGGTCTTGCCGTCCGCCGGCAGGTGCGGCAGCGCCATCTTCAGCGCGTGGCCGGTGCCCAGCTGTTCGGCCTGCTCGGCCCAGACGATGTCGCCGTCGCCGATGCGCTCGCGCACCTGGTCGCCGCCGTGGCCGTACACTACCACCAACCGGGAAGGATTCAGGCCGCGCGCGGTGCGGATCACCCGCGCCAGCATCGGTTCGCCGCCGATGGGATGCAGTACTTTGGGCATGCTGGAATACATGCGCTTGCCCTTGCCGGCGGCAAGGATGACGATACTCAGACTATCCATGATATGTATTTGCCAAAGCCAAAAACGGAAAAAGGCCGCCACTTGCGTGGCAGCCTTGCACTATACACGATTGCGCATCGCGTAATCAGTGAGCGCGCTTCTTGAGGTAATCCAGCGTCTTGAGTTCGGCAATCGCCACCGCCAGTGCGGCGTGGGCTTTGGCCGTGCTCATGTCGTCGGTCGCGTGCTTGAGGGCATCCTCGGCAGCGCGTTTCGCCTCATTGGCGCGGGCCTCATCGAGATCCTCGCCGCGGATCGCCGTATCGGCGAGCACGGTGATCAGGCTCGGCTGCACTTCCATCATGCCGCCGGACACCGCCACCAGTACTTCTTCCTTGGAGCCCGGCACCTTCAGACGAAGCACGCCGGGCTTGATACGGGTCAGGAGCGGCACGTGTTGCGGATAGATACCGATCTCACCTTCGGTAGCCGGCGCCACGACAAACTCGGCCTCACCGGAATAGATGAGTTGTTCGGTGCTAACCACTTCCACATGCATCTTGGACATTAGCCCTCTCCTTAGTTAAGCGTCTTGGCTTTCTCGACGGCTTCTTCGATGCCACCAACCATGTAGAACGCTTGTTCCGGCAGGTGGTCGTATTCGCCAGCAATGATCGCCTTGAAGCCCTTGATGGTTTCGCGCAGCGAAACGTATTTGCCCGGCGAACCGGTAAATACTTCGGCCACGTGGAACGGCTGGGACAGGAAGCGCTGGATCTTACGGGCGCGAGCCACGACCAGCTTGTCTTCCTCGGACAGTTCGTCCATACCCAGAATCGCGATGATGTCGCGCAGTTCCTTGTAGCGCTGCAGCGTGGACTGCACGCCGCGGGCGACCGAGTAATGCTCTTCGCCGACGACCAGCGGATCCAGCTGGCGCGAGGTGGAGTCGAGCGGGTCCACGGCCGGGTAGATACCCAGCGATGCGATGTCGCGCGACAGAACCACGGTTGCGTCCAAGTGGGCGAAGGTGGTCGCCGGGGACGGGTCGGTCAAGTCATCGGCAGGGACGTATACGGCCTGGATGGAGGTAATGGAACCATCCTTGGTCGAGGTAATACGCTCTTGCAGACGGCCCATTTCCTCGGCCAGCGTCGGCTGGTAGCCCACCGCGGACGGCATACGGCCCAGCAGGGCGGACACTTCGGTACCGGCCAGGGTGTAACGGTAGATGTTGTCCACGAACAGCAGCACGTCGCGGCCTTTGCCGCTTTCGTCCTTCTCGTCGCGGAAGTGCTCGGCCATGGTCAGGCCGGTCAGCGCCACGCGCAGACGGTTGCCCGGCGGCTCGTTCATCTGGCCGTAAACCATCGCCACCTTATCCAGAACGTTGGAGTCCTTCATCTCGTGATAGAAGTCGTTGCCTTCACGAGTGCGCTCACCAACGCCGGCAAACACGGACAGACCCGAGTGCGCCTTGGCGATGTTGTTGATCAGCTCCATCATGTTCACGGTCTTGCCCACGCCGGCGCCGCCGAACAGGCCCACTTTGCCGCCCTTGGCGAACGGACACAGCAGGTCGATCACCTTGATGCCGGTTTCCAGCAGGTCGGTGGCGGCGGACAGCTCGTCGAACTTCGGAGCGGTCTGGTGGATGGCGCGACGCTTGTCGGTAGCCACCGGACCAGCTTCGTCCACCGGGTTACCCAACACGTCCATGATGCGGCCGAGGGTGGCGGTGCCCACCGGCACCGAGATCGGTGCGCCGGTGCTGGCAACAGCCATGCCACGCTTCAGACCGTCGGAGCTGCCCATCGCAATGGTGCGGACCACGCCG
The DNA here is from genome assembly GCF_003325475.1 of Chromobacterium phragmitis. NCBI lineage: Bacteria > Pseudomonadati > Pseudomonadota > Betaproteobacteria > Neisseriales > Chromobacteriaceae > Chromobacterium > Chromobacterium phragmitis. The sequence continues at coordinate 1,263,741 of NZ_CP029495.1, forward strand.
TCGCCCAGCTGTTGCTGAACTTCAAGCGTCAGATCGACGTCAACCAGCTTCAGGGCATCATAAATCTTCGGCATGGCATCGCGCGGAAACTCCACGTCGATCACCGCGCCAATGATTTGTACGATTTTGCCTTGGCTCATTATCGCTTCCTAAAATAAACTTTTCACAGTTCCGTAAACGGCTTACACCGCTGCGGCGCCCGCCACGATTTCCGACAACTCGGTGGTAATCGCCGCCTGACGCGCCTTGTTGTATACCAGGCGCAGCTGCTTGATGGTGTTGCCCGCGTTGTCGGTGGCGGCTTTCATCGCCACCATCCGCGCGGCCTGCTCGGAAGCCATGTTCTCGGCCAGAGCCTGATACACCACCGATTCCAGATAACGACGCACCAAGAATTCCATCAGCGTCGGCGCATCCGGCTCGTACAGGTAATCCCACGAGTGCGAATGCTCCACCACCATATGGTGCGGAGTCAGCGGAAGCAGCTGTTCCAGTGCCGGCTCCTGCTTCATGGTATTCACGAAGCCGGAGTAGACGATGTAAACCGCATCCAGTTCACCTTCAGCGTACTGGCTGAACAGAACGGTAAGCGGGCCAATCAGTTTTTCCATCTTCGGCACGTCGCCGAGATGGACCGCGCTAGCCACCACGTTGAGACGGGCGCGCTGGGCTGCCGCCAGGCCTTTCTGGCCCAGGCAGCAAACGTCGATTTCGACGTTCTGATCCCGCAATTCCTTGACCTTGGCAAAGAAGCGCTTGAACGAGTTCACGTTCAGGCCGCCGCAAAGACCCTTGTCGGAGGAAACCAGGATGATGCCGGCGCGCTTGACCACGTCACGACGGGCAAGCAGCGGGTGACCAAGTTCCGCGTTCGCCTGAGCGAGGTGCGCCATAACCGTGCGCACCTTCTCGGCGTAAGGACGGGCAGCGCGCATACGCTCTTGCGTTTTGCGCATCTTCGAGGTCGACACCATCTGCATAGCGCGGGTGATCTTCTGCGTGTTCTGCACGCTTCGGATCTTGGTGAGAATCTCTTTACCGACTGCCATATCCTGAACCTTTCTCTAGCTACGACGTGAGTCGAAGGCTCAGTTGAAGCTGTAGCCGGCCTTGAACGATTCCATCGCCTTGGCCAGTACCTTCTCGTTGTCGGCAGACAGATCACCGGAGGCGTTCACGGCCTGCAGCACTTCGGCGTGGTTGGCACGCACGTTGGCCAGGAACTCGGCTTCGAAAGCCAGGGCTTTCTTCACCGGAACGTCTTCGTAGCTGCCCTTGTTCACCGCCCACAGGGTCAGCGCCATTTCCGCGGTGGACAGGGTGGAGAACTGTTTCTGCTTCATCAGTTCGGTCACCACTTCACCGTGGGACAGCTGCTTGCGGGTGGCTTCGTCCAGATCCGAGGCGAACTGCGCGAACGCAGCCAACTCGCGGTACTGGGCCAGCGCCAGACGGATACCGCCGCCGAGCTTCTTGATCACCTTGGTCTGAGCGGCGCCGCCCACGCGCGATACCGAGATACCGGCGTTGATGGCCGGACGGATGCCCGCGTTGAACAGGTCGGTTTCCAGGAAGATCTGGCCGTCGGTAATCGAAATCACGTTGGTCGGTACGAACGCGGATACGTCGCCGGCCTGGGTTTCGATGATCGGCAGAGCGGTCAGCGAACCGGTTTTGCCCTTCACGGCGCCGCCAGTCAGCTTTTCCACTTCGTCTTCGTTGATGCGCGCGGCGCGCTCCAGCAGACGGGAGTGGAGATAGAACACGTCGCCCGGGTAGGCTTCGCGGCCCGGCGGACGGCGCAGCAGCAGCGAGATCTGACGGTAGGCGACGGCTTGCTTGGACAGGTCGTCGTACACGATCAGCGCGTCTTCGCCGATGTCGCGGAAGTATTCGCCCATCGCGCAGCCGGAGTACGGAGCGATGAACTGCAGGGCGGCGGCTTCGGAAGCGGTGGCGGCCACGATGATGGTGTGACCCATCGCGCCGTGCTCTTCCAGCTTGCGAACCACGTTGGCGATGGAGGAAGCCTTCTGACCCACGGCTACGTAGATGCAGATGACGCCATTGCCCTTCTGGTTGATGATGGCGTCCAGCGCCACGGCGGTCTTGCCGGTCTGACGGTCGCCAATGATCAGCTCACGCTGGCCGCGGCCAACCGGAACCATGGAGTCGATGGACTTCAGGCCGGTCTGCATCGGCTGCGATACCGATTGACGCGCGATCACGCCCGGAGCGATCTTTTCGATCGGGGACGATTTCTGCGCGTTGATCGGGCCTTTGCCGTCGATCGGCTGACCCAGGGCGTTGACCACGCGGCCAATCAGCTCCGGACCCACCGGCACTTCCAGAATGCGACCGGTGCACTTGACTTCGTCGCCTTCGGAGATGTGCTCGTACTCGCCCAGCACCACGGCGCCGACAGAGTCGCGCTCCAGGTTCATGGCGAGGCCAAAGGTGTTGCCCGGGAATTCGAGCATTTCGCCCTGCATCACATCGGCAAGGCCGTGGATGCGGACGATACCGTCGGTCACGGAGATAACCGTGCCCTTGGTGCGAACTTCAGCGCCTTCAGCCAGATTCTGGATCTTGGCCTTGATCAGATCGCTGATTTCAGAGGGGTTCAACTGCATGATCTCTCCTAATTCTTGAGGCTTGCTGCCATTGCCTGCAGTTTGCCGCGCACGGAAGCGTCGATGACATCGTCGCCCACCGACACGCGAACGCCGCCGATCAGGTCGGCGTTCTCACGCACGTCAAGACGCACGGCTTTGCCGTATTTCTTGGAAAGCGTGTTGGTCAGTTCGGCTTTCTGTTCATCGGACAAAGCAAAAGCGGACTCCACCAGGGCGTCCACGATGTTTTCCGATTGCGCCTTGAGCAATTCAAACTGCGCGGCGATTTCAGGCAGCAGCGTCAAACGGGCGTTCTCGATCAGCGCGGCGATGAAGCGTTTCACCTCATCGTTGCCGCGCGAGCCGAGCACATCCAGCATCAGCGCCTCAACCTCTTGTGCGGTATGTTTCGGATTGGTGACGACTTGGGCCAGATCCGGGTTATTCACCATGGCAGCCAGCCACGACAGGGCGTCCGACCATTGGTCGAGCTTGCCCTGTTCCGTGGCGAGGCTGTATACCGCTTCGGCGTAGGGCCTTGCGACGGTAATGAGTTCTGCCATGAGTTAGTTAAAACTCCGCTTTGATGGAGGCAAGCAGGTCGGCGTGCTTGGCGGCGTCGATCTCCTTGCGCAGGATCTTCTCGGCGCCGGCAACGGCCAGATCGGCGACATGCGCGCGCAGGGATTCCTTGGCGCGCAGCACTTCCTGGTCGGTTTCCGCCTTGGCGTCGGCCACGATGCGGGCACCTTCGGTGCGCGCCGCTTCCTTGGCTTCGTCCACGATCTGGTTCGCGCGCTTTTCGGCGGCAACCACGATCTCGGTCGCCTGCTGCTTGGCCTTGCGGATTTCGTCCGCAACGCGCTTTTCAGCGGCTTCCAGATCCTGCTTGCCGCGTTCCGCGGCGGCCAAGCCATCAGCGATACGCTTGGCCCGCTCATCCATCATGTTGGTAAGCGGAGGCCAAACAAACTTCATGGTGAACCATACCAGGATGGCGAACGTGATCGCCTGGCCCAGTAGTGTTACGTTGAATTCCACGCTTGTTTTCCTCCAGAGTATGACTACAACAACCGTCTACGTATCCGTCGGAAACGGATTAGTGAGCCGCCTTAACGATAGCCAGGGCAGCGGACAGGAACGGGTTGTTGAAGGTGAACAGCATGGCGACACCAACACCGATCATGGAGATCGCGTCCAACAGACCGGCGATGATGAACAGCTTGGTTTGCAGAACCGGGATCATTTCCGGCTGGCGAGCGGAGGACTCGAGGAACTTGCCACCCAGAATGGCGAAACCGATAGCGGTGCCCAGAGCGCCGAGGCCAATGATCAGAGCGGCAGCGATAGCGGTCATCGACTGAATCTGAGAAACGAGTGCTTCCATTGTGTATCTCCTAAGACTTAAAGCAAGGATGGTTGGGTAAAAAGAAGGATGAATCTACGGTAAATCAGTGCGCTTCCACCGCCAGGCTCAGGTACACGATGGTCAGCATCATGAACACGAAGGCCTGCAGGGTGATGATCAGGATGTGGAAGATCGCCCACGGCGCGCCCAGCACCCACTGCAGGCCCCAGGGCAGCAGCGCGATCAGGATGAAGATCAGTTCGCCGGCGTACAGGTTGCCGAACAAACGAAGAGAGAGCGAAATCGGCTTGGCGGCCAGTTCGACCAGCTGGAACGCGAAGTTCAGCGGAGCCAGGATGATGGCGCCGACCGGGTGGGAGCTGTGGAACGGAGCGGTCAGCAGTTCCTTGCCCCAGCCGCCGAGGCCCTTGGCCTTGATCGAGAAGCCGACGATCAGGATCAGCACCGACAGCGACATGGCGAAAGTGGAGTTCACGTCGGCGGACGGCACGACGCGGAAGTACACGTGGTGCGGCTCCAGGCCGAAGAAGGCGTAGCCGATCCACTGCGCGGCCATCGGGAACAGGTCTACCGGGAACAAGTCCATGAAGTTCATCAGGAACACCCAGCAGAAGATGGTCAGCGCCAGCGGGGCGATCATCTTGCTCTTGCCGTGGAACACTTCGCGAACCTGGGTCTGCACCATCTCGACGATCATCTCGACGAACAGCTGCAGGCGGCCAGGCGCTTCGATGCTGGCGCGGCGCGCCACCACCGCGAACACGGCGGCGAACAGGAAGCCGAGAACCAGCGAAATGGAGAAGGTGTCTACGTGCAGGCTCCAGAAGCCGGCGGAAGGATCCGAATTCCAGAAGGTGAGATGGTGCTTGATGTAATCGGTTGCGTTGCTTGCCATCGCTCTTTTCTCAATTTTTGATTAGAAGCCCGAAGCCGTAGCCGGAGGTGGCGGCAAAGAACCCACCCAAAAATCCGACTACGGACAAATCCTTGAAACTGGCCAAAACCGCACCACTTAACAGTACGGTCAGGCAAAACTTTACCGCTTCGGCCAGAAAATGCGCCTTGATCAGCACCGCGGGAGCGACATGGCGCTTGGCATAGGCGATCCTGGCGTAAACCAGGGCCGGTCCCAACACCACCAGTCCGCCCAGCAAAGCGGATATGGCGACGGTCACGTTGCCTGCGCTGGCGAGTAGCGCGACGACTACGGCCAGGCCGACCAGGCTGGCCTGCAGGCGCAGCACGCGCTTCACTTCCGAATAGATCATGATCGCCAGTGCAAAAAAACCGCTGGATTATAGGCTTCGCCCTTGAGTTGCGTCAACTTTGCTCCAGCAGACTTTTTGCGCTGCAACAAACTCATTTTTTAGGTTTTTTTTGCAGCAGCGCCAGCAGTGAATCCAGTTCGTCCAGGCTCGCATAATCTATGACCAGCTTGCCATTTCCATTGGACGCGTGGCGGATGCTGACGCGGGCGCCAATAGCCTCTGACACCTGCTCCTCCAGCCGGGCCACGTCGGGATCGACGCGTTTTTGCTGCGCCGCAACTGTGGTTTTTTGCGCAGCATGCTGTTGTACTCGCCGCTCCACCTCGCGCACGGACATGCCCCTGCGCACCACTTCGTTCGCCAGCTCCAGCTGGGACACCGTCGGCAGGCTCAGCAAGGCGCGCGCGTGGCCCATCTCCAGCTGGCCCTCGTGCATCATCTGCTGCAAGGGCTGCGGCAACACCAGCAGGCGCAGCAGATTGGACACCGCGCTGCGCGAGCGGCCCACCGCGTCGGCAGCGGACTCGTGGGTGAGGCCGAATTCATCGATCAGGCGTTTGATGCCTTGCGCTTCCTCGATCGGGTCCAGCTCCTGGCGCTGGATGTTCTCGATCAGCGCCATCGCCAGCGCCGCCTCGTCGGGCACGCTCTTGATCACCACCGGCACCTCGGCGAGGCCGGCCTTGCGCGACGCGCGCCAGCGGCGCTCGCCGGCGATCAGCTCGTAGTCGCCCAGGCCCAGTTCGCGCACGATCAAGGGCTGGATGATGCCCTGGGCGCGGATGGAGGCGGCCAGCTCGTCCAGCGCGGCCTCGTTCATGAAACTGCGCGGCTGGTACTTGCCGGGGCGGATGCTGTCGATCGGAAGGGTGGAAAGTCTGTCGTCCACCGCGTCAACGGTGGACAGGAGCGCGTCGAGTCCGCGCCCCAATCCTTTGAGTTTGGCCATATTGTCAGACGGTGGGAGTTGCGGTTGCGGGTTCGAGGCGTTCGACCAGCTCTTGCGCCAGCGCGAGGTAAGCCTGGGCGCCGCGCGAGCTGCGGTCGTAGACCAGGCCCGGCAGGCCGTGGCTGGGCGCCTCGGCCAGGCGCACGTTGCGCGGAATCACGGTCTGGAATACTTTCTCGCCGAAGTGGCGCGCCAGCTGTTCCGACACCTGTTGCGACAGGTTGTTGCGGGCGTCGAACATGGTGCGCAGCAAGCCCATGATCTCGATCTTGGGATTGACCGCCATCCGCACCTTGCGCAGCGTGGCCACCAGGTCGGACAGGCCCTCCAGCGCGTAGTACTCGCACACCATCGGAATCAGCACGCTGTCTGCGGCCACCAGGCCGTTCAGCGTCAACAGGTTCAGCGACGGCGGGCTGTCGATCAGCACGTAGTCGTAGTCGCCGGCCACCTCGGCCAGCGCGTTCTTCAGCCGCGCCTCGCGCGCCAGCTCGTTGACCAGCTCCAGCTCGGCGCCGCCCAGATCGCGGTTGGCCGGCAGCACGTGGTAGCCGCCGGCCTTGGCGTCCTGGCGCGCCTCCTCGACCGTGGCCTCGCCCAACAGCACGTCGTAGCCGGACTTCTCCAGCGACTGCTTGGCGATGCCGCTGCCCATGGTGGCGTTGCCCTGCGGGTCCAGATCGACGATCAGCACCCGCTTGCCCAGTTCAGCCAAACCGGCCGCCAGATTGACGACGGTGGTGGTCTTGCCCACCCCGCCCTTCTGGTTGGCCACCGCGATCACGCGTGGATTCATTGCAGCACCATCCTCACCAGATGGCGTTCGGCGTCCAGCCCCGGCACCGTTACCGGCAGCACCTCCGAAACCGCCACGCCTTGCGGCAGCAAGGCGATTTCCTCATACGGATACACGCCCTTCATCGCCACGTACTGGCCGTCGTCGGCCATCAGATGGCGGGTCAGCTTGACGAACTCGGACAGCTCCGAGAACGCGCGGCTGGTGATGCGATCGAACTTCTGCTCCGGCTGGTAAGCCTCGACCCGGTCAGTGACCACCTGGACGTTGGGCAGGCCCAGCTCCAGCACCACCTGGCGCAGGAAGGTGGTTTTCTTGTGGTTGGAGTCCAACAGCGCCACCTGCAGGTCCGGCCGCGCGATGGCGGTCGGGATGCCGGGCATGCCGCCGCCGGAACCCACGTCCAGCATGCGCGCGCCGCCCGCCAGGTGAGGCACCAGGCTCAGGCTGTCCAGCAAATGATAGCTGACCATGCGCTCTTCCTGGCGGATGGCCGTCAGGTTGTAGGTCTGGTTCCACTTCACCAGCAGCGCCAGATAGCGCTCCAGCAGCTCCAGTTGCGGTTCGGAAAGATCCAGCGCCAGTTGCGCCAGCCCCTGTTTCAATTCGGCGGTATGTAGTGTCATGCGGTCTTCGCGTCGGTGAAGCCGCGCTTCAGGTGCACCATCAGCAGGGCGACGGCGGCCGGGGTGATGCCCTGGATGCGCGAAGCCTGTCCCAGCGTCTCTGGACGCTGCTGGTTCAGTTTCTGCTGCACTTCCTTGGACAGGCCCTTGACCAGGCTGTAGTCGATGTCGCCCGGCAGACGGATGTCTTCCAGATTGTCGCGGCGAGCCAGCTCTTCGTTCTGGCGATTGATGTATCCCTGGTATTTGACCTGAATTTCCACCTGCTCGGCAACCTCGTCGGCCAGTTCCGGCGCGCCGGCGGCGGCTTCCGGCACCGCCATCAGTTCGCGGTAGGCCACGTTGGGGCGCTTGAGCAGGTCGATCAGCGTGTATTCGCGCTCGATGGGCTTGCCCAGCACGCGCGCCAGCGCGTCCGGGTCCTGCAGCTTGGACGGATGCAGCCAGGTGGCTTGCAGGCGGGCTTTTTCCGCCTCGACGGCGTCGCGCTTGCGGCAGAAGGCGTCCCACTGCTCGTCGCCCACCACGCCCAGCTTGCGGCCCATCTCGGTCAGGCGCAGGTCGGCGTTGTCTTCTCTCAACTGGAGACGGAATTCGGCGCGGCTGGTGAACATCCGGTACGGCTCGGACACGCCCTTGGTGATCAGGTCGTCGACCAGCACGCCCAGATAAGCCTCGTCGCGGCGCGGACACCAGGCATCCTGCTCGCGGGCGAACAGGCCGGCGTTGAGGCCGGCCAGCAGGCCCTGGGCGGCGGCTTCTTCATAGCCGGTGGTGCCATTGATCTGGCCGGCGAAGAACAGGCCCAGGATGGCCTTGGTTTCCAACGAGGCCTTCAGGCCGCGCGGGTCGAAGTAATCGTATTCGATGGCGTAGCCGGGGCGCAGGATGTGGGCGTTCTCCATGCCGCGGATCGAGCGCACGGCGGCCAGCTGGATGTCGAACGGCAGGCTGGTGGAGATGCCGTTCGGATAGAATTCGTGCGTCGTCAAGCCTTCCGGCTCCAGGAACACCTGATGGCTGTCCTTGTCTGCGAAACGGTTGATCTTGTCTTCGATCGACGGGCAGTAACGCGGGCCGACGCCTTCGATCACGCCGGTGAACATCGGGCTGCGGTCGAAGCCGCTGCGGATGATGTCGTGGGTGCGCTCGTTGGTGTGGGTGATCCAGCACGGCAGCTGCTTGGGATGCATTTCGCGCTTGCCGCGGTAGGAGAACACCGGCTCCGGCGTGTCGCCCGGCTGTTCTTCCATCACTGAGAAGTCGACGCTGCGGCCGTCGATGCGCGGCGGCGTGCCGGTCTTCAACCGGCCCACCGGCAGGCTCAACTCGCGCAGGCGTTCGCCCAGCGTGCTCGCCGCCTGGTCGCCGGCGCGGCCGCCGGTGTAATTCTCCATGCCGACGTGGATCTTGCCGGACAGAAAGGTGCCGGCGGTCAGCACCACGGTCTTGGCGCGGAAGGTGATGCCGATGGCGGTGATGGCGCCGGCGACGCGGTCGCCCTCGATCAGCAAATCGTCCACCGGCTGCTGGAACAGCGTCAGATTGGGCTGGTTCTCCAGCATCTCGCGGATGGCCGCCTTGTACTGGATGCGGTCGGCCTGGGCGCGGGTGGCGCGCACCGCCGGGCCCTTGGACGCGTTCAGCGTGCGGAACTGGATGCCGCCGATGTCGGTGGCCAGCGCCATCGCGCCGCCCAGCGCGTCCACCTCTTTCACCAGATGGCCTTTGCCGATGCCGCCGATCGACGGATTGCACGACATCTGGCCCAGGGTTTCGATGTTGTGCGTCAGGAGGAGCGTGGCGCAGCCCATGCGCGCGGCGGCCAGCGCGGCCTCGGTGCCGGCGTGACCGCCGCCCACCACTATCACGTCGAAGCTTGTCGGATAAATCATGGCTGAAAGAGCAAACCGAACGGAAAAACGGTCTATTTTACGCCAAAACGGTTTAACTGATAAGTCCTTGATTTCAATAACCCCGCCGCCGTCATAGAAACGTCAAGCCCCCTTCACTGCATGGTCATGATATGGACATCGCGACGTCAAACAGCCCGCCTAGCATGTGCTGAACCACCACGAGGGGCAAAACATGCTGCTAAATGAACAGCTTGCACACCGAAGCAAACCGCGCCTAGCCGTGCGCCTGGCCCAGGGAGCGGACGATATCCGCCGCGCGCAGAAGCTGCGCTTCGATGTTTTCGCCGGCGAAATGGGCGCCGAACTGGCATCCGCCGAACTGGGCATCGACCGCGACGAATACGACGAGCTGTGCGACCACCTGATCGTCGAAGACCACAATACAGGCATGGTGGTGGGCACTTACCGCATGCTGCCCCCGGCAGCCGCCCGCCGCGCGCCCAGCCTGTACTCCGAACACGAGTTCGATCTCTCCCGCCTCTCCCACCTGCGCGACAATCTGATCGAAGTGGGCCGCTCCTGCGTCCACCGCGACTTCCGCTCCGGCGCGGTGATCGCGCTGCTGTGGTCCGGCCTGGCCGACTACGTGCAACAGCAAGGCGGCGCCTATCTCGCCGGCTGCGCCAGCGTGTCGCTGACCGATGGCGGCCACCAGGCGGTCAGCCTGTATCGCCAATTGGAAGGCCAATACCTGTCGCCGGCCGAATGGCGGGTGTTTCCCCACCTGCCGTTGCCGCTGGACCGGGTGATAGACGACACTGCGCCGGTGCCGCTGCCGCCGCTGATCAAGGGCTACCTGCGCGCCGGCGCCCATGTCTGCGGCGAGCCCGCCTGGGACCCGGACTTCAACTGCGCCGACTTCTTCATGCTGCTGCCGATGAGCAGGCTCAACGCGCGCTACAACAAGCACTTCATTGGCGTCGCCGCCTGATGGCCAGAGACAGCCATCCCTCCAAACCGGATGGCTGCCTGATTCCGCACACCGCCCCGGTGCTACAATTCCGGGATGAACTACAGCTTCGAACCGATAGGCGTCATCCGCTCGCCCTATCGCGAAAAATTCGGCATTCCGCGCCAGCCCTCGCTGGTCAGCGCCGCCCGCATGCGGCTGGAGCTGCTGCCGCCGTATGCCCAGCCCGACTGCGTGCGCGGCCTGGAGGCCTTTTCCCACGTCTGGATCCACTTCGTGTTCCACCAAACCATGGACCGCGGCTGGCAGCCGCTGGTGCGCCCGCCGCGCCTGGGCGGCAACGCCAAGGTGGGCGTGTTCGCCAGCCGCTCCACCCACCGGCCCAATCCGCTGGGGCTGTCGCTGGTGGAGCTGGTTTCGGTGAGCTGCGACAATGGCGTGGCGCTGGAGCTGGCCGGCGCCGACCTGCTGGACGGCACGCCGGTGCTGGACATCAAGCCTTATATTCCCTTTGTCGAAGCGCGGCCGGACGCGGTCGGCGGCTTTGTCGACGGCCCTCCTCCGCTATTGCGGGTGGAGTGGAGCGAGACGGCGCGCAGCCACCTGGCCGAGCTCTCGCCGCCTAAGGATTTCATCCTGCTGGTGGAGCAAGTGCTGGCCCAGGATCCGCGCCCAGCCTACCAGGACGATCCGGAACGGATTTACGGCGTGTCGCTGTATCGCTACAACGTTCGCTTCGGCATCGCCGGCGGCATCGCCCGCGTGCTTGAAATTCTGCCGGCGGCACAAAACTAATTCCCATCGGCCCGGTCATACCCGGGCAATTCAAACCTACCAGGAAAAAGAACATGACCACTCGCGCGAAGACGATCGTACTCGCCTTCACCATGGTTTCCGTGTTGGCCACCCCGTTTGCCGAAGCCGCGCGCATCGGCAAGGGCAAGAGCGCAGGCATGCAGCGCTCCGCCCCCACCCGCAGCTATCAGCCGGCCGCTCCGGCGCAGCAGCCGATGGCCGCTCCGCAAGCGCGCGGCGGCGCGGCCGCGCCGGCTCAGGCGCCCGCCAAGAGCGGCGTAGGCACCGCGCTGGCCGCAGGCGCGGCCGGCGCGGTGGCCGGCGCCGCCATCGGCTACATGGCGGGATCGTCCGGCAACGACAAGGCCGCGCAGCAGCCCGGCCAGCAACAGAACGCCATGCCGGCGGACCAGCAGCCTCAGGCGGCCCATCAGGCCGCGCCGCAGCAACAGCCTGAAAAAGGCGGCATGCCTTGGGGCATGCTGGCCCTGCTGGGCCTGGCGCTGGTCGGCGGCATGATGTTCTTCCGCCGCAAGGCCGGCAATCCGGCCGCCAACGCGCCGCAACCGGCCGGCATGCCGCGCGGCATGGCCGATCAAACGCCGCAATCCAGCTTCGACGCCATCCCCAAGATCGGCTCCGGCCTGAACGGCGGCGCGGCGCCGGCCGGCAACGGACTGGGCGGCGGCTTCAACGCCGCGCCCGCAGCGGCGCGCCTGCCCGACGGCACCGAAACGCCGCACTTCCTGCGCCAAGCCAAGGCCACCTTCCTGCATCTGCAGAACCTGAACTCCGCCGACAGCCTGGAAGAAGTGCGCAAGTACATGACGCCGGACCTGTTCAACGCGTTGCGCGAGGACATCGCCGGCAACAGCGGCGTGGCCGACTTCCCGCAACTGGACTGCCAACTGTCCGACGCCAGCATCGAAAACGGCGCCTACATCGCCAGCGTGACGTTCAGCGGCAATGTCAGCGAAGAAGTGGGCGCGCCGGCCGTGCCGTTCACCGAAACCTGGCACTACGTGAAAGACGGCACCACCGGCGGCAAGTGGCTGGTGGCCGGCATCCAGCAAGGCTGACGATAAGACGCGCCGCTGTTGTTTTCCGCGCGCGCTTAACAATCGTTGACGACGGGCCCTCGGGCCCGTTTTTTATTTGAACGCGCATGCACTAAACTGGAATGCCGATTGCTTCAGCAGCGGACAAGGGTCGACAGAGCCCGAATTTTGGACACGGAGGCAGTATCGCGATGACAGCATTCGAGCACGCCGGCCTGAAAATCGGCAGCCACTTCCAGCCCGTCTACAGCCTGGCGCATCGGCGCAGCATAGGCGTGGAGGCGTTGCTGCGCGCCGAACAGGACCAGACCGCGCTCTCCCCGGCCGAGGCTTTCTACACCGCCGCGTCGCCGGAGCAGCGCCACCATCTCGACCTGGCCGTCTGCCGCGCCCACATCCAACGCTTCCTGCAGCTCAAGTCCGAGCATCCGCGCTGGCTGTTCCTCAATGTCGACGCCGCCTCGCTGTCGCGGCCGGACCGCGCGATGGCGCTGGTCAACCACATCCGCCAGGCGGGCCTGGAGCCGCACCAAGTGGTGCTGGAGGTGCTGGAGCACGTGCTGGAAGTGGACGAGGCGCTGATCGAAGGCGTCCACATCCTGAAAAACAACGGTTTCATGATCGCGATCGACGACTTCGGCGTCGGCCACTCCAATCTGGAGCGGGTATGCCAGCTGGAGCCCAGCCTGGTGAAGTTCGACCGCCAGCTGCTGCGCAACGCCATCACCCAGCCCCGCAGCCGCAGCCTGTTGTCCAGACTGGTGCGGCTGATGCACGAAATCGGTGCGCTGGTAGTGGTGGAGGGCATAGAAACCGAGCGCGACGTGCTGATCGCGATGGACTCCGGCTGCGACCTGATCCAGGGCTTCTTCATCGCTCGTCCGGCCGATCTGCCCGAAGGCGACGACATCATCACCCCCAAGCTGGACGAACGCTGGGACGAGCTGATGGCGCACGCGCTGCTCAAGCGCAAGCTCACCCGCCGCCAGATCGAGCTGGCGCGGCAAAGCTTCGTGCAAAGCGCGATCTCGCTGATGCAGGGCACGCCGTTCGACCTGGCCGCCAAGCCCATGCTGGCGCTGCCGGACGTGATCCGTTGCTTCCTGCTGGACAGCGAAGGCCGCCAGATCGGCCGCAATCTCAACAACCGCCAGTCGCCGGCCAGCCTGGACCC